>NZ_JBSGHB010000001.1:117076-549786 GCF_053604195.1 Actinokineospora sp. NPDC004072 | reverse complement strand
TCGGGGGTGGCCTTGCCGTGCTTGGCCAGCAGCCGGGGGTCCAACGATCCGGCGTTGACGCCGATGCGGATGGGGGTGCCGTGGTCGCGTGCGGCGGCGGCGATCTCCTTGACCTTGTCGTCGAACTTCTTGATGTTGCCGGGGTTGACCCGCACCGCCGCGCACCCGGCCTCGATGGCGGCGAAGACGTAGCGGGGCTGGAAGTGGATGTCGGCGATCACCGGGATCTGCGACTTCCGCGCAATAGCGGGCAACGCCTCGGCGTCGTCCTGGGAGGGGCAGGCCACGCGCACGATGTCGCAGCCTGCGGCGGTCAGCTCGGCGATCTGCTGCAAGGTGGCGTTCACATCGGCCGTCAAAGTCGTGGTCATCGATTGCACCGACACCGGGAAATCGCTGCCCACCCCAATCGGCCCCACCCGCATCTGCCGGGTGGGCCGCCGCCGCGCCAGCGCCGCGGGCCCGGGCATGCCCAGGTGCACGCTCATCCGACCACCCCGCTCGGCTCGGCTTCCCGCGCGGGCGCGGCCACCCGCGCCGCCAGGTCCGCGGCGATCGCCTCGGCCGTCAGGCCGCACTCGGCCAGCACCTCGCCGCGCTTGCCGTGGGCCAGGAAGCGCCGGGGGATGCCGAAGCCCACCACCGGCGTGCCGACCCCGGCCGCGCGCAGGTCGTCGGCCAGCGCCGAGCCGAACCCGCCCGCGGTGAGGTTGTCCTCGACGGCCGCGACCACGCGGAAGCGCGGGGCCATGACCCGCAGCAGCGGGTTCACCGGCCGCACCCAGCCGGGGTCGACCACGGTCACCCCGATCCCGGCCGCCGCCAGCCGCGCGGCCGCGTCCAGGCAGGTGCGCGCCATCGCGCCGATCGACAGCAGCAGGACGTCGTCGCGGGGGTCCGGGCGCAGCACGTCCAGCCCCGCGTAGGAGAAGGCCGCGGGGAGGTCCGGGCCGACCGCCCCCTTCGGGAAGCGGATCGCGCACGGGCCGTCCGTCGTCGCCAGCGCCCCGCGCAACGCCTCGCGCAGCGACGCGGCATCGCGCGGGGCCGCGACCCGCAGGCCGGGCACGATGTTGAGCAGCGACAGGTCCCACATCCCGTTGTGCGACGGTCCGTCGTCGCCGGTGATGCCCGCGCGGTCGAGCACGAACACGACCGGGCAGGAGTGCAGCGCCACGTCCAGCAGCACCTGGTCGAAGGCCCGGTTCAGGAACGTCGAGTAGATCGCCACGACCGGGCGCAGGCCCGCCATCGCCAGCCCCGCCGCGGTGGTCACCGCGTTCTGCTCGGCGATCCCCACGTCCAGCACCCGGTCCGGGAAGCGCGCGGCGAACGCGCTCAGGCCCGTGGGGTCGCGCATCGCAGCGGTGATCGCCACGACGTCGGGGCGCCTGCCGCCGATGGCGGCCAGTTCGTCCCCGAACACCGAGGTCCACGATGGACCGCCCGGGGACGCGGGCGCGCCCGCGGGCCGCACCGCGTGGAAGTGGTCGACCTGGTCGTCCTCCGCGGGCCGGTGGCCGCGCCCCTTGCTGGTCAGGCAGTGCACGACCACCGGCCCGGCCGCGTCGCGGGCCCGCAGCAGCGCCCGCTGCACCGCCACCACATCGTGCCCGTCGACCGGCCCGAGGTAGTCGATGCCCAGGGCCGGGAAGAACGTGTGCGGCCGCGCGCCAGCCAGGTGCCGGGCCAGCCCACCGACCGTGGGCGAGTACGACCGCCCGTTGTCGTTGAGGACGATGACGACCCGCGCGCCGTCCCCGCCGATCGAGTTCAGCGCCTCCCACGCCATCCCGCCCGTCAGCGCGCCGTCGCCGACCACCGCGACCACCCTGCGGTCCTCGACCCCGCGCAGCCGGTCGGCGGTGGCCATGCCGTAGGCGTAGGACAGGGCGGTGGAGGCGTGGGAGTTCTCGATGATGTCGTGCGGCGACTCGGCACGGGACGGGTAGCCGGAGAGCCCGCCGCGCGCCCGCATCCGGCCGAACTCGCCCCACCGGCCGGTCAGCGCCTTGTGGACGTACGCCTGGTGGCCGGTGTCCCACAGGATCCGGTCGGCGGGGGAGTCGAACACCCGGTGCAGCCCCAGCGTCAGCTCGACCACGCCGAGCCCCGGCCCGAGGTGCCCCCCGGTCCGGGACACCTCCGCCACCAGCAGCGCCCGCAACTCGGCGGCCAAGTCGGCCAGCTCGGCCACCGTGAGCCGCCGCAGGTCCGACGGCTGCCGGATCGAGGGCAGCAGCGGCCGGGGCCGGTGCCCGGTGGACCCGCTGCCCGGCATCGAGAAGGTGATGTCCTCCACCGCGGTGCGGTCCACCTCCACCTGGTCGAAGCCGTGCTCGGCCAGCCGCACCAGCACCGCGTCGACCAGGACCTCCGGCGCGCTGGCCCCGGAGCTGAGCCCGACCGCGCGCACACCGCGCAGCCACTCGGCGCGCAGGTGGCCCGCGTCCGGCACGAGGTGGGCGCGCACGCCCGCCGACCGAGCCACGTCGACCATCCGCTGCGAGTTGCTGGAGTTCGCCGACCCCACGACGAGGATCAGCTCGCACTGGCGGGCCAGCGACTTGATGCCGGTCTGCCGGTTCTGGGTGGCGTAGCAGATGGTGTCGCTCGACGGCTCGGCGACATCGGTGAACCGCTGCCGGATGCGGGCGACCACATCGGCGGTGTCGTCCACCGACAGAGTCGTCTGGGTGAGGTAGGCGACCGGGGTGCCCGGCGCGAGGTCGAGCCGGTCCACGTCCGCGGCGGTCTCCACGACGATGGTCCGCTGCGGCGCCTCGCCCCGGGTACCCTCGGTCTCCTCGTGGTCGGCGTGCCCGATCAGCAGCAGCACCCGGCCGTCGCGGGTGGCCCGCTTCGCCTGCTGGTGCACCTTGGCCACCAGCGGGCAGGTCGCGTCGATGACGTGCAGGTCGGCCGCGGCCGCCGCGGCGCGCACGGCGGGGGAGACCCCGTGCGCGGACAGCACGCACACCCCGCCCCGCGGCACCTCCGCGATCTCCTCGACGAACCGCGCCCCCTTGCGCTCCAGCACGCCGACGATGAAGTGGTTGTGCACGATCTGCTTGCGCACGTAGACGGGCGGGCCGTGCAGCTCCAGCGCCCGCTCGGTCATGTCGATGGCGCGGCGCACCCCCGCGCAGAAGCCGCGCGGCTCGGCCAGCACCACGCGCCGCGGCGGATCGGTCGGCTCGGCGGCCACGGCGCTCACCGGTCCCGGTCGATCGCGGCCTGGGCGAAGCCGTGCAGCCGGTCCCGGCTCGCCGAGTCGGGCAGCGGGCGCAGCGCCGCGATCGCGCGTTCGCAGTACTGCCTGGCCAGCGCGGTGGCGGCGCCGATCGCGCCGGTGCGCTCCAGGATGGCCAGCAGCGCGGCCCGCCTGCCCGCCGGGTCGCCGCCGCCGACCAGCACCGCGGTGATCGCGTCGCGGTCCTGCGGGCCCGCGGCCCGGTAGGCCAGGATGACCGGCAGCGTCAGCCTGCCGTTGCGCACGTCGCTGGTGTCCGGCTTGCCCATCGCGTCGGTGTCGCGGGTGCAGGCCATCACGTCGTCGTGGATCTGGAACGCGCAGCCCAGGTTCTCCGCGAACGCGCCCAGCGCCAGCACCGCCCCCTCGTCCCCGCCCGCCAGCAGCGCCCCGCACTCGCACGCGCCGCGGAACAGCGCCGCGGTCTTCCAGCGCACCATCGTCAGGTAGGCGTCGATGTCGAAGTCCAGCCGCTCGCACAGCTCGGCTTCCAGGCTCTGGCCGCGGCACAGGTCGATCCCGCAGCGCGCCACCACGTCCAGCGCGGCCACGATCCGGTCGGGGGCCGCGCCGGTGTGGCGGCACTCGGCCAGCGCGACGAACAAGTCGAAGATCAGCGCGTCGCCTGCGATGATGGCGTTGTCCGCGCCGTACTTGTGCTGCACCGACGGCCGCCCCCGGCGCAGGTCGTCGTTGTCGATGATGTCGTCGTGCACCAGGCTCGCCACGTGCCCGGACTCCGCGCCGACCGCGGCGGGCAGCACCACCGCGGGGTCGCCGCCGACCGCGCGGGCCGACTCCAGCAGCAGGATCGGCCGGAACAGCTTGCCCGCGGGCACCAGCGCGTGCGCGCACATGGCGGCCAGCAGGCTCGACTCGCCCTGCCAGCGCCCGGTGAGCCCGGCGGCCACCGCGTCCACCCCGTCCACCCCGGGGGGCTGCCGTTCGCCTGCGCCGTCGGCGAGCGGGTCGATCGTCACATGACCGGACATCGTTTCCCTCCAGTGGTGCGCAACGAACGGATCGAGTCCTGTCAGGACCGTGCCAGCTGGCGACCCAGCCTGCCCATGTAGTAGAGGATCTCCTCGTGGTTGGTGGACGGCAGGAAGTGGTCGGCGCCGACCTTGTAGTAGAGCGAGTGCACCGAGTCGGTCAGCAGGTGCTCGTACGGCTCGCCGCGGCGCAGCGCCAGGCTGAACGCGGGCACGTCGAAGCCCTTCCACCCGTCGCGCCACACGTAGTAGCCGTCGCCGTCGATCTCCACCTGCGGCAGCGTCTCGTTGGCGTGCCGCGGCGATGGCTCCTGCGACGGCATGGTGTAGGCGGGCAGGGTGATCAGGTCGTACTCGAACACGGTGTCCAGCAGGTGGCGCACCTCGGTCCGCACGCGCGGGATCGTCCACTCGCTCCACCAGCGCCGCAGCATGTCCTTGGCGTCGTCGTTGCCGTAGAGCAGGGTGAGCACCGGGGCGAGCACGTCGGAGTCGGTGAACGAGTTGACCATGCCAGCGCGGAACGGCTCGGCGATCGGGTGCCGGTCGGTCTCGAACCACTCCATCAGCGACCGGATCAGCTCGGACTGGGTGATGCCGCCCAGGGTGCGCAGCGGCGCCCAGACGAACCGCAGCACCGGGTTCTCGGCGATGAGCCGGGACACGAAGATGAACCGGTGCATGTACTGGTTGTCCCGCGGTGACATGGTGTCGTGCGAGAGCAGGTACTCGAAGTCGTCGGTGTTGCCGCGCACCGTCACCAGGCCGAAGCGCTCCCGGTCGGTGTGGTAGGTGGTGTTCGGCAGGATCAGCATGGGGTAGACCGCGACCCGCGAGACGTGGTTGGCCAGCCGGTCGTAGCCCTTCATGAACGTCTCGATCGTCTCGCCCGGGGCGCCCCAGATCAGCTCGGCGTAGCAGTCCAGGCCCTCCTTGCCCAGCCACTCCGCCAGGCTCTCCCAATCGTTGACCTTCATGTTGCGGCGGTTCATCAGGTCGAGGGTGTCCTCGTCCAGCGTCTGGAGCGCGAGGGTGAACGAGCTGTGCAGGCCCGCGTCCTTCATCGCCTTGACGATCTTGTAGAACACCGCGGACTTGTTCTTCGCCCACGAGGTCTCGATGCTCTTGGGGTAGCCGTACTGCTCCCGCGCGGCGATGACGTCCTCGACGAACTCCAGGTCGCTGGGCATCATCCCGAAGTTGGCGTCGCACAGCACCAGCGTGTGCACCCGGTGCCGGGCGAAGAGCTCGATCTCCGCGCGCAGCCGCTCCCGGGAGAAGGCGCGCACCCGCTGGCCGACCGCGCCGCCCCAGTAGCAGAAGGAGCACTTGTACGGGCAGCCGCGGTTGGTCTCCAGCAGCGCCACGTCGTAGGGGAACTCCCCGTCCGGGCCTGCCAGCGGGATCGCGCCGGTGAGGAACGGCGAGGCGATGTCGTCGAGGTTCTCGATCCGCGGCCGGTCCTCGGTGGTCACCACCTCGCCGTCGCCCGCCTGGAAGGAGATCCCGTCGATCGCGTGCAGCGCGCGGGCCGACTGCCCGTCGAGGCGGGCCCGCAGCAGGTCGCAGAAGGTGAACTCGCCTTCGCCGTTGACGATGATGTCGACGTAGGGGTGCATCCCGAAGACGCGGGCGGCCTGGTGGGAGACGTGGTTGCCGCCGAAGACGACCCAGCCGTCGGGGTTGAGCTGCTTGAAGGTCTCGGCCAGCGCGGCGAACTCCTGGTAGTTCCAGCCCAGCACGGAGAAGGCGATCACATCCGGCGTCCCGGCGGCGAACAGGTCGTTGGCCATGCCGAACAGCGTGCTGCCGCCGTCGAAGTTGTGGATGCGGATGTCGGCGCGCTCGGCGATGTCGGCCTGCGCCAGCGCGGTGGCCTTGAGATAGCCGGAGGCCAGCGGCATGGACTCCAGCGACATGGCCCAGACGCCCTGCTGCACCAGCCAGACCTGCAACGGCCGATCTACCATCGGTGTGTCCCCTCGCGCTGGTTCGGGTGGGTGGCGAAGCGGTGGTCGCGGTCGGGCGCTCACCGGGGCTTCAGCTCCAGCAGGTGCAGGTGCCACGCGCCGCCGCCATCGCCCTCCCCACCGGTCAGGTCGGCGGGGAAGGCGTCGACCAGCGCCTCGGGGATCTCCGACATCTCGACCTTCTGCAGCACGTCGAGCGCGTAGCCGGTCTCCGCGGCCAGGTCGCCCACCAGCGTCGGGTTGCCGAGCGCTTCGCCGAACCACAGGTAGGCGCGGCCGCGCGGGGTGAGCAGGTCGCGGCCCTCGGACAGGAAGCGGCGCAGCTTGGCGTACGCCGGGTCGAACATCGTCTCGTGCCAGATGGAGGAGTCCACGCCGTCCTCGGGGGCGTTGAGGAACGGCGGGTTCCAGTAGATGCCGTCGAACCGCTCGCCCGGCTCGACCGCCGAGTACAGGTTGCTGACCCGGGCGGTCACCCGGTCGGCGACGCCGTGGCGCTGGGCGTTCAGCTCGGTGTTGCGCACGGCCGCCGGGTTGATGTCCAGGCCGAGCACCCGCTGCACCCCGGCCAGCGCGGCCAGCACCGACATGATCCCGGTGCCGCAGCCCATCTCCAGGAACGCGCTCATCTCCGCGAACGGGATCCGGTCGGCGAACAGCTCCCCGCCCGGGGAATACGTCGGCGGCCACACGTCGTCGAGCAGGTCCCACTCCATGCCGACCAGGTGGAAAACCTCCGGTCGGGTGTTGTCGGACTGGTACCGGTCGATGATGTTCTGGCCGATGAGCAGCTCGAAATCACGCGCTTCCATAGTGTCCCAACTTCGCGTCGACAGGTGATTCCGGCGCACGTGGCGAATCAGGGGATCGGCTTGCCGAGAACGTCCACTCTGGCAATGGACAGTGAAACAGCGCGCCCCTCGAATGGCAACGCGCCCGCGGGCGAACGCGGGATCACCGCGGCGGCGGGACCGACCAGCCGACCATCGCGTCCATCGAGCGGCGGGACACCGCCTCCGGCAGCAGCCCGCCGAGCCACACGCCGGTGTTGCGGGCGGCCACCGCCACCGGCGCGGACAGCCCGGCGACGCGGCCCATCCAGCGCGACATCACGCGCAGCCGGGCGGTGCGCGCCCGCCTGCTGGCGTCGTAGGCGGCCAGGCCCGCCTGCAGCTCGTCCCAGCTCCCGGCGCTCGCGGTCGCGTGCGCCAGCTCCACGGCGTCCTCCAGAGCCAGCCCGGCCGCGCCCACGTTGGGCGTCATCGGGTGGGCCGCGTCGCCGACCAGGACGACGCGCCCGGCGAAGAACCGGTCGACCGGGCAGGCGGCGTCCTCGATCCGGTCGTAGTGCAGCTCCGCCTGCGCCGCCCGGTCGAGCAGCTGGGGGATGGGGTCGTGCCAGCGGCCGAACAGGCCGGTCAGCCGCTCGTGCGTGCCCGCGGCCCGGCCCGGCCCCGGCACCCGCGCCAGGGCCGAGAAGTGCACCTTGCCCCCGGCCAGGGGCAGGATCGACAGGCGCTGCCCCGAGCCCCAGGTCTCGGCCGCCACCAGGTCGAGCCCGTCGGCGGGAACCACGCACCGCCACGCCGCCGAGCCGGTGTCGACGAGGCCGGGGTGGCCGGGGTGCAGCGCGCGCCGCAGCGCCGAGCGGATGCCGTCGGCGCCCACGACCAGGTCCGATTCCAGGGTCGCCCCGCCGACCTGGATCGCCGCGGGCGCCGTCGGGCCGCCGCTGCCCGCCGGGGTCACCTCGTGGCCGTGGTGGACCGACCCGGGCGGCAGCGCGTCGGCCAGCGCGCGCACCAGGTCGATGCGCAGCAGGGCGCGGATCGGCTCGCCGTAGCGCTGCTCCACGAACCCCAGCCCGGCCCGGGCGATCCACCGCCCGCCCGGGGAGCGAACCCCGCCGTCGGTCTGCACGGCGGACCGCGCGCGCACCGCGTCGGCCACGCCGATCGCGGCCAGGGCGCGCATTCCGTTGGGCGTGATGCCGATTCCGCCGCCGGAGGCCCGCAGCCCCGGGCTGCGCTCGAAGACGTGCACGGTCCAGCCGCGGCCCGCCAGTGCCGCGGCGGTTGCCAGGCCCGCGATTCCGGCGCCGACGATGTGTGCGGTGCGTGTCATGGAATTCCCTTCACGCGATGATGGGTGCCGATTCCCATTCCCGGCCGAGGAAGCAGCTGATGCAGCGAACCCATACCATCCGGGTCAGATTCCTAGCCCATTTAGAAGCATGCCGCCCCGACACGGTGTTCTACGCCGGGACCGTCGGGCTCAGCGGCGCGGTGCTCACCGATCCGGACGCGCCCGCGCGGCTGCTGCTCATCGCCTGGCTCGTGCCCACGCTCGCCTGGCTCGCCTCGCTCTACGGCGGCGACTACTTCGACCGCGAGCTCGACGCGCTGACCAAGCCCCACCGCCCGGTCCCGTCCGGGCGGATCGCGGCCACCACCGCCCGCAACCTGATGATCGGCCTGATCGGGGTGGCCGGGCTGATCGCGGTGCTGGTCAACCCGCTGACGGCGCTGCTGGCCGTGCCCGCGACCGCCTTCGGCATCGCCTACGCCCGCTGGCTCAAGGGCCGCGGGCTGTGGGGCAACGTCAGCCGGGGCCTGCCGACCGCGCTCGCGCTGCTCTTCGGGTCGATGGCGGTGCAGCCGCTGCCCGCGGTCGGGCTCGTCCCGCTGGCGCTGGTGTTCTGGGTCCACGACTCGGGGTCGAACCTGCTCGGCGCGCTGTGCGACCGCGACGGCGACCGGCTCGGCGGGTACCTGACCTACCCCGTGCAGCGCGGCGACGCGGCCACCGTGCGCGGGCTGGCCGGGTTCTACGCGGGCTGGGTCGCCATCGCCGCGGTCTGGCCGATCCCCTTCGGCGAGGGCATCGACCTGCGGATCTACTACCCGGCGCTGCTGCTGGCCGCGGTGCTCGGCGCGGTGTCGCTGGCGGGCGTCGCCCGCGCCCCCCGGCCCATCGCGCGGCCGGTCGGGCTGCGGGCGCACGAGATCGTGGTGGCCGAGCGGATCGTCCTCGGGACCTTCCTCATCGCCGCCGCGGGCGACGCGGGCCTGGCCCTGGCGGTCGGCGTGCCGTCGCTGGCGCTCACCCTGGCGGCGCGGCACGCCATGCGGCGGCGGTACGAGCCGCGGCGGTGACGGCCGCGGCTCGCACCGCGGTCACACCTTCAGCGCGTTCTGCGGCGGCCCGCCCTTGTACAGGCCCAGCACCAGCTCGTTCGAGTAGCCCAGCAGCTCCTGCAGCTCCGGGTCGAACTGCCGCACCTTCTCCGGGGGCACGCTCAGCAGGCTGTTCTCCACCTGCCGCAGCCAGCCGACCTGGTAGCCGAAGGACAGGATGTGCCGGACGTCGGAGTCGGTGGTGTTCGCCCCGCCCGCGTGGAACAGGTCCTGCCGGAACAGCAGCGCGTCGCCCTTGGTCATCTCGACCTGCACCGCCTCGTCCCAGTCCGGCGGCGGCGCGGTCGGCGAGCCGCTGTGCGCGCCCGGCACCACCCAGGTGGCGCCGTTGGCCTCGGTGAAGTCGCTCATCGCGCTCATGACCGACAGCGCGATCGGGTTCTCCCCGAACGGCGCGTGCTGCCAGGAGAAGGTGTCGCGGTGCAGCTCCTGGCGGGGCGCGCCGGGGTAGCGGCCCATGTACTCGGCGATGATCAGCAGGATGGTCTGCGACAGCGGGGCCAGCAGCCTGCGCGCGGCGGCGACGATGTCGCGGTGCAGCACCATGCTCGGCGCGCAGTCGATGGCGCCGATGAGCTGGTGCAGGGTGACCGTGGTGTCGCCCTGGAACTGGGCCAGCAGCGAGTTGGCCGCGTACTCCTTCTCGTCGGGGTTCTCCCGCAGGAAGGTCTGCACCTGCTCGACGTAGGTGTCGCACTCCTGCGCCGAGTACGCCGCGGTCAGCACGACCGCGCCCTCCTCGCGGAACGCCCGGTCCATCGCCTCCTGGTCGTAGGGCCGCGTCAAGCGGGGGATCGCCATGCCCATGTCACCCATCACCTTCCGATTCGCGTGTGTCGTGCGCGGCCCCGCCCCAGGTGATCGGGAACCGCTCGATGCTGACGTCCATCCCCTCCGCCCGCCAGCGCACCTCGTGCGGCGGGTCCGCCTGCCGGAGGCCGGGCAGCCTGCGGATCAGCGTGCCGAGCGCGACCGCCAGCTCCATCCTGGCCAGCGCCGCGCCCAGGCAGTGGTGGATGCCGTGCCCGAAGGCCAGGTGCGGCCCGCGGTCGCCGGTCACCGCGATCACGTCCGGGTCGGCGAACGCGGCCGGGTCGCGGTTGGCCCCGGCCCGGGAGGCGATCACCGTCTCGCCGAGCGCGATCCGCACCCCCAGGATGTCCACATCGGACTGCGCGACCCGCTGGATGCCGACCTCCTCGTCCTGCAGCCGCAGCAGCTCCTCGACCACCCGCTCGACCTCGACGCTGCCCTCCCGCACCCCGTCGAGCACCTCCCGGTTGCCGAACAGGCGCAGCAGCCCGTGGGAGATGGCCGACGCCGTGGTCACGTACCCGGCCATCAGCAGGCCCATCGCCATCGAGGAGACCTCGATCCGGCTCAGGCCGTCCCCGGCGGCCGACTGGCGCACCAGGTCGCTGAGCAGGTCGTCGCCGTCCGGCTTGGCGGCCACCAGCCGGACCACGAACCGCTGGAGGTCGGCGAAGGCCGCGCCGACGTCCCCGCCCGCCGAGCGCAGCACCACGTCGGCCCAGCGCCGGAACCGGTCGCGGTCGGCGTCGGGGATGCCCAGCAGCTCGGAGACGATGGTGATCGGCAGGGGATAGGCGAACTCCTCCTGCAGGTCCACCACCGGCCCCGTGGCCAGCATCGCGTCCACCAGCGCGTCGGTGACCGCCTGGGCGCGCTCGCGCAGCGCGGCGACGCGGCGGGCGGTGAACGCGCGGGTCACGCTGCGGCGCAGCCGGGTGTGGTCCGGCGGGTCCTTGAGGAACATGAACCCGGCCGCGAGGTTGTCCTCGTCGGCTTCTGGGATCGAGCCCGGGTACTGGGTGCCGAACGCCGGGTGGCCCAGCAGCACCCGCACGTCCGCGTAGCGGGTGACCAGCCAGGCGTGCCCGCCGCCCGCCAGCCGCACCCGGTGGATCGGCGCGGCGGCGCGCAGCCGCGCCAGGTCCGCGGCCGGGTCGATGATCGAGCCGCGCGCGAACGGGTAGTCGACAACCTGGTCGGTGAGCTGTTCTCCGTGCACGGGAACCCCCTGTCTCGGTCGGGTCGTCAGGCGAACGCGGCGGTCACGGCGTCGGCGAACTCGCCCCCGCCGCGGCCGCGGCGCAGCGTCCGCTGGAACGCCGCCAGCCGCTCGGCCATCGCGGCGTCGTTGACGACCTCCTTGAGCACGTCGGCCAGCTCGGCGGCGGTGAAGGGCTCCCGTAGCCGCACGCCCAGGCCTAGGCGCTCGACGCTGTCGGCGACGGCGCGCTGCTCGCCGATCTGCGGGGCGATCAGCACCGGGACCCCGTGCGCCAGCGCCTCGATCGTGCTGGTGAGCCCGCCGTGGGTGACCGCGACCGCGGCGTGCCGCAGGGTGTCGATCATGGGCAGCGTCGCGCGCAGCAGCACCCGCTCGGAGATCGGGCCGACCAGCTCCGGGGCGACCTTGCCGCCGAGCGCGGCCGCGGTGTGCCAGCCCAGCCGCTCGACGCCCTCGATGCACGTGCGGAAGAAGCCGATCTTCTCGTTGAACACCGTGCCGAGCGAGACCACGGCCAGCGGCCGCGCCGCGGCCAGCCAGCCGACCTCCGCCGAGCCCTCGGCCGGGCGGATGCACGGGGTGATGAAGGTGAACCGCTCGTCGAAGGTCTCCCCGCGCGGCTGGAGCTCCCGGGGGAACAGCGCGATGTTGCGGTCGGCCTCGTTGTCGAAGAACTGGTGCGGCGAGACCGCCGCGGACAGCCCCACCTCGTCGAGGAAGGCCGCCACCGCGCCGAAGAACGCCGCCATCGACTCGTCGGTGTCCGAACGCGACTCGTAGTCCTGGTGCAGCGAGAACTCCGAGTTCGACGCGAACACCGGCCACGTGCGGACCACCGGGATGCCGGTGGCCTGCCCGAGCAGCCAGCCCGCGGTGGACAGCACGTCGGCCACGATCACGTCCGGCCGGTCGTCGCGCACGACCCGCTCCAGCGCCGCGTAGGCCGCCCGGGTCTCGGCCAGCATCAGCGGGAGCACGTTGCCCATGTCGGCCAGGGCCACGTGCGCGTTGTCCATCGGCGAGTCGTAGCGCACGACGTCGACGCAGCGGCCGACCTCGGCCGCGAAGCTGCCCGAGGCCGCCGCGCTGACCCGGTGCCCGCGCCGGACCAGCTCGGCCAGGCCCGGCAGCACCGGGTAGACGTGCCCCCACGCGGGGATGGAGGCGTACAGCACGTGCTTGCCCATCACACCGCCTCCACTCGCAGGACCATGCGGTCCGGGAACCGGTCGCCGAGCATGTTCACCTTCCACGGCACCGCCTTCCACGCCTCGACCATCTCGAAGTCCAGCCCGCACTCGGCGAGCGCGTCCACGGCGACCTGGAGTTCCAGCCGGGCCAGGTTCGCGCCCAGGCAGCGGTGGATGCCGAAGCCGAACGCCAGGTGGCGGACCAGGCCGGGGCGGGCCGGGTCGAAGGTGTCCGGGTCGGCGAACAGGTCCTCGTCCCGGTTGGCCGCGATGAGCGGGGCCACGACCGTGTCGCCCTTGCGGATCGTCACCTCGCCCAGCCGCACGTCCTCGGCGGCGAAGCGCGGCATCGACTCGCCGTTGTCCCCGGACTGGATGCGCAGCACCTCCTCCACGAACCGCTTGCGCAGGTCGGCGGGGTCGGCGGCGGCGCGGAGCCTGCCCAGCCAGCCGAACTCGACCAGGTAGCGCATGGCGACGGCGATCGCATTGGCCGTGCTGACGTAGCCCGCGACCGGCAGGCCGAGGACCATCGTCGCCAGCTCCACGTCGTCGACCGCCCCCTCGTCCTCCTGCATGCGGATCATGTGCGCCAGCAGGTCCGACCCGTCGCGGCCGCCGCTGCGGCGGCGCTCGGCGATCAGGTCGCGCACGTAGTCGTTGAGCTGCTTCCAGCCCGCCAGCGCGATGACGCCCTGCGCCTCGGACACCGGCACCAGCAGCCGGTCGGACAGCTCCTGGAACATCCGCCGGTCCGGCTCGGGCACGCCGACGACCTCGGCGATCACGTTCATGGTCAGCGGCTTGGCGAAGTCGGCCATGACGTCGACGGTCCGGCCCGCCGCGCCCGCGGCGCCCATCTCGGCCAGCAGCGCGTCGGCCTTCGCCCGGATGACGCCGCGGTAGCGGCCGACGTGCCCGACGGCGAACGGTCCGGCGACCAGGCCGCGCAGCCGGGTGTGCTCCGGCGGGTCCTGGAAGATCGACTCGTTGGCCTCCGCGGTGCCGCGGCCGCGGTCGAGGTCGATCGGGGACACGCTGAACGCCGCGCCGCCGAGCACCTTGCGGATGTCGGCGTAGCGGCTCACCAGCCACACGTGCGTGCCGTCCGGCCCGGCGACCCGCGACACCGGGCAGCGCGCGCGCAGCGAGCGCCAGTCCTGCTCGTCGAGGTCGGCGGGCCGGAACCGCTCCACGGGGGGCGGTTCCCGCGAGGTCACCTCGGCGCCCGGCTGCGATGTCATGGTCGGCTCCTCTCGGTCAGCATCAGGCGGGACGGGCCGCGCACGAGCATCCCGGCCTTCCAGTCGACCCCGTCGGGCCCGGCGATGCGCAGGCCGGGCGCGGTCGCGGCCAGCACGTCGAGCGCCACCTGGAGCTCCAGCCGGGCCAGCGGCGCGCCGAGGCAGAAGTGCGCGCCGACGCCGAAGCCCAGGTGCGGGTTGGGGTCGCGGGTGAAGTCCAGGCGGTCGGGGTCGGCGAAGACGCGGGGGTCGCGGTTGGCGATGACCGAGGCGGGCACCACCGGGTCGCCCGCCGCGATCCGGACGCCGCTGAGCACCACGTCCTCGACGGCGTAGCGGGGCGTGGTGCCGTTGGCCTCCAGGGGCACGAACCGCATCAGCTCCTCCACCGCCGACGGGATCAGCCCGGGGTCGGCCACCAGCGCCTGGAACCGCGCGGGCTCGTCGAGCAGCACGTGCAGGAAGTTCGGCAGCTGGGTCGAGGTGGTCTCGTAGCCTGCGACGAGGATGGTCATGGCGACGATCACCAGCTCGTCGTCGCTGACCGCGCCGGTGGCGGCCTGGGCGGCGAGCATGGCCGAGATCAGGTCCTCCCGGGGCCGCGCCCGCCGCTCGGTGACCAGGGCGGCGATGTAGTCCCACATCCGTCCGGTGGCCGCCCAGCGCTCCGCCTCCGAGATCGCGGTGGTGGCCAGCCCCGCCTCGGCCCAGTGCCGGAAGTGCTCGTGGTCGGCGTAGGGCACGCCCAGCAGCTCGCAGATCATCTTGAGGGTGAACGGCAGGGCGAAGTCCGCCACCCCGTCGAACGCCTCGGCGGCCAGGGCCTCCTCGGCCAGCTCGGTGGCGATGGCGGTGGCCCGCTCCCGCAGCCGCGCGACCGTGCGGGGGGTGAACGCCCGCTGGCACACCGAGCGGACCCGGGTGTGCTCGGGCGGGTCCATGGCGACGATGCCGCCGCTGAAGTTCTCCGGCGTCACGCGCGGCACGTCGCGCTCCAGCGACGCCGCCCGGGAGAACCGCGCGTCGGTGAGCACCGCGCGGACGTCGGCGTGGCGGGTGACCAGCCACGCCACCTCGCCGTAGGGGAAGCGGACCCGGCTGACCGGCTCGTCGGCCTGCAGCGCCCGGTACTCCGGCTCGATCTCCAGCCGGGGCGCGCAGGGGAACGGGAAGCTGCGGATCACCGCGCCCGCCCCCCGTCGGCCAGCCGGTTGGCCACCACGACCACCTCGGCTCCGCGGCGGGGCACGAGCATCGGCCCCTTCGGGGCGACCCCCTCCGGCGCGGACCGCCGCGGCCGCAATCGAGTGGTGCTGACAATGGTGCTGATCACCGTGCGCATCTCGACCATCGCCAGCGACGCCCCCAGGCACCGGTGGCTGCCGCCGCCGAAGGGCAGGAAGTGCGCGCTCGGCGGCTCGACCGGGTGGAACCGCCCGATGGCGTAGTCGTCGGGCCGCGGGTGCAGGTCGTCGGACAGGTGCAGCAGGCCGAGCGAGACGGCGAACAGCGTGCCCGCGGGGAAGGTGTAGCCCCCGGCCGACCACTCCCGCGTGCCGACCCGGCCGATGTCCAGCGTGGTCGGCCGGGCCCTGATCGCCTCGTGGATCGCCGCGTCGAGCACCTTCGCGTCCCCGTCGCGCACCGCCGCCGCGACCCGGTCCAGCGCGCCCGGGGTGCGCAGGACCCGCTCGAAGAACCAGGCCAGCTGCGTGGCCGTGGTCTCCTGCCCGACCGCGAGCAGGGTGACCATGTGGTCGCGCAGCTCCCGGTCGGTGATGCCCTCGTCGGCCGCCAGCAGCAGGGAGAGCACGTCGCTGCCCGCCGGGTCGGCGGCGGTGCGGGCGCGGCGCTGGCCGATCTCGGCGGCGATGATCCCGTCGACCTCGGCCAGCAGCCGCTGCAGCGCCGCCCACGGCCCGATGCCGCCGAAGCGCCTGCGCAGCGCGGGCACCAGGATGATCAGCGGGTTGACGGCGAGCAGCCGGGGCACCAGCACCCGCAGCCGGTCCAGCCGCGCGGAGTCGGTGATGCCGAACACCGCCCGGATCATCACCTCCAGCGTGACCCGCTGGAAGCAGTCGAGCAGGCGCACCGTCGACCCCGGTCGCCACCGCCGGATCTCCTGCTCCACAACGGTCCGCATGACCTCGACGTAGGCGGCGACGTTGTCCCCGTGCAGCGGGCGCATCAGCACCTTGCGGCGCTCGGTGTGCTCGGCGCCGCGCGACAGCAGCAGCGAGTGCTCGCCGACGACGAACCGGATCGACTCGTTGGCCGCGGCCGCGTCGAAGGCGGCGGCGTCGTCGCGCAGGACGCGCCGGATCGCCTCCGGGGTGCTCAGGTACACGACCTGGCCGAAGCCCAGGATGCGGGCGGTGAAGACCGGCCCGTAGCGGCGCGCGCAGGAGCGGCCGAACCGGACCGGGGCCAGCGCCCACAGCGCGGTCTGGGCCAGCGCGGGCAGCCGCGGCCCGGGCGGCATCGCCGCCGCGCGGGCGACCGCGCTGCTCACCGCGCCCCGCCTGCGCTCGTCCTGATCCACCGGCCCAGGGCGCGCAGGGCGAAGGTGTGGGCGATCAGGTCGTCGGTGTAGCAGAGGTCGTCGAAGTACAGCCCGACGTTGCTCGGCCGCCAGGTGCCGTGGCCGTCCTGCCGCTCGACCAGCCACTCCACCGCCCGCAGCACCGCGGGGCCGCACGGGTCCTCACCGGCCTTGAGCAGCGCGAACAGCGCCCACGCCGTCTCCTCGGCCGTGCTGCCCTGCGGCGGCAGCTCGTGCTTGAGCGGCCAGCCGCCGTCGAGCGCCTGGTTGCCCAGCAGCCACTCCTTGGCCGCCACCGCCGCCCGCGCGCCGCCCTTGCCGCTGTCGACGAACGCCTCCAGCAGCCTGCTGGTGCCGTGGGTGTTGTCCCGGAACCACACCGAGGCGATCGAGCCGTCGTCCTCCTGGTGGGTGCGCAGGTACTCCAGCGCCCGGGCGATCGCGCTGCCGGGGGCGTCGGGCAGCCCGTAGCGCTGCAGGGCCATGACCACGTGCGCGGTGACGCCGGGGCACGGCCGGTCGTTCATGATCGCGGTGTCGCGGACCCACTCCGACCACGAGCCGTCCCGGTTCTGCATCTTCAGCAGCCACCGCACGCCCAGCTGCACGGCCGGGTGGGTGCGCGGGACGCCGAGGTCGGCCAGCACGCCGAGCACCACGGCGGTGTCCTCCGACTCCGGCCAGCCCGACGGGTTCGCCCAGCTCCAGCCACCAGGCGGGATCCCGAACTGGCGGAACGGCTTGTTCCACTGGTTGCGCAGCAGCCACTCCCGGGTGCCCTGCATGAGCGGTTCGGCGGCCACGTCCTGGAACTCGGCCAGCGCCATGATCGAGTAGGCGGTCACCGAGATCTCCAGGTCCCGGTCGATCGCCCACGAGCCGTCCTTGCGCTGGGTCTCCAGCAGGTAGCGCAGGGAGGCCAGCTGCAGGTCTTCGCCGATGCGGGCGTGCCGCAGCCCGAGGTAGAGGAACCCGGCGATCATCGGGCACTCCTCGATGCCGCCGTTGGTGCCCGAGATCTCCCGCAGCCAGTCCAGGGCCAGCGGCTCGGCGATGCGGCCGAGCACCCGGCGCAGCGGCGAGCGCTTCATCGTCCTGGCCTGCATGGCGCCCAGGCCGAGGATGGCGGGCAGCGCGATGGAGACCTTGTTGCGCCAGCGGCGCGGCACCAGGATGGCCTCCACCGGCAGGTCCGGCTGCTGGTCGAACTCGCGCAGGCCGGTCAGCGCCCAGATGGTCGGCAGCGCGGCGGGCCACGTCTTCGGCGCCTGCCCGTTGAGCCCCGGGATGGCGTTGACCGCGTCGTTCTCGTCGAGGAAGGTCCGCCCGCGCGCGATGGCCCCGCCGGATGCGGCCCGGTCGACCTCGTGCAGCGCCGCGACCGCGAAGGCCGTCATGCCCGGGCTGCTCGGCCACTCCGCGTCGGCCATCGCCCAGCCGCCGTCGGGGCGCTGGTGGCGCCGCAGCCAGTCGACCGCGGTGCGCACGCGCTCGGCGTAGCCGACGGGGTCGGCGCGGTTGAGGGAGAGGGCGCCCAGGGCGGTGGCGATCGTCGACGAGGACAGCCGGTCCACCCAGGACCCGTCCTCCCGCTGCCGGTCGTAGAGGTGGGCGATCGCCCGCTCGGCGGCCCGATCGACCCCTGCTCGCAGCTGTCCCACGTTCACGTCCACGCCTTCCCTGTCGAGCGGCTCGTGCTAGCTGGGGGGAGTGCTCCTCGGCCGGGCCGCGGCGACGACGCGGTAGGCGTTGCCGCCCCGGCCGCCCGAGGTCATCACGTGCAGGAGCAGGTCGAGCCCGAACGCGAGGGCGACCACGGGACTGGCGACCGCCAGCACCATCCGCCGGAGGAGGCGCTGCGCCGGGCGCACCGGCCTGCCCAGCCACGGCCACGACGCCGCCGCGGGCAGCGCGCGGTTGAGCGCGGTCAGCACGGCCGCCACGTTGTCGAAGGGCTTGTTCGCCGCACCGAGCTGCAGGCGGACGACCTCGAACCCGCGCTCCGCCAGCATCCGGCACAGGTTCCGGTGCGGGATCAGGTGCAGGTTCTGCGGGGCCATCCAGCCGTACCAGAACCGCCCGTGCAGCGCGGCGAACCGGCTTGCGGGGTTGACCAGCTCGATCAGCGCGACACCGCCGTCGCGCAGGACTGTGCGTGCCGCGTCGACCTCCGCGGCCGGGCAGGGTGTGCGCTCCAGGTAGTGGACCATGCTCACCACGTCGAACTCGCCCGCGTGCTGCCGGGCGAACTCGGTCAGCGGCGCGTGGGAGGCGACGTCCACCCAACCCAGCCGCGCCCCGTCGCGGAGCACCGGGCTCGGGTCGAGCGCCCAGAACCGCGTGCCGGGCAGCAGCTCCCGCGCCACGGCGCACAGGTGGCCGTGCCGCGCCCCGACGTCGAGCCACCGCGCGGGCGGCGGCCCGTCCCCGAGCAGCCGGACCAGCGTGCGGTACGCGGTGGCGCGGAACCGGGCCACCGAGGCGTAGTGGTCGCGGCCGATCCCGTCATATGAATCCCGGTAGTAGTAGGCGAGCCCGATCTCGGTCAGCCGCGGGTTCTGGAAGAGATGCCCGCAGGAACGGCATTCCCACATGCGGAACGAGCCCGGTTTGCACTGCCGGGTGTCCACCAGCTCGATCCGCGGACGCACCGCGCCCGCCCCGCACCACGGGCAGGACTCGGCCAGCGGGTGGAAGAACCGGTCCCGACCGGACGCCAGCTCGCGCTCGTACTCGGCGCGCCGCCGCTCGAAGCCTGCGTCGTCGGCGGCCGGTGCGGACGCGATTGGCTGCATTCTGGGCTTTCCTCCGATGCCGGTACCGCGAGGTGCGGCCGAGAAGTGCGCGGAACTCGGGGTGGTTCGGGGCGGATCGCCGCCGTGATCCCGGTTTTCCGAACGTAGATGACCCTCAGGTGGTCTGGCAACGGTCGGGCGCGAACCCCCCGATGCCGCAGTCGCGCATGAACCAGGTGATCGTCCGGCGCAGCCCCTCGGACAGCGAGACGGCGTTGCGGTAGCCCAGCGCGCCGATCTTCGCGGCGTCGCAGTGCTGCCGTTCCAGCGCGCGCGGCATCCCAGTCCCCGCAACGACTTCGTAGCCGTTCTCCAGGATCGCGTCCGCGCGGTCCCGGTCGTGCGGTTCGCATGCCTTCCTGGCCTGATCTATCATCTCCTCGACCAGGTCCAGCGTGGTGCGGTGCCCGGCAGGGGCCATGTTGTAGACCTCGCCGACGGCCCTCCGGTCGACGGCGATCAGCGTCAGCGCGCGCACCACGTCGCCCACGTAGGCGTAATCCCGGCCGTGGCCGAGGGAGCCCTGGTAGATGACCGGCGGCAGCGGCCCCTGCGGGGCGAACACCCGGCTCAGCGTGCGCGGCACGATCCGCGACCCGGTGTTGGCGTCGCCGGGCCCGAAGACGTTGCACAGCCGCAGCGTGGCCACGGGCAGGCCGAATTCGCCGCCGTAGAGCCGGACCAGGTTGTCCGCCGACATCTTCCCGACGTCGTAGACGCCGTGGGCGTCCAGCGGGGACGACTCCACATACGCCTCACCGGCCAGCTCCCCGTACACCTTGTCGGTGGAGGAGAAGACGAACCGCTGCAACCTCGTGCACGCGGTCCTGGCCGCCTCCAGCATGTTGATGGTGCCGCCGATGTTGGCCACCAGCGAGCCGTGCGGGTCGTGGAAGGCGGCCTCGATGGTCGAGGCCGCGGCCAGGTGGAAGACCAGGTGCGGGTCCACCGCCCGGACGACCTCGACGCAGCCGGGGAAGTCCGAGATGTCCAGTCGCACCGACTCCACGCCCGCGCCCGGCCGCGCCGCCCGGTCGACCACGACGACCCGGAACCCCTGGTCGGACAGCGCCGCGGCCAGGTGGGTGCCGATGAAGCCGCAGCCGCCGGTGATCAGCACCGTGCGGGCGGGATCCCTGCGCTGCATGTCGCGGATTCCAATCGGGCGTCGCCCGCGCTCGGCGGCTGCCGCGGGCGTGGGGGTGATCGGGCGGGGCGAGGGGTCAGCGCGCGGGCGCGGCGGCCCGGTCGCCCTGGTCCAGCTCGTCGAGGTGCTTGCTCAGCGCCATCCAGAACCGGCCGTTGTGCCAGGCCAGCGCGGCGACCGTGCTGAGGCAGTGCGCCGGGATGTCCTCCGGCGGGGGCGCGGCGTGGCAGGCGACCGAGTGCGCGTCCAGCCAGCGCAGCAGCGCGCGGCCCGCCTCGCTGAACCGCAGCGACGGGTCCTTGCGCAGGGCGAGCATGATCGCGGCCGGGTCTACTTCGGACCGCACGGGCGCGCTGGCGCGCCGCGGCTGCCGGGCGGTCCCGTCGGCCGGGGCGGCCTTCGCCGCGCCGTCGCGGCGCACCGGGACCGGGTCCTCCCCGGAGCTGAGCCGGTTGCGCACGTCCAGCACCGTCGACGGCGCGATGCCGACCGCCCTGGCGATGTCGCGCAGCGACCGGCTCGGGTCGGCGCTGATCAGCTCGCCCGCCAGCCGCCTGCGCTCGGAGCTGTCCAGCGGGCGCAGCCTGCCGTCGCGGCCGACCCGGGTGTTCGACTGTCTGCCCGATACGGTCGAACACCGGCGGATCGCGCTGACGGTCGTCGCCGCGAGCCCGCTCACCAGCGCGATCCACCGGTCCGACCGGCTCGGGTGGGTGGCGACGATCCGCGCGGCCGCGGCCTTGCGGTCGGCCAGCGTCAGCGGCAGGCCGTTGACCACGTTCGCCTCGACCGCGAGCACGAAGGCGTCGTCCTCGTCGCCGTCGAAGAACCGGGCCTCGATGCGCCGCTGCTCGCCGAGTTCGGCGGCGCGCAGCCGGTGCACCCCGTCGATCACCCGCATGGTCGGCCGGTGCACGATGATGGGCGGCAGCCGCGCGCCGGTCTTGGCCAGCGCCTGGACGTGCTCCTCGCTCACCCCGCCGGTGCGCGGGGTGTCGCCCAGGCGCAGCAGGCCGACCGGGACCAGCTCCGGCGGCGGGCCGCCGCAGCGGTAGCGCTGCCAGAGCGACGGCGCCTCGGCGGTGTCCCCGACCTCCCCGCAGCCGTGACGATCCATGCAAGCCATCCCTTCGACGTGCGACGGGCAGGATTCGATTCCCCCATCGGCAGGCGGGAAACCCCGGTCCGCCGCCAGCTCGATCGCCGGTGCCGCAGGCCAGTTTCCCCGAACTGCGCACACAAACGCGCACACGCCGCGCGTACAGTCGGTGACGGTACGTGGGGGAGCGGGGAAGGAGATCGTGGAATGCAGCGGGCACATGCCG
Source organism: Actinokineospora sp. NPDC004072 (assembly GCF_053604195.1). Taxonomy (NCBI): domain Bacteria; kingdom Bacillati; phylum Actinomycetota; class Actinomycetes; order Pseudonocardiales; family Pseudonocardiaceae; genus Actinokineospora; species Actinokineospora sp. NPDC004072. The sequence goes on along the minus strand of NZ_JBSGHB010000001.1, from coordinate 528,093 downwards.
TGGAGTTCACGCTGCTCGGGCCGGTGGGGGTGCGCATGTCCGGGCAGCCGCGACCGCTGGGCGGCCCCCGCCAGCGGGCGGTGCTGGTCGCCCTCCTGTTGCACGCCAACGAGGTGGTCCGGACGCGCCAGCTGCTCGACCTGGTGTGGTCGGACCTGCCCACCTCGGCCGAGTCGAACCTGCGCACGTACCTGACCAGGCTGCGCCGCATCCTGCGGGTTCCGGACGAGGCGGAGTCCCGGTTGCAGACCCGCCGCGGCGGGCACCTGGTCACGGCGCACCCGGGGGAGCTCGACGTCGACCGGTTCACCGAGCTGGCCGCGAAGGGGGAGCAGGCCGAGGACCCGGTGCTGGCGTGCGACTTCTACGAGCGCGCGCTGCGCACATGGCGGGGCCGGGCGCTGGAGGACGTGGCCACGGGCCACTCGCTGGAGGCCGAGGCCGCCCGGCTGGAATCGCAGCGCGAGCGCGTGTACGAGCAGTACCTGCACACCCGGCTGACGCTCGGGCAGCACGCGGAGGTGTTGCCCGAGCTGCGTGCCCTGCTGCTGCAGTACCCGCTGTGGGAGCGGATGGCGGGCCTGCTGATGATCGCGCTGCACCGCTGCGGGCAGCGCACCGAGGCGCTGACGGTGTTCCGCAGCACGCGCAACCGCCTGGTGGAGGAACTGGGGGTGGAGCCGGGGCAGGAGCTGCGCGGGCTGCACCAGCGGTTGCTCTCCGACGAGGTGCCGGTGCGCGCGGCCCCCATCGTGCTCGCGCCACGCCCCGAGACCCCGGGGGTGTACGAAGTGGACTCGGACAAGCCGGACGTACCTCCGCAGCGTGCCGCCCGCGCGCACAGCCGCCAGTGGCAGCACCGGCCGCGGTCGGCAGGCCGGGTCGAGCCGGGGGCGCGGCCCGCGCAGCTGCCCGTCGACGTGCCCACCTTCACCGGCCGGGAGGCGGAGCTGGCCGAGCTGCTGGCGCCCCCGGGGGACAACGGGCAGACGATCACCACCATCGACGGGATGCCGGGCAGCGGCAAGACGACGCTGGCCGTGCACGCCGCGCACCGGCTCGCCGCCCGCTACCCCGACGGGCAGCTCTTCCTCGACCTGCACGGGCACACCGACGGCATCGACCCGCTGGACCCGAACGAGGCGCTGGGGCTGATGCTGCGGGCGCTGGGCGTGCCCGCCAACCGGATCGCGGCGGGCACCGAGGCGCGGGCCGGGCACTACCGCTCGCTGCTTGCCCACCGCCGGGTGTTCGTCGTGCTGGACAACGCCAGCAGCGAGGCGCAGGTCAGCCCGCTGCTGCCCGGCTCGGGCGCGAGCCGGACGCTGATCACCAGCCGCAGGCGGCTGACCGGGCTGGCGCACCAGGCGGGATCGCTCTCGCTCGACGTGCTGCCCCCGGCCGACGCGGCCGCGCTGTTCACCAGGATCGCAACCCCGCAGCGGATCGGGGCCGAGCCGCCCGACCTTGTGGCGGAGGTCGTCGAGCTGTGCGGCAGGCTGCCCCTGGCCATCCGGCTGGCCGCCGTCCGGCTGCGCGACCGGCCTTTTTGGACGCTGCGGGACCTGCGCGACCGGCTCGCCGACCCGGGGCGGCGGCTGGCCGAGCTGTGCGCGGGGGAGCACGGCGTCGCGGCGGCGATCGGCCGGTCGGTGGCCGAGCTGGAGCCCGACCGGCGGCGGGCGCTCACCCTGCTGGGGCTGCACCCGGGCGCGGCCATCGATCTGAACGCGGCCGCGGCGCTCGCCGGGCTGGACGTGCCCGCCGCCGACCGGGTGCTGGGGGACCTGGTCGACGCGCACCTGCTGCGGCAGACCGCGCCCGACCGGTACGAGCTGCACGGCCTGGTGCGCGCCTTCCTGCTCGACCGGGCGCAGGGGGTCGACCGCCAAGAGGTCCACGACGCCCGACGCCGCCTGCTCGACTTCTACCTGCACACCGTCGACGCCTGCGACGCGGCGGTCCACCCGGTGCGCAGGCACGCGGAGCTGGCCGCGCCGGACCCGGTCGTGGTCCCGCTGCGCTTCGCCGACGCCGAATCGGCGCTGGACTGGTGCGACTCGGTGCGCGCCGACCTGCCCGCGGTGGTCGAGGCGGCCGGGCGGTACGGCCTGCTCACCCACGCCTGCCAGATCGCGCTGCGGCTGGAGGGCTACATCGACGCGCGCGAGCGGTGGGCGGCGGGCACCGCGACCTACGACGCGGCGCTCGGCCCGGCCCGGATGCTGCACGACCAGGAGGCCGAGTGCGAGCTGCTGCTGGGCCTGGCGTTCGGCTGGGCGCAGCAGCAGCAGTACGAAAGCGCTCTCAACTACTACGCGGCGACGGTGAAGCTGTGCAAGCGCACCCGGACCCGCTACCTGGAGGGCTTCGCCGCGATGGGCCTGGCCGAGGTGAGCAGGCGGCTGCGCCGCTTCGACCAGGCGATCGAGTCCTACCGGCACGCGGTGGCCGTCTACAGCCGCACCAAGGACACCACCGCCCTCTGCGCCAACCTCGACCGGCTCGGCAGCATGTACCGCGAGCTGGACATGATCGACGAGGCCATCGACTGCTACCGCCAGGCGTGCGAGCACAGCGAGCAGTCCGGCAACCCCCGCAACGCCGCCCGCTTCCTGATCAACCTCGGCCAGTCCTACCTCCTGCGCGAGCGCTACGAGGAAGCCACCGCCGCCACCACCCGCGCCCTGGCCCTGTGCGCTGCGGGCGGCGACCTCGACGGCCCGTCCCGCGCCCTCACCGAGCTGGGCAAGCTCCAGCTCGCCACCGGTGAGCGCGAGCAGGCCCTCGCCCACCTCACCACCGCCCAGGAGCTCCTCTCCGACCTCGACGACCGCCCGCCGGGCAAACCCACGCGCACCACCCCGAGCCGCTGACCCGGAGCGGTCAGATGCGGATGTCGCGGCGGGAGGGGGCGTTGAGCTTGCGGCGGACCTTGACCACGTACTCCTCCACCGTGCGGCGGGAGAGGAAGAGGGCCTGGGCGATCTCCCGGTTGGTGTGCCCGGCGGCCAGGAGGCGGGCCACGTCGCGCTCGCGCGGGGACAGCTCGCTGCCGTAGCCGCGGCGGCCGCGGGGGGAGGGGGTGGTGGCGCCGGTGCTGCGCAGCCGGTGGCGGCAGCGGGCGGCGTCGACGGTCGCGCCCAGGGCGTCGTACCGGCGGGCCAGGGTGTCGAGGGCGTCGGCGTTCGCCTGCTCGGCGAGCTGGGTGGCGCGGTAGGCCAGGCCCAGGTCGCGGTGCTGGCCGATCGCGTCCCGGTAGAGCCGGTCGGCGTCGGGGTGGTCCTCGGCGGCGGCCAGCCGGGCGCGGCAGCCGGTCAGCGCCGCCCGGGCCAGCGGGGCGTCCACGCCGCCCAGCCCGGCCGCCGCCTCCGCGACGAGCTGCCGCGCCGCGTCCGGGCGGTCGACGGCCAGGTAGCAGTCGACCGCCTGGGGCAGGATATCGCCCGACCACACCCACGCGCCCTTGCGCCGCAGCACGGCGACACCGCGCTCGACGTGCTCCTCGGCCGCCTCGGCCTTGCCCCGGCTGAGCAGCATCCCCGCCATCCCGCCTGCCGCGCCGATGCCCACCGGGAAGACCTCGCCCGCGCCCGCGGCCTGGAACGCCTCCTCGGCCCGGCCCCACTCCCCGCGCGCCGCGGCCAGCCAGCCCCGGGTGAGGTTCAGGTCGGTGGTCAGCAGCAGGTTCGCGTACGCGGCGACCAGGCGGTCGATCCGCTGCTCCAGCCCCGCCCACCGCCCGCAGAGCCAGTCCAGCCGCACCGCGGTGGCCTCCGCGGTGCCGACGACGTAGTCGGCGGCCACCCGCTCGGCCAGGCTGATTCCGTCGCGCAGGAACTCCCGCGCGCGCCGGTAGTGCCCGATCCACGAGCAGGCGTCCGCCAGGTTGCAGTGCGCCCGCGCCAGGTGGTGGATCTCGTCGGGGTCGCGCACCTGCGCCGGGGACGGCAGGTCGGCCACCCGCTCCCAGGTGCTCGGGTCGCCGACGATGAGCCGCCCGCCCAGCGTCGTGGCCAGCAGCGCCATGCGCAGGGCCGGGGTGGGCAGCCGCTCGGCGATCCCCTCAACCCGCCCGAGCGAGGCCCGGTTCTCGGCGATCGACGCGCCGCCCAGATACGGCCCCGCCACCGCGGCCAGCCCCCGCACGGTCCGCTCGGGCTGGTCGGCGAGCAGGTCGACGGCCTGCGCGATCTCCGCAGCGCCGCGCCCGATCTCCCCGGTCTCGCGCTGCAGCAGCAGCCCGAACCACAGGTGCACCTCGCCGCGCACGTCCGGGGTCAGCCGAGGGTCCGCCAGCAGCCCCTCGACCCGCGCGGTGACCGCCCCGCCAGGCAGCCCGCTCAGCGCGTGTCCGCACAGCGCCACGGCCAGCCGATTGGTGTCCGCGACGCTGGTCGCCGGATCGGCCAGCACCTGCGACAGCAGGTCAACGGCGGTCGCCGCGTCCGCGGCCGCCTCGGCGGCCAACTCGGCGTACCGCAGCCAGTCCCGCACCATCCCGGCCGCCTTGGCGTGCGCAGCCAACCGCCCGACCGGCGCGGGCTCCTGGACCGCCAGCACCGCAACCGCGCGTTCGTGCAACTCCCGCCGCCGCGGCCCAGGCAACCCCGCAACCACCACCCGCCGCGCGATAGCGGGCCACAGCCCGTAGCGATTCGGCTCCTCCTCCACAAGCACACCGACCGCATGCTCCACCGCAGCGAGGACATCGGCCGACCCCGGCACGCCCCGCACGGTGGCGACCTCGGCGACCGCCCGCTGGGCAATGGTGGGCTGCGCCCCGTAGCGGTTGGGCTCCTCCTCTGCAAGCGCGCCGACCGGATGCTCCACCGTGGCGAGGACGTCGCCCGACTCTGGCCCGCCCCGCACGGTGGCGACCTCGGCGACCGCCTGCCGGGCGGTGGTGGGTTGCGGCCCGTAGCGGTTGGGCTCCTCCTCCGCAAGCGCGCCGCTCGGGTTCTCCGCCGCGCTCGCCGCCGCGGCGAGGACGTCGGTCGCCCGCCGCGCGGTGGCGGGCCGCAGGCCATAGCGGTCGGGCTCCTGCGCGAGCGCACCGATCGGGTTCTCCGCCGTGCCCGCCGCGGCGGCGAGGACGTCGCCCGATTCCGGGGCGGCGAGCATGGCGGCGGTGTCGGCGGCCCCTGGCCGGGTGGTGGGCCGCCGTGTGTGGCGGTTGGGCTCCTCCTCCGCGTGTGCGCCGCTCGGGTGTTCTGGCATGCCCGCTGCCGCGGCGATGAAGTCGGCCGACTCCGGGACACCGAGCATGGTGTCGGCGGCCGCTGGCCGAGCGGTGGTGGGCCGCAGACCGTCGCGGTTCGCTTCCTCTTCCGCGAGCGCACCACCCGGGTGCTCCCTCGTGCCCGCGACCGCGGCGAGGATGTCGGCGGACTCCGGGACGCCCAGGACGGCGGCGGCCTCGGCGAGTGCCCGGGCGCCTGCGGGTAGTGCCCGCAGGCGCTCCCGCACCGCGTCGGCGACCAGTACGGGTGCCTCGATGCCGTCGACCAGCTCCCGGGCGCGGTCGCCGTCGGCCCGGACGTCACGCAGCGGGTCGGGGAGGGCGCGGATGATCTCCTCGACCACGAACGGCAGCCCGCCCGACTCGTGCAGGACGACCTCGGCGAACCGCTCCGAGGCCGCCTCGGCCCCCACCACGGCATCGATCACCGCGCGCACCCCCGCCGCGTCCAGCGGGCGCACGGCCAGGTGCCGCCCGTGCACCACCCGCCCGAGCGGCGCCCCCGCGGGCAGGTCCTCCCGGCGGTAGGTCGCCACGATCGACAACCCGGGCGGCGGGTTCCCCAGGACGAACCGCAGCACGTCGCGGGTCTCCTGGTCCGCCCACTGGAGGTCTTCCAAGACGAGGACGGTCGGCCCCAGGCAGCGCAGGAGCGCGCGCACGGCCCGGAACAGCCGGTGCCGCTCGGCGGCGGGGTCGCCGAGGGCGGGCGGCGCAGGCGGCAGCCGGTCGGCGAGCTCGGGCAGGTGGCCCCGCAGCGCCCCGGTCACCGGGCCGGGCGAGCGCAGCTCGTCGCACTGGCTCAGGCAGTCGAGGAGGACGCCGAACGGGAACGGCTCGGCGAGCGGCTGGCACGCGCCGACCACCACCCGCACGCCCGTGCACGCGGCGGCGAACTCGGCGACCAGCCGCGACTTGCCCACCCCGGCCGGTCCCTCCACGAAGACCACCGGCTCGCCCCGCCGCACCGCGTCGAGCAGGGCGGCCAGCTCCGCCTCGCGGCCCGCGATGGGCACCGGACCGCATCGGACGTTCCCGTGACCTCGAGCCATGTCCGCTCCTGAACCACGCGCAGGGGATGCCCGAGAGGATAGGTCGGGGACGGGGACCGCGTAACCCGCCGCGGTCCACGATCCGTACCCCTACGGGTGCCGACCACGCTTGTTCCCGCATCGCGCAGACCGAAGGGTGATCCCGAGCGGCCCGCTGTCCCGACACCCTGCCCCGAGGGCCGCGCGATGGAGGACTCAATGCGAGATCGATGGACACCCAGGCTGTTCGCCGCGGTCATCGCGGCGACGGCGGTGGCGGCGGGCGCGGGCGTGGCCGCCGCGCAGCAGGCCGAAGCGCCCGTCGCCCAAGCCGACCGGCACCACACCGGACAGTACATCGTGGTGCTCGGCGACGGCGCCCGCGCCGCGGCCGCGGGCCAGGCCGCCGCCCTCGCCCAGCGCTACGGCGGCGAGGTCACCGACACCTACTCGGCCACGCTCAACGGCTTCGCCGTCCGCGGCCTGTCCGAGCGGCAGGCGCGGCGCATGGCCGCCGACCCGTCGGTCAGGTCGGTGCACGAGGACGGCACCGCCACGGCGACGGGGGAGCAGCCCAACCCGCCGTCGTGGGGCCTCGACCAGATCGACCAGCGCACGGCCGCGCTGGACAAGCTGTACACCTACCCGAACTCCGGCGAAGGCGTCACCGCCTACGTCATCGACTCCGGGATCAACCCGCAGCACCCGGAGTTCGAGGGGCGGGCGGGCTACGGGTACGACTTCGTCGACAACGACGCGGAGGCGGCCGACTGCTTCTGGCACGGCTCGCACGTCGCGGGGACGATCGCGGGCAAGACCGTCGGCGTGGCCAAGAAGGCCAAGGTCGTCGCCGTGCGCTCGCTGAACTGCAACGGGTCCGGCCCGGACTCGGCCACCGTCGCCGCGATGGAGTGGGTCGCCAAGAACGCGGTGCGGCCCGCGGTGGTGAACCTGAGCCTGGGCATGGACACCCTCGGCGTGGGCGACGAGCAGATCAAGGCGCTGGCCGCCAGGGGGATCGTCGTGGCGGTGTCGGCGGGCAACAACGGCGAGGACGCCTGCGGGGTCAGCCCGGCCCGCGTCCCCGAGGCGCTGACCGTCGGCTGGTTCAACAAGGACCGCACCCGCGGCGGCAACTACGGGCGCTGCATCGACCTGTTCGCCCCGGGCGGCAACATCTACTCCAGCGACCACACCGGAGCGTTCCGCACCGGAAGCGGCACGTCGATGGCCTCCCCGCACGTCGCGGGCGCGGCCGCGCTCTACCTGTCGGCCCACCCGGACGCGACCCCGCAGCAGGTCGGCGACGCGCTCGTGGCCTCGGCCAGCCCCGACCTGGTCAGCAACCCCGGAACCGGCTCGCCGAACAAGCTGCTCTACGTCGGCGACATCGGGGGCGGCACCCCGCCGAAGTGCGGGACCAGGGCCAACGACCAGGACGTGGCCATCCCGGACGCCGGTTCCGCCGTCGGCTCGTCGGTGACCCAGGAGACCTGCGACGGCAAGGCGTCGGCCGCGCTTCCGGTGCGCGTCGACATCGACCACGGCTACACCGGCGACCTGGCCATCGACCTGGTGGGGCCCAGCGGGACGTCCTACCCGCTGCAGCGCGCAGGCGGCGTCGGCGAGTCCGGCGGCGTGCACCGGGTCTTCACCGTGGACGCATCGCGCGAGGACGCGAACGGCACGTGGCGGCTCTCGGTGCGCGACATCTACCGGTTCGACGTCGGCGTGCTCACCGGCTGGTCGATCACGTTCTGACCTGAATGGACGGTTCCAGCCGTCCGAACCCTGCTTTGGAGGAGAACGATGAGAACACCACGCCTCGCCGCGGCGCTCGCCGGGGCACTGGCCGCGGTGGCGCTGTCCGCCACCGGTCCCGCGGTCGCCGCGCCGACCGACGGCATCAGCATCGCCGCGATCCCCACCGACCAACTCCGCGCCGGGGACGCGGGGGCCCAGATCGTCAACGGGGAGCGCACGACCGTGCGGGAGCACCCGTTCGTGATCGCGGGCATGCGCGTCGGCGGCGGCGGCCCGCAGGGCCAGTCCTGCACCGCCTCCGTCGTCGGCAAGCGCAAGATCCTCACCGCGGCCCACTGCATGGTCGACACCACCGGCGCCAAGAGCTACATCTACGGCGACGACGACCTCAACACCCCCGGCGACGAGACCTTCCGCACGGCCGTCGCCTCGTTCAAGACCCACCCGGGCTACACCGGCTCCGGCGGCTGGCGGACCGGCTACGACGTCGCCGTGGTGACCACCGCGGACGACATCCCGGTGCCGGAGAGCCAGTGGGCGAAGGTGGCGGGCTCCGGCGACGCCGCGCTGACCCAGCCGGGCAAGACCGGCGTCTCCCTGGGCTACGGCAAGACCTCGTCCGGGGGCGGGTCCGGTGAGCTGCGCAAGACCACTCTCCCGGTGAACGACCCCGGGAGCTGTCAGGTGTTCGACATCCGGGTCAACGGCGACCTGATGGTGTGCACCGGCTACAACGACGGCCGCACCGCGAACTGCTCCGGCGACAGCGGCGGCCCGTTCATCGTCGACGGCGTGGTCGTCGGGGTCTCGTCGTGGGGCTCCAGCGGTTGCGACCGCTACAGCATCATGGCCCGCCTGACCAACGCGATGGGGGACTGGGCCCGAGCCGAGATCGGCGGAGTCGACCCCGGCGACGGCCAGTTCGCCGTGGCGCTCTCCCCGTCCTCCGGCAAGGCCGAGCCCGGCAAGCACGTCTCGACCAGCGTCACCACCACCGCGGGCGAGCAGGGCCCCGAGCGCCTGGACCTCAGCGCATCGGGCCTGCCCGCGGGCACCACCGCCACCTTCCAACCCGCGGCCACCATCACCGCGGGCGAGGTGGCCAAGCTGACCCTGCAACCCGCGACGACCACGCAGGCGGGCACCTACAAGGTCACCATCACGGCCAAGGGCGCCTCCGGCGCCAAGTCCGCCGACTACACCCTCACCGTCGGCGACGGCGGCACCACCACCGGCCCGAAACCCGCGGCCACCCCGAACGCGGGCACCGTCCCACCGGGCGGCTACGCCAACGCGACCATCACCATCACCGGCGGCACCGGCCCCTACCGCCTCACCGCCACCGGCCTGCCCTACCCGCCGATGTTCACCCCGCAGACCGTCTACCCGGGACGGACCTCCCGCATGACGGTCATGGGCCCGTACCAACGCGGCACCTACAAGGTCACCATCACCGCGACGGACAGCACCGGCAAGACCGGCACGACGGAGTACACCCTCACGGTCCGGTAAAGGTCCACAGTGGAGCCCGTGACCCCCGCGGTCACGGGCTCCACCCGCGCCTCACCTGGGCGTCCACACCTGGCTCTTCGAGTCGACGCACGGCCACACGACCAGGGGCACCGCGTTGCCGCCGGTCCCCATGGCCGTGTCCAGGCACAACCCCGAGGCGTTGGTGATCTTCCCCGGCTGGCTGGTGCTGAGCGTCCAGCTCTGGCTGGCGGCCGACTCCCGGCAGGACCACAGCACCACCCGGGTGCCGGGGGTCGCCGCCCCCGCGGGGCCGGTGGCCACGTCGAGGCACTTGCCCGCGATGGTGACCGGTCCCGACCCGGAGGTGGTCCACTGCTGGTTCGCGCCGCCGTTGCAGTCCCACAGCGCGATCTGCGTCCCGTCGGCGGTGGCGAACCCGGGCACGTCCACGCACCGCCCGCTGACCCCGCTCCGCAACGAGACCGTGGCCTGCGCCCCCTCGGGCGCACCCGCCGCCACCGGGGCGAACCCCAGCGCGACGGCCCCCGCGACCACCCCGGCGACGACCCCGCGCCGCCGCCGCACCTTCCACCTGGGCTTGCAGTCCGTGAGATCCACCGCGAATCCCTTCTCGTTCGGCCGTCCCCGGATGCGGGGCGCAGACCCACCACAGCGCGACCGCGGCAGCGTCGAAAGCCGTCCTCCCCCCTCTTCACCCGGAGGGAGCGCCAGTTCACCCGCGCAGGCGACAGGCGACCCGGCGTCGACCGACCGGGGCTTCCAGCCAGCCGCCGGTCCGGTCGACGCATCCCGGGGAATCGACAAAGGACGTTCAATGCAGATCACTCTGATGGCGTGAGCCCGATCATCCACGCCACCTCAGCGCAGTCGCTTCAGGTGCCCAACCGCCGCGCTGTCGGCGGTTCCCCTCAGCGGAACTCGTCCATCGGCGTCGGCCAGGACGGACGCCATCTCCTCGGCGTGCCCGACCAGCAGGGTGGCCTCAGCGCGCGCGGCTTTGCCACTCTCGGGTGCCGGTGAGGACGGCGGTGTGGACGGCGTTGGCCAGGCGGAGGCCCCACCGCGACCGCGGGCCGCCGTAGGGCTCCTGGCCGCCCGACGGGCAGCAGATGACCAGCGCGTCGCTCGCCGTTCCCGTGCCTGCGACCCCGGCGTCGGCGAGCGCCTGCGTCTTCGCCTCGGTCGCCGTGGCGACGGCGTTCACCAACGCGCTGTCGGCCAGCGGCGCGGGGACCCAGCACACGAGGTTGATCGTCCCCGGCACCGCCGCGACCACCGCGGACGCCCGGTCGGCGGCGTAGACCGGATAGGTCAGCCCGACCGTCGCCGCGCACCCGGCCTCCCCGTCCCACCCGACGCTGAACCGGCGCACGGCCGCGGCGGTGAGCAGGCCCGAGCCCCGCCCGCCGAGCCCCCACCCGGCGACCAGCGACCGCAGGTGCGCGACGGGCTCGCGGTCGTAGTCCTTGTCGACCTCGGCGTTGACCACCCACTCGCCGGGGCCGATGCCGCCGCCCAGCACCGCGCTCGACGCGCACCGCGTGCCCGCGGGCAGCCGCCACAGCAGCGCGGGCCGCCCGTCCGGCTGCTCGACGATCTCCGGGTTCCCGATCACCCCGGCACTGTACGGGAGGACCGGTCCGCGTCTGCGTTCTCGTAGCGCAGCAGGACCGCCCCCGAGGCGAAGGTCCGGCTCTCGACCAGCCGCAGCTGCACCCACTTGCTCAACGACGGGAAGAACGGTGTCCCGCCGCCGACCAAGGCGGGCGTGACCACGACGTGGAACTCGTCCACCAGCCCGGCCCTGATCAGCGGCGCGGCGAGCGTGGCACCCGCCACGTCGATCAGCCCGTCGGTCTCGGCCTTGAGCGTGCGCGCGACCTCCACCACGTCGCGCCGCTCCAGCCGCGAGTTCCAGCCCACCGACTCCAGGGTCTTGGAGAACACCACCTTCGGCATCGCGCACCACAGCTCGGCGTACTCGGCGGTGATCGGGGTGATGTCGGGGTCCTCGTGGGCGGTCGGCCAGTAGGCGGCCATCAGCTCGTACAGCTTTCGTCCGTACAGCGACAAGGCCGTGTTCCGGACCTGGTCGTTCCAGTACTGGTGCAGCTCGTCGTCCGGTTCGCTCCAGCCGATGTCCCCGTTGGGGTCGGCGATGTAGCCGTCCAGCGAGACGTTCATGCCATACGTCAGCGTGCCCACGGCAGCACAGCCTGCCCGGTCGCGGACCTCAAGGCGAGCAGGCCCCCGGCGTGGCGCGCCGGAACTTGGCCCGGTAGTCGCGGGGGCGGCAGCCGGTGAGCCGGGCGAACACGGCGCTGAACGCCCCCGGGTCGCGGTAGCCGACGTCGGCTGCGATCGCGGTCACCGTCCGGTCGGTCGTCTCCAGCAGGTGCCGCGCCCGGCGCACGCGGGCGTCCTGCAGGTGGGCCAGCGGGGTCGTGCCGGTCTCGGCGCGGAAGCGGCGCAGGAGGGTGCGGGTGCTGACGTGGAAGGCGCCTGCCAGCAGCGCCAGGTCGTAGGGCTCGCGCAGGTGCTGGTCCAGCCACCGCCGCACGGCGTCGGCGAAGCCGGTCCCGGTCGTGGCCAGCAGCCCGAGGTCGACGTACGGGGCCTGGCTGGACCGGGCGTCGTCGACGAGCGCGATGCGCGCGGTCGCCCTGGCGACCCGGCTGCCGTGGTGCTCGCGGATGAGGTCGAGGGCGAAGTCGTACATCGCGCTGAACGCCGCCGTCGTGGTCACCCCGCTGTCGGTGACGACCAGCTCGCCCGGCCGGATGTCGGCGGCCGGGCGCCTGCGGGCGAGCGCGTCGGCGAACAGCCACGAGGTCGTCGCCCGCCGCCCGTCCAGCAGCCCGGCCTCGGCCAGCAGGAACGCCCCGACGCACAGCGACACCACTGCCGTGCCCGAGCGCGCGTAGGACCCGATCGCCTCGACCTCGGGCCGCAGCCCGCCGAGGACGGCATCGACGTCGACCGCGGGCCGCAGCTCGAACCCGGGCACGACCAGGACGTCGACCTCCCGCAGGGGCCGCACCGCGATCGGCGCGCCACCGGAGGCGGTGACCCGCCGCCGCGGCGAGAGGAACTCGACGGCGTGCGGCTCGGCGTCGGCCACGTGCGCGGCCATCGTGAGCAGGTCGGGCACCCCGAACACCTCGGACGCGAAGCACCCCGGGTAGGCGAGCACGCCGACGCGAAGACCGACCACGGTGGCGAGATTACCCCGGCATGTGGCGATCTCGCCCCTGTCCGCGCCCCGATCCAGCAGGCCACGATGCCGCCATGACGACCACCGCCCCCGGGGCCGCCGACGCCCTCGACGACTTCACCGCGCGCCAGATCGACGTCGGCGGGGTCAGCAAGACCGTCCACGTCAGCGGGTCCGGTCCCGCCGTGGTGCTGATGCCGGAGATGCCGGGCATCAGCCCGGACGTGGTCCGCTTCGCCCGCTGGATCAGGGACGCAGGCCTCACCGTCTACCTGCCGTCCCTCTTCGGCGTCGACGGCGCCTACCCGACCGCGGCCGAGGGCGAGCGGATCATGCGCAGGGCGTGCGTCAGCGCCGAGTTCCGCGCGTTCGCGGGCGGCGGCACGAGCCCGGTGGTGACCTGGCTGCGCGGCCTGGCCGCCCAGGCGCTGGCCGAGTGCGGCGGGCCCGGGGTTGGCGCGGTGGGGCTGTGCTTCACCGGCAACTTCGCGCTGGCGATGGCGCTGGAACCGGCGGTCGTCGCGCCGGTCGTCAACCACCCCGCGCTCCCGCTGGACGACCCGGCAGGCCTGGAGCTGAGCCCCGAGGACGCCGCCGCGGTGCGCGAGCGCGTCCAGCGCGACGGCCTGACCGTCCTGGCCTACCGCTTCGACAACGACCGGTGGTGCACCGGCCAGCGCTTCGCCGCCTACCGCGCGCTCCTCGGCGACGCCTTCGACGGCCGGGTCCTGCCCGGGGACCGGGCCAACCCGGACCCGCCGCCGTTCTTCCGCGATGTCGTCGGCAGCCCGCACAGCGTCGTCACCGCCCACCTGGTCGACGAGGCGGGCCACCCGACGGTCCAGGCGCGCGACGAGATCGTCGCCTTCCTCGCCGAGCGCCTGACCACCGGGTGATCAGAACTCCGGTGGCGCCTGCAGGTCGTGGGCGCGGAAGAGGATGGCGTGCTCGACGCCCATCGCCTTGCCGCTCATCGCGGTGAACATGGGGATCAGCTCCGCGGGCGCGGGGTGGTCGGGGAGCGCGGCGAGGTAGGCGGCGTGCGCCTCCAGCGAGGCGATCCCGCGGCGCAGCGGCTCACCCGTGACGTCCACGCCGTGGGTGGCCGAGCCCGTCATCGCGGGGACGATGTACCAGCGCACCGAGTGCGCCGCCAGGCCCTCGTCATCGATCTGCTCGGGGAAGACCCAGCGGTTGCCCGCGTCGCGGATCGCGTCGAGGGTGGCCAGCCCGGCCGCCCGGTGGTCGGCCTGGTCGAACCCGTAGGGCGTCTCCACCTCGAACCCCGCGCCGACCACCACGTCGGGCTGGAAGCGGCGGATCTCCCGGCAGATGTCCCGGCGCAGGTCCAGCCCGTAGACCAGCACGCCGTCGGGGTGCTCCAGGACGGTCAGGTGCTCGACCCCGACGACCGCGCAGGCGGCCCGCTGCTCGGCGACCCGCACCCGCGCGGTCTCCTCCGGCGGGCTGGGCATGCCCGCCTCGCCGCGGGTGAGCAGGAGGTAGCCGACCTCGATCCCGCGCGCGGTCCACCGGGCTACAGCCGCGGACGTGCCGTACTCCATGTCGTCGGGATGCGCGACGACGCAGAGCACGCGCCGGAAGGACTCCTCGGGGAGGGCGGGCACCGTCATGCCGGCTATCCTCGCGCGTCCTCCAGCTCCGCGCAGCCCCCGCCGGGCGCCTGCTCCCCGCGCAGGTCCAGCGCCCACGTCTGGCCGACGAGGTCGTGGCCGAACCTGCGGTGCGGCTCCTCGCTCACCAGGGTGAAGCCGAAGGCCTGGTAGATCCGGCGCGCGGACACCAGCACGTCGTTGGTCCACAGCGTCACCCGCTCGTAGCCCGCGGCCCGCGCGAAGTCCAGGCACTCGGCGACCAGCCGCGTCCCCAGCCCGCAGCCCCGGCCCTCCGGGGTGACCAGCAGGGTCCGCAGCTTGGCTGCGCCCGGCTCGTCGCCTGCGACCAGGAAGATGCAGCCCACCCGCTGCCCGTCGACCTCGGCGATCCACCCGGCCTCGCGCCGCGGGTCGTGCCCGCCCGCGAAGTCGGCGACGATCTTGGCGACCAGCGCCTCGAACTCGCCGTTCCACCCGAACTGCCGGTGGTAGACCTCGCCGTGGGCCAGCACCACCCAGCCCAGGTCCCCGGGTTGGTCGGCGCGGCGCACGGTGGCTCGCTGCTGCTCCTGCTGCGACATGGCCTGTCTCTCCGTCGGTACTGAAACAGTCGTTTCAGTTAGGCTAGCGGCGTGCCCCAGCCCGCGCCAACCCCTTCCGCCCGGCAGACCGAGCTGCTGGAGGCGGCCTACCGCTACGCCTTGGCCCACGGCCTGGCCGAGCTGTCCCTGCGCCCGCTGGCCGAGGCGATCGGCTCCAGCCCCCGCGTCCTGCTCTACCTCTTCGGCAGCAAGGACGGCCTCCTGCGCGCCCTGCTGGCCCGCGCCCGCACCGACGAGCTGGCCCTGCTGTCCCGGATCAGCCACCCCGACCAGCCCCCCGGCCTGGCCCCGGCCGTCGCGCGCGTCTGGACCTGGCTGGCCGCCGCGGAGCACCGCCCCCTGCTCCGCCTGTGGGTCGAGGCCTACACCCGCTCCCTGGTCGAACCCGACGGCCCCTGGGCGGGCTTCGCCCGGTCGACGGTGACCGACTGGCTCGCCGTCCTCGCCACCTGCCAGCCCCCCGCCGAACGCACCACCCGCCTCGGCCGAACCCGCCGCACCCTCGCCCTCTCAATCCTGCGCGGCGCCCTCCTCGACCTCCTGGCCACCGGCGACGAGAAGCGCCTCACCGAGGCCGTCCACCACCAGCTCACCCTGCTCCAGCCCTGACACCGAGGTCCCACTCGGTACACAGTGGACAGTGCTGGCGCGCGAGATGTAGCGACATTATTTCGACTATTCGCTATCAAGATAATGGGCTTTTGTGCTGGGCGCCTTGGAGGATACGGCCAGTGAAGAACGGCACGGCACAACAACGCTTGGAAGCGAAAGGTCCGGGTGTGCGGTCGGGTGGGGGTGGTGAATGCGCTGGTAGCGGCCGATGCGGTGTCAGACCAGGCAGCCGTGTTCGCGTGCTGAGAGCGGGATGAGAACGTGCGTGGATAGTGTCGGGTGTGTGGACTGGGCACTGGTCGGGGATGGGCGCCCGCGGTGGCGGGGTGCTCGGTGACCGCCGCGCCCTTCACCTACTGCGCGCCGCGGACCGTGGAGGACGCGGTGCGGGAGTTGGCGCGGCCGGGGGCGGTGGCGCTGGCGGGTGGGCAGAGCCTGGTGCGGGCGCTGACGCAGCGGGTTGTGCGGCCGGAGGTGGTCGTCGACATCAACGGGGTCGAAGGGCTCGATCGCGTTGATGTCGCCGGTGATCGGGTGGTGGTGGGGGCGCTGGTGCGGATGCGGGCGGTGGAGCGGGATCCGGTGGTGGCCGAGGCGTTGCCCGTTCTGGTGGATGCGGTGCGCATGGTCGGGCATCCGCAGGTGCGCACGCGGGCGACCATCGGCGGATCGCTCTGCCAGGCCGACCCGTCAGCCGAGTTGCCGGTGGTGGCCGTCGCGCTCGGGGCGCGGCTGGTGCTGCGGTCGCTGGCTGCTGACGGGGAGGTACGCACGCGAGTTGTGGCGGCCGCCGAGTTCTTCTCCGCCCCCGGGACGACCCGCGCGCCGGGAGAACTGCTGACCGCCGTCGAGTTCCCCAGACCGGACCGGGCCGCGGTGGCCGAGTTCTCCGTGCGCACCAACGACTTGCCGCTAGCGGTGGTCTGCGCGGCGGTGACCGGTGATGTCGTGCGTGCCGCCGCGGGCGGGATCGCGGATCGGCCGGTGATCACCCAGCTCGACGGCGGGGGGCTCGGCGTCGACCACGCCCCGCCCGCAGGCCCGCACGCTACGCCGGAGTACCGGCTGGCGCTCGTCCGGACGCTGTTGGCGCAGGTGGAGGAGCGGTTGCGATGAACCAGATCCGGTTCACCCTCAACGCCGTCGAGCAGTCCTGCGCCGTCGAGCCGCGCACGACCCTCGCCGAGCTGCTGCGCGACGGGCTGGGCATGACCGGCACGCACGTGGGCTGCGAACAGGGCTTCTGCGGCTCGTGCACGGTGCTGCTCGACGGCGAACCCGTGCGCGCCTGCCTGCTGCTGGCGGTCCAGGTCGACGGGCACGCCGTGGAGACCGTCGAAGGGCTCGCCGAGGACGGGGAGCCCACCGCGCTCCAGCGCAGGTTCGCCGAGCGCAACGCCCTGCAGTGCGGGTTCTGCACGCCCGGCATCCTGATGTCGCTCACCGCCGCGGAGCGGGCGAAGCTGAGCGCCGCCGAGGTCGAGACCACCGTGCTGGCCGGGCACCTGTGCCGCTGCACCGGGTACGAGGCCGTGCGCGCCGCCATCCGCGAGCACTGGGAGGCGCGGTGAGCTGGATCGGGACCTCGGCCACCCGGCCCGACGCGCTGCGGCTGGCGGCGGGGCGCGGGCAGTTCGTCGACGACCTGCCTGCCGACCGGCACGCCGCCATCGTCCGCAGCCCGGTGCCGCACGGGCGCCTCCTCGGCGTGCGCGTGCCCGACCTGCCCCCGGGCACGACCGTGATCACCCCGGCCGACGTGGCCCGCCTGGCCGCGCCGATCCCGGTGCTCTCGACCATGCCCGGCCAGCAGCAGCGCACGATTCCCCTGGTGGATGAGGTGCTGCGGTACGTCGGCCAGCCCGTGGCCGTCGTCGTCGCGCCTGGGCGCGCGGCCGCCGAGGACGCCGCCGAGCGCATCGGCCTGGACATCGAGGAACTGCCGGGCGTCGCGGGCATCGCCGCCGCGCTCGCCGAGGACGCCCCGCAGCTGTACGCGGGCGGCAACATCGCGGGCGAGGTGCACCTGGGCGACCCGCCCGAGGTGCTGGAGGCGGCCATCGCGGGGGCCGCGTACGTGATCACCCGCGACTTCGCCGTCCAGCGGGTCCTGCCGTCGTCGCTGGAGCCGCGCGGGGTCGTCGCCGAGTGGTCGCCCGCGCTGCGCGAGCTGACGGCGTGGGCGTCGACGCAGGTCCCGCACCTGCTGCAGCGCGAAGCCGCCGCGGTGCTGGGGCTGCGGGTCGACCAGGTGCGCGTGGTCACCCCGGACATCGGCGGGGCCTTCGGCGGCAAGGCGTTCCCGCAGCCCGACGAGCTGCTGGCCTGCCTGGCCGCGGTGGTCGTCGGCGGGCGGGTCAAGTGGGTGGAGACGCGCGCGGAGAGCGTGGTCGCCGCCCCGCACGGGCGCGGCCAGCGCGCGACCGCCACCCTCGCCCTGGACGCGGACGGCCGCTTCACCGCCCTGCGCGTGCGCGTCGACGGCGATCTCGGCGCTTACGCCACGCAGGCGGGCAATGGGCCATTCGTGGTCACCGGCGTCACCGCGGTCGGCCCGTACCGGTTCGCCGCGGCGGGCTCGACCGTGCGCGGGGTCTACACCACCGCGACCCCGACTTCGGCCTACCGGGGATACGGGATGCAGGAGTCGGCGTGGGTGCGCGAGCGCCTGGTCGACGAGGCCGCCCGCGAACTGGGGATCGATCCGGTCGAGCTGCGGCTGCGCAACCTGATCCGCCCGGACGAGCTGCCGCACACCACCCGGACCCACCTGGTCTACGACTCCGGGGACTACCCCGCCGCGCTGCGCCGGGCCGTCGAGCTGGCCGAGCCGCGGCCCTCGGCGGGGCGGGTGCGGCGGGGTGTCGGCTACGCCTGCTCGGTGGAGATCACCGGGTACGGCCCGACCAGCGTGCTCCGGCTGGCGGGCAACCGCGCCGCGGGCTGGGAGAGCGCGCGCGTGCGGGTCAACGAGGACGGCACGGTCACCGCCGCGGCCGGGGTGACCGCGCTGGGGCAGGGCGTGGAGACCGCGCTCGCCCAGATCACCGCCGAGCACCTGGCCGTGCCGCTGGAGTGGGTGCGGGTGCGGCTGGGCGACACCGCGAGCACGCCGCGCTCGGACCTGGCCGCCCAGGCCAGCCGCTCGATCGTGCTGGCGGGCGGGGCATTGGTGCGCGCCGCGGACCGCATGCGGCGGCGCATGGCCGAGCTGGCCGCCGCCGCGCTGGACGTCGAGGCCGTCGACTGGGACGGCAGCCATTTCCACGCGGGCGAACGCCGGATCGCGTGGGCCGAGGTCGCCGAACTCGGCTGGCTGGGCTGGGCGCGCGAGGCAGGCGGGACGATCCGGCTGGAGGAGCAGGCCGACTTCGACCCGCCCTCGGAGGCGTTCTCCTACGCGGTGCACGGGGCCGCCGTCGCCGTGGACCTGGACACCGGGCGGGTGTCCGTTGAGGACTACTGGGCGGTCAGCGACAGCGGCGTCCTGGTCAACCCGGGCATCGCCGAAGGGCAGATCGCGGGCGGGATCGCGCAGGGGATCGGCGTGGCCCTGCGCGAGGATGCGGACCCCGGTCCCGGCGGCGTCCCCCGCGTCAGCGGGTGGCAGGACTACCTGCTGCCCACCGCGGACGACGTGCCGCGGCTGCGCCTGGAGCACCGGCAGACGCCGAGCCCGCACGTGCCCGGCGGGTTCAAGGGGCTGGGGGAGTCCGGGGTGATCCCGGCCCCGGCCGCGGTCGGCAACGCCGTGGCCGCCGCGGTGCCCGAGATCGCGGCAGGACTGGTGGCGACCCCATTCACCCCGCTGCGGGTGTGGGAATTGCT
Organism: Actinokineospora sp. NPDC004072; assembly: GCF_053604195.1. Lineage (NCBI taxonomy): Bacteria > Bacillati > Actinomycetota > Actinomycetes > Pseudonocardiales > Pseudonocardiaceae > Actinokineospora > Actinokineospora sp. NPDC004072. Next base: position 508,690 of record NZ_JBSGHB010000001.1, on the reverse strand, counting down.
GCGCCGCGCCGGGCTAACCGGGGACAGATCCGGAACTGTCGCGGCATCGCCGATGCGGTGATGGTTGGCCGCTGATTCAATGCGATTACCGTTCGCGCTCTCCGCAGCGTGCGGGGCGATTGGTTCGGCAGGGGGAGTTAAGTGGTCCAACCGGGTGTTGACCCGGCTTTGAGCTGGGCAGAGAGAAGTGAGTAGCTATTAAGAACGCGCTGGGGGACGACGATTGTCCTCGGTAACCGGCACTACTCCGTTCCGGTGGTATGGGTGTCCGGTTCGACGTGTTTGGCAAAGCGTTGATACGCTGCACTTGATCTTCCACGCTGGTTGGTGGAGTTTGTGCTTCAGTCTTTCCGTGAGTCATGTCAGCAGACGCCAGAGGGGGCTGTCGCCTTATGTACTTCCGCGTCCTGGGTTCGCTCGAAGCAGGTGTCGGTGGCACGACCGTCAACGTGGGGCGCAACCGGCAGCGCATCGTGCTCGCCCTGCTGCTGGCCGCCCCGGGCCGCACGGTCACCATCCCGGAGTTCGTGGAGGCGCTGTGGGGCGGGCGTCCGCCGAAGACGGCGGCCGAGCAGGTCCAGACCTGCGTCTGGCGGTTACGCCGCTCGTTCTCCCTCGCGGGAGCCGCACCCGACCTCATCGAGACCACCGCAGCGGGCTACGCGCTGCGCATCGACCCGCAGGCCGTTGACGCCCACCAGTTCACCCGCGGCGTCGACGAGGCCCGCGCCCTGGCTGCCCAGGGCGACAAGTCGTTGGCGGCCAAGCGGTTCCGCTGCGCGCTGTCGCTCTTCCGCGGGCCGGTGCTCGCCGAGGTGGAGAGCCCGGTGGTGCAGGCGATGGCCGCGCAGTGGGAGGAGCGCAGGCTGGCCGTGCTGGAGGAGTGCGTCGCGCTGGAGATCGAGTGCGGCCGCGCCCGCGAGCTGATCGATGAGCTGACCACCCTGGTCGAGCAGTACCCGCTGCGCGAGGGCCTGCGCGCGCACCTGATGTGCGCGCTCTACAGCGCCGACCGCCGGGCCGAGGCGCTGGACGTCTACGCCCGCGGCCGCGCCCGGCTCATCGATGAGCTGGGGCTGGAACCGGGCCGGGCGCTGCGCGAGATGCAGCAGCGCATCCTGGCGGGCGAGCCCGCCGCGGCGGCCGCGGCCGAGCCTCCAGCGAGCACGCCGGTGCCCGCGCAGTTGGTCTCGACTATGCCCGACTTCGTGCCCCGCCCGGAGCACGAGGACCGCATCCGCGCCGCGCTGACCGCCCGCCACGAGGTCGCGCCCCGGGTGTGCGGCGTGCACGGCGACTTCGGCTCCGGCAAGTCCGCGCTGGCCGTGCACGTGGCCCACCAGGTGCGCGGGGAGTTCCCGGACGGCCAGCTCTACGCCGACCTGCGCGGCTCCCACGCCGACCCGGTGCCGGTGCTCGACGTCCTCGGCCGGTTCCTGCGCGCCCTGGGCGTGCCGGATTCGGCCATGCCCGCCGACCAGGCCGAGCGGTCGGGCCTGTTCCGCAGCCTCATCGACGGCAAGCGCATCCTGGTGCTGCTCGACGACGTGCCCACATCCGACTGGATATGCCCGGTCATGCCCGCGCACCCGGAGGCCGCGCTGCTGATGACCAGCCGCTGCCACATGGCCGACGTGCCCGGCTCGGTGCCGGTCAAGGTGGGCGCGCTGACCGTCGAGCAGTCGGTGCGGCTGCTGCGCAGCGTCGTCGGCGACGAGCGCGTGGCCGCCGACCCGGAGGCCGCTGCCTGCCTGGTGAACGCCACCGGCCGGTTGCCGCTGTCGGTGCGCGCCGCAGCCGCGCGGCTGGCCGCCCGCCACCGCCTGCCCGTCCGGCACCTCGCCCAGCGGCTCAGCGACCCGGCCCGGCGGCTGGACGAGCTGTCCCACGGCGCGCTGAACGTGCGCTCGCACCTGGCGCCCAGCGCCGACGCGCTGCCCGAGCGGGCCCGCCGGGTGTGGCTGGCCCTGGGCCTGCTGGAGGTGCCCGACTTCGCCGCGTGGGTGGTCGCCGCGGCGACCAGCACCCCGATCCCGGTGGTGGAGCCGGTGCTGGAGCACCTGGTCGACCGCGGGCTGCTGCATGCGGCGGGCACCGACCACATGGGCGTGCTGCGCTACCGGATGCACGAGCTGGTCGGCCTCTACGCCCGCGAGCGCGCGATGCGGGAGCTCTCGCCCGCCCAGCGCGCCGAGCTCCTCGACCGCGCCGCAGGCTGCTGGCTCGGCCTGGCCCAGCGCGCCGAGCAGCTGCTCAGCGGCGTCCCCGAGGACTCCGAGCTGCTGGAGTGCCCGCACGGCGCCTGCACGCAGATGATCGAAATGGTGGAGTCCGACCCGGGCGGCTGGCTGCTGCTGGAGGCCGAGGGCCTGCGCTTCGCCGCTCGCCACCGGGCCGCGGCCGTCCCGCCGCCGGACGTCGAGCCCTGGGTGTTCAGCGCCGAGGTCACCGAGCTGACCTCGCCGCGCGCGTGGTGACCGCCGCCTGCCCGGTTCAGCGCCCGGGCGGGGCGAAGCTCTCCGAGCAGGAGTTGGGCTCGGGCGCCCAGCCGTTGGCGGCGATGACGTGCTCCAGCGCCTCGGCCAGGGTGACCAGCCGGTCGTCGGGGAGGTGGTCGCCGAAGACGGCGGCGACGGCGGCGCGGTAGACCGGCTGGGACTCCTCAAGAGCCTTGCGGCCCAGCGGGGTCAGCTCCGCCCAGGTGGCCCGGCGGTCGGTGGGGCTCAGCACGCGCGCGACCCAGGCCGACTGGTCCTCCAGCTTGGCGACCAGCCGGGTCGTGCCGCTCTTGGACAGCATCAGCGACTTGGCCAGCTCGCCCATGCGGACGGTGCCGCCGTGGGCGTCGAGGGTGGCCAGCAGCTCGTGCTCGGCCAGCGTCATCCCGGACCGGGCGCGCAGGGCGGCGTCCAGCCGGGCGTTGGCCATGCTGGTGAACCGGTAGATCGCGGCCCACGCCTGGTGCTGGCGGTTCGGCATCAGCTGAGTATAGCTCGCAACTGTTGACAGGTGAACGTTTCCCGGCGTACTGTTCGTTCGTGAACAGTCCTGGGGTGAATCGTTGAGAGGTGAACAATGACGGTTCGGATCGCCGTGATCTACTACTCGGCCACCGGCACCATCCACGCCCTCGCCGAGGGGATCGCCCGGGGCGCGGAGAGCGCGGGCGCCGAGGTCCGGCTGCGCCGCGCCGCCGAGCTGGTCCCCGACCACCTGATCGACCAGAACCCGGAGTGGCGGGCGCACCTGGAGGCCACCGCGCACATCCCGGTCGCCACGCACGACGACCTGCGCTGGGCCGACGGCTACGCCTTCGGCACCCCGACGCGCTTCGGCAACGTCTCCTCGCAGCTCAAGCAGTTCCTCGACTCCACGGCCGGGCTGTGGCACGAGGGCGTCATGGTCGGCCGCGCGGCCACCGGCTTCACCAGCAGCTACGAGGTGCACGGCGGCCAGGAGACCACGCTCGTGGCCCTCTACAACGTCATGCACCACTGGGGGACGGTCATCGTCCCGACCGGCTACGCCGACTACGACATCATCCACGCCGCGGGCGGCAACCCCTACGGCATCAGCACCACCCACACCGACGAGGACCGCAAGAAGGACGTCCAGATCGCCGCCGAGTTCCACGGCGCCCGCTTCGCCCGCATCGCCGCCGCCCTCAAGACGGTGCGCGACCAGGGCTGAGGTCCCGCCCCCCAACCGAATACCGCGCTCGACCGACGGCCGCCGGGGTCTTCCCCCGGCGGCCGTCGCCGCGCGTGCGGCGGAGCAGGGGGGAAGAGCGCAGGGGGAGAGGGCAGGGGGAGAGGGCAGGGGGAAGAGGGCAGAGGGAGGACAGGGGAAGAGGGCACAGAGAAGAGGGCAGGGGGAAGAGGGCAGAGGGAGGACAGGGGAAGAGGGCACAGAGAAGAGGGCAGGGGAGAGGTTGCGGAGAGTGGGGCGAGAGGCGGCGCTCCTAGCGTGGGCTGCGAGGTGATCGCGCAATCCGCGAGGGCCGCCCTCCAAACGGCCCGTGATCGGCAGAGGCGGTGTCCATGCCAGACCGAATCGCGCCCGAGGAAGTGCGGGAGGACGACTTCCGGGCGCTCATGGCCGGGTTCCCGACCGGGGTGGCCGTGGTGACCGCGCTCGCCGCAGGCGGCATCCCGTGGGGGATGACCTGCTCGGCGGTGTGCAGCGTGACCGTCGAGCCGCCGACCCTGCTGGTCTGCCTGCGCAGCGCCAGCCCGACCCTGGCCGCGGTGACCGCCGCGGGCGCGTTCGCGGTCAACCTGCTCGACCACGACGCGCGGCGGACCGCGGAGCTGTTCGCCTCCGGCGACCCGCGCCGCTTCGACCGCGTCGAGTGGACGGTCGACGCGGAGGCGGGCGGGCCGCACCTGCGCGAGGACGCCCACTCGGTGGCCGACTGCGCCGTCGCCCGCACCGAGCCGATCGGCGACCACACCATCGTCATCGGCACGGTCACCCGCGTGCTGCGCCGGGGTGTCCGGCGCCCCCTGCTCTACGGGCTGCGGTCCTACTCGGCCTGGCCCGAACCCGCCAACGCCTGACCCGACAGAGAGGAGAACCGGCATGGCCGCCAGCACCGAGGCCTTCGCACCGGTCGCCGACCCGCACGAGCACACCGCCAACTTCGCCAAGGCGTTCAACTCCGGCGACCCGGCCGCCGTCGTGGCCACGATGGACCCCCGCGCGGTGTTCGTCCGCGCCCCCGGCGACCCCGTCACCGGCGACGACGCCCGCAAGGCCGTCGCCGACTTCCTGGCGCTGGGCCTGCCGATGGAGATCGAGGACCGGCACGTCTACGTCGCCGACGACACCGCGCTGATCATCGCCGACTGGCGGGTCGAGGGCACCACGCCCGACGGGCAGCAGCTGAGCCTGCAGGGCTCCAGCACCGACGTGCTGCGCCGCGGGGCCGACGGGCTCTGGCGCTCCATCATCGACAACCCGCACGGCACCGCCGCGCCGTAGCGAGCCCCGACCCACCCCCCGCACCGCACCTGATCCGAGGAGACGACCGTGACCACCACCCTGCCCGCGCCCGCGCGCACCGAGCACCCCGACTGGTCCGCCCGCCCCACCACAGCAGAGGGCTGGGTGGCCAGGGCGCACGAGGTCGCCGCGGTGCTCGCCGAGGGCGCAGCCGAGCGCGACCGGGCCAACCGCACCCCGCACCGGGAGATCCAGATCATCAAGGACGCCGGGCTGGCGACCCTGCTCGGCCCCGCCGAGCACGGCGGCGGCGGGCAGGAGTGGCCGACCGCCTACAAGGTCGTGCGCGCCATCGGCGCGGCCGACGGCTCCATCGGCCAGCTCCTGGGCGACCACTACACCTGGTGCTGGCTGCCGCGCATGGTCGGCACCGCCGAGCAGATCGAGCGCGTCGAGCGCGACGCCGCCCGCGGCAACTGGTTCTTCGGCTGCGCCCTCAACCCGCGCGACGCCGACGTGGTGGCCACCGACGAGGGCGACCACCTGGTGCTCAGCGGCAAGAAGAGCTTCTGCACCGGCATCAAGGTCTCCGACCACGCCGTGCTCGAAGGCGTGCTCGACAGCGGCGACCACGTCATCGGCATCGTGCCCACCGACCAGCCCGGGATCGTCTACCACGACAACTGGGACAACATGGGCCAGCGCCTCACCGACAGCGGCGGGGTGACCATCCGCGACGTGAAGGTGCCGTGGGAGGACGCGCTCGGCTTCACCGGCAAGAAGTTCCAGCCGACGGCGTACATGACGATGAACGTCCCCATCGGGCAGCTGCTGTTCGCCAACCTGTGGCTGGGCGTGGCCAACGGCGCGCTCAACGCCGCCATCGAGTACACCCAGGGCAAGCGCGGCTGGGGTGGCTACGAGCGCACCGTGGACGAGCCGCGCGTGCAGGACACCATCGGCGACCTGACCGCCAAGCTGTGGGCCGTCGAGGCGTTCGCCGACCAGGTGGCCGAGGAGGGCCTGCCGCTGCACCGCGACCGGCTGTCGGTCACCCCGCGCATGCGCGGGGAGTACAAGGTCCGCACCGCCGCGGTCAAGGCCCGCGCCGACGAGGTCGCCCTGGAGGTGACCACCCGGATCTTCGAGGTGACCGGCGCCCGCTCGACCGCCAACGCCTTCGGCTTCGACCGGTTCTGGCGCAACGTGCGCACCCACACGCTGCACCACCCGGTGGCCTACCAGCGCCGCGAGGTCGGCCTGTTCCGGCTCTGCGACGAGATCCCCGAGCCCGCCCGCTACAGCTAGCCGCGCCAGAGGAGTCCCGCCCGTGTCCACCACCGCACCCCCGCCCGCCGCCGCCCGCGACGCGCTCCCCGCCCCGCCCGCGGTCCGGCTCAACGACGGCACGACGATCCCGCAAGTCGGCTTCGGGGTGTTCATGATCTCCCCCGACGACGTGGTCGGCCCGCTGGCCACCGCGATCGACACCGGCTACCGGCTCATCGACACCGCCGCCGCCTACGGCAACGAGGAAGGCGTCGGCAAGGCGATCGCCAACAGCGGCGTGCCGCGCTCGGAGTTCGTGGTCACCACCAAGCTGTGGAACGACGCCCACGGCTACGACGAGACGCTGCGCGCCTTCGACGCCAGCGCCCAGCGGCTCGGGATGGACGTCGTCGACCTCTACCTCATCCACTTCCCGCGGCCCGCGCTCGGCAGGTACCCGGGCAGCTGGCGGGCCATGACCCGGCTGCGCGACGAGGGCCGCATCCGCTCGATCGGGGTGTCCAACTTCGGCGTGGCCGAGCTGGACCGCCTCGCCGCGGAGACCGGGGTCGTGCCCGCGGTCAACCAGGTCGAGCTGCACCCGATGTTCCAGCAGGAGGAGCTGCGGGCCGCCCACGCCGAGCGGGGCATCGTCACCCAGGCGTGGAGCCCGCTGGGCCGCAACCAGGGCCTGCTCCAGCACCCGGACGTGGTGGCGGTCGCCGCCGCGGTGGGCCGCACCCCCGCCCAGGTCGTGCTGCGCTGGCACCTGCAGCTGGGCGTGGTGGTGATCCCCAAGTCGGAGCGGGCCGACCGCATCCGGGCCAACTTCGACCTGACCGGCTTCGCCCTCGACGACGCCCAGATGGCGGCGCTGGGCAGGCTCGGCGAGCAGCGCTGCAACCCCGTGCCCGGCACCTTGTTCGACGTGTCCTGAGAGGAGCAACCGGTGTCCAAGATCCGTACCCGGGAGGACCTGGTCGGCCCGCTGTTCGGGGCCGCGGCCTTCCAGATGCTGCGCGCGGGCGTCGAACTCGGCCTGTTCGCGCTGCTGCGGGAGAAGGGCGAGCTGGCCGCGGCCGACATCGGCCCCGCGCTGGGCCTGTCCGAGCGGTCCACCCGCATCCTGCTGCTGGGCGCCACCGCGCTCGGGCTGACCGAGGTGGCCGACGGCCGCTACCGCAACGCCGAGGTCCTCTCGCGCATGTTCGACGACGGCTCGTGGGAGATCTTCGCCGACATCGTCGACTTCGAGGCCCAGCTGGTGTACCTGCCGCTGTCGGACCTGGTGGAGTCGCTGCGCACCGACACCAACGCCGGGTTGCAGCGGTTCGCGGGCACCGGCGACGACCTCTACCACCGGCTGCCGGAGACCCCGCACCTGGAAGCGCTGTTCTACCGGTGCATGCGGTCCTGGTCGCGGCTGTCCAACCCGGTCCTGGTCGCCAAGGCCGACCTGACGGGCGTGCGGCGGGTGCTCGACGTCGGCGGCGGCGACGGGGTCAACGCCATCGCCCTGGCCAAGGCCAACCCGGGCGTCCGGTTCACCGTCGTGGACCTGCCCGGCGCCGTGGAGATCGCGCGCGGCAAGGTCGCCGACGCGGGCCTGGCCGACCGCATCGACGTCGCCCCGCTCGACATCTTCAACGACCCCTACCCGCCGGGCCACGACGCGGTCCTGTTCGCCAACCAGCTGGTGATCTGGTCCCCGGAGCAGAACGTCGCGCTGCTGCGCCGGGCCCACGACGCGCTGCCCGAGGGCGGCCGGGTCATGGTGTTCAACGTGATGTCCGACGACTCCGGCGACGGGCCGCTGTACTCGGCGCTGGACAACGCCTACTTCGCCACGCTCACCGCGCCGCGCAGCATGATCTACCCCTGGGCGGCCTACGAGGGCTGGCTGCGCGAGGCCGGGTTCGGCGCGGTGCGCCGCGCCCCCGGCGACACCTGGACCCCGCACGGCGTGATCAGCGGCGTGAAGGGGGCCGCGGGCTGAGGGACGCCCCGGCCCGCGGCGCGGCGAGGGGTGGTCGGTGGTGGGCGGGACGGTCCCCCTGCCCACCACCGCCGCTCTCCGCCGCTGAGACCGACCGGAGAGCGGGCGCGGCTAGCGTCGATGCGGCTTTCCAGTTGCGGTTGGTGAGGCGACGAAGGATGCGGCGAGCAGGTGAGATCGACCGGGTGCTTGCGGAACTGCGGTCCGCGGCCCCCCGGCGCGGGCTGCCGGTCGACGCGGTCACCCGCGAGCGGCTGCGCCGCCTGTCCACGGTGCTGGTGCGGGTGCACCGGCACGCGGCCCACGAGTACCGGCGCTTCCGGGCGGCGGCCGACCGCGACGTCGCGGTCCCGCTGGACCGCATCCGGGAGCTGGTCGCCCACCGCCGCATCCTGGTGACGGGGGAGACCGCGCGCGTCGGCGACGCGCTGTGCGAGGCGCTGCTGGAGATGAACCCGCGCCTGCTGACCACCGTCGGCCCCGGCCCGGCAGGCGTGGTCGAGCACCACCGGGTGGACGTGCGCGACCGGGCCGCGGTCGCCAGGGCCGTCGGCGCGGCGCGGCCCGACATCGTCTTCCACCTCATCGGCCAAACCGACCTCGACGCCGACCACGAGCTCGGCGACGACCCCGGCCACCGCACCGCGGCCACCACCATCCTGGGCACCCGGCACGTGGTCGACGCCGCCGTGGGCACCCGCGTGGGCGCGCTGGTGCTGGGCTCGACGGAGCGCTCGCTGCTGCCGTACTCCCGCGACTCGGTGGCCGCGGCCGAGCGCATCGCCGAGCTGATCGTGGCCGACGCCGCGACCCGCGGCCTGCTGCGCACGGCGGTGGCGCGCGCCGCGCACGTGGTGGACCGCTCGCCGCTGGTCGAGCGCCTGCGCCGGGCTGGCCGGGAGGACTCGGTGGTGTGGCTGCCCGCCACCGGCTGCCGCTTCCACGTCCAGTCGGCCCGCGAGTGCGTCCGGCTGCTGCTGGCGACCGCGCTGGGAGCAGGCGAAGGCGCCTCCGGCCTGCACGCGCTGCGCGACCTCTCCTACCCCGTGCGCGCGTTCGACCTCGTGGTCGGCGTGCTCGCCGAGGAGGGCCTGTCATCGGTGCCGCTGGCCGACGACACCAGCGAGCACGAGGCGTGCCCCGACCTGACGGGCCCGATGGGCGTCTCCGGCACCAGCGCCCTGTTCAACCCGTTCGAGGCCCCGCTGGCAGTGCCCTCGGCCGCCCCCGCCATCGACGTCGTCCCCGTCCGCTTCCGCCTCCCCACAATCGCGGGCAGGCTCATGGACCGCATCGACGAGCACAGCGCCGCCGACAACGCCGACGCCGTCCTCTCCGCCGTCGACCACCTGGCCCGCACCCTCCTGGAGGGCATGCTCGCCCAAGCCCCACCCCCCATCATCCGCCTGGTAGCCCGCCTCACCGCCCCCCGCCGAGCCTCCATGAGCCCCACCGACCGCATGGTCGACGACCGCGTCCGCTGGTGGGCGGAGCGGTGAAGAGCGACCGGGGAAGGCCGCGCCGCGCGTGCCGCCGCTCCCACGAGTGCCGGCGGCCGCGTGGTGGGCGGGACGATGATCGCCGAGCGGAGAAGGGCTTGCTGGCTCCGGTGTGCTGTGACTGCTTCCCCGAGCGCCAGCGACCGCATGGTCCGCGGCCGGGGCTGCCGGTGGGCGCAGCGGTGAAGGGCGACCGGGGAAGGCCGCGCCGCGCTTGTGGCCCCGTCCGCGAGTGCCGGCGGCCGCGTGGTGGGCGGCCGTGGCTGCTTTGTGGGCGCAACGGTGAACGCCGAGCGGGGAAGGGCTTGCTGGCTTCGGTGTGCTGTGGCCGCTTCCGCGAGGGCCGGCGACTGCATGGTCGACGACCGCGTCCGCTGGTGGGCGGAGCGGTGACAGGCGACCCGAGGGCGCTTGCTGGTAGCTGGCCGCGGCGTCGCGGTTGGCAGGGCTTTGTGGAGTGGGCGGCGGCTGGGTGGTCGCGGCTGGCAGGGCCTTGAGTGTCGGGCGGCCGGTGGTCGCTCGTGTCCGCCGATCGGTGGGCTGGAATCCACGGAAGGGAAAGGACTTGCTGTGAACCGCGCGTTGGTGTTCCTGATCGCCAGCCAGGTTGTCGGGTCGCTCGGGTTGGCTGCGGGGGCGGCGTCGGGGCCGTTGCTCGCCGAGCTGATCACCGGGTCGGCGGCGTCGGGGTCGGTGGCGATGTCGGCGCTGGTCGCCGGGTCGGCGCTGGCTGGGCCGTTGGCCGCGGCGCTGATGCGCCGCGGGGGTCGGATGCGCGGCATCCTGGCCTGCCATGCCGCGGCCGCGATAGGCGCGGCCATTGCGGTGTTCTCCGTCGACTGGGGCTTCGCGGCGCTGCTGGTCGGGTCCGTGCTGCTGGGCGCGGGCACGACCGGGGTGATGCTGGGCCGCTACGTGGCCGCCGACCTCGCCGAACCGGGCCGCGCCGCGCGGGCGATCGGCGCCGCGGTGGCCGCGGTGACCATCGGGGCCGTGGTCGGCCCGCTGCTGCTCGGCCCGCTCGGCCCGGTCGCGCAGGCGCTGGGCTTCGTCCCCGAGACCGCGCTGCACCTGCTGGCCGTGGTCGCCTTCCCCGCGGCCGCGGTGATCGGCCTGGGCCTGCTGGCGCGCACCAAGCCCGTGGGGGAGCCCGCCCCCGCGCGCGGCCGGGTGCCCGGGCGGGCGCGGCCGCTGGCGGTGCTCGGCCTGGGCAACCTGTCGATGGTGGCGCTCATGGGCGCCGCCCCCAACCACCTGCAGCACAACGGCGCGGGCCTGGACCTCGTCGGCGTGGTCATGGCCGTCCACATCGGAGCGATGTTCGCCTTCGGGCCGCTCTCGGCCGCGCTGGCCGCCCGGCTGGGCCCGCAGAAGCTGGCCCTCGCGGCGATGGTCGGCATGTCCGCGCTGATGCTGCTCGGCCTGGCCAGCGGCAACCTGGTGGTGGACCTGGCGCTGCTCATCCTCGTCGCCCTGTTCTGGAACGCCCACCTCATCAGCGGCAGCATGTGGCTCATCGAGGTCACCCCGGAGGAGCTGCGGCCGCGGGCCGAGGGCTTCGGCGAGTTCGCGATGGGCGCGGCGGGCGCCCTGGGCAGCCTGGTGATCGCGGGCGCGATGGTGGCCATCGGCGGGCTGGTCGCGCTGTGCCTGGCGCTGGCGGTGCTCAACGCCGTCGCCGCCGCGGTGCTCTTCGCGGGCAGGCGCGGCGCGGCGGGCGCGGATCTGCCAGTCTCGGCGGGGAACCAGGAACCGGAGGTGACATGGGAACCGACGAGCCGGTGATGGCGCCCAGCCGCTTCGCCGACCGCATCCGCGCCGACCAGTCGGCGCGGTGGCCGGTGGCGGCGGGCCGCTACCGGATGATGGCCAGCCGCGCCTGCCCCTTCGCCAGCCGGGCGATCGTCGCCCGCAGGCTGCTCGGGCTGGAGGACGCGCTGTCGCTGGCCATCGCCGACCCCATCCAGGACGAGCGGGGGTGGCGCTTCTCCCTAGACCCGGGCGGGCGCGACCCCGTCCTCGGCGTCCGCTACGTCAGCGAGCCCTACCTGGCCGCCGAACCCGGCTACGACGGCGGCTTCCCCGTCCCGGCCATCGTCGACGTCCCCAGCGGGCACGTGGTCACCAACGACTTCGCCACGATCCCGCTGGACTTCGCCACCGAGTGGCGCGCCCTGCACCGCCCCGGCGCGCCCGACCTCTACCCCGAGCGCCTGCGGGACGAGATCGACGCGCTCAACGCCGACCTGCACCGCGACGTCGTCGTCGGCGTCTACGAGGTGGGAATGGCCCGCAGCCAGCAGTCCTACGACCGGGCCTTCGCCGCGCTGTTCGCCCGGCTGGACGCGCTGGAGGAGCGCCTGGCCACCCGCCGCTACCTGATGGGCGGGGCGATCACCGACCCGGACGTGCACCTGTTCCCCAGCCTCGTCCGGTTCGACCACGTCTACCACGGCCACTTCCGCTGCAACCGGGTCAAGCTCACCGAGCTGCCCAACCTCTGGGCCTACGCCCGCGACCTGTTCCAGACCCCCGGCTTCGGGGACACGGTCGACTTCGACCACATCCACCGCCACTACCACCTGGTGCTGGACGAGTCGAACCCGCACCACATCCTGCCCGGCGGCCCCGACCGCAGGCGGTGGCTGACCCCGCACGGCCGCGAGGCCATGGGCGGCTCCCCGTTCGGCGACGGCGTCCCGCCCGGCCCGCCCCGCGAACCGGTCTCACCCGCGGGCCTGGTCGCCTGACGGGCGCAGGCCCCTCCCGCGCGCCGGGAGGGGCCTGCCGCGTCACTGGCTGTGGTGCTCGCGGAGCAGCTCGGCCACCCGGAAGGCCAGCTCGATGGACTGGCTGGCGTTGAGCCGCGGGTCGCACGCGGTCTCGTACCTGCGGCCCAGGTGGTTGTCCAGGACCTCGTCGGCCCCGCCCAGGCACTCGGTCACGTCGTCGCCGGTCAGCTCCAGGTGGATGCCGCCGGGCACGGTGCCCTCGGCCCGGTGCACGGCGAAGAAGCCGCTGATCTCCCGGGCGATGTCGACCAGCCGCCGCGTCTTGTAGCCGCTGGCCGAGCGGAAGGTGTTGCCGTGCATCGGGTCGCAGGCCCACACCACCCGGCGACCGGTGAACTCCACCGCCCGCACCAGCGGCGGCAGCAGGTCGGTGACCTTGTCCGCGCCCAACCGGCTGATCAGCACCAGGCGCCCGGGCACGTGCTCGGGGTCGAGCTTCTCGCACAGCGCCACCAGCTCGTCCGGGCTGGTCGACGGGCCGAGCTTGACGCCGATCGGGTTGGCCAGGCCGGAGAGGAACTCCACGTGCGCGCCGTCGATGGCGCGCGTGCGGTCGCCGATCCAGAGCAGGTGGGCGCTGGTGCCGTACCAGGAGCCGGTGTCCGGCCGGTGCCGGGTGAGGGCCTGCTCGAAGGCGGGCAGCAGCGCCTCGTGCGAGGTGTGCAGCTGGGTCTGGTGCAGCGCCGACGACCCCTCCACGTCGGCGCCGCAGGCGGACATGAACCGCAGCGCCCAGGTGATGTCGCGGGCCGCGGACTCGTAGTGCTGCCCGGCCGGGCTGCGCCGCACGAACTCCTGGTTCCAGGCGTGCACCTGGCCCAGGTCGGCGAACCCCTCCTTGGTCAGCGCCCGCAGGACGTTGAGCGTGGCCGAGGCGTGGTGGTAGGCGCGCAGCAGCCGCTCGGCGTCGGGGGTGCGGGCGGCGCGGTCGGGGGCGGCGTCGTTGACGATGTCCCCGCGGAACACCGGCAGCTCCACGCCGTCGACCACCTCGACCGGGCTCGACCGCGGCTTGCCGAACTGGCCCGCGATCCGCCCCACCTTCACCACCGGCAGCCCGGAGCCGTAGGTCAGCAGGATCGCCACCTGCAGGATGACTCGCAGCTTGCTGCGCACGCCGTCCTCGGTGCACGAGGAGAACCGCTCGGCGCAGTCCCCGGCCTGGAGCAGGAACGCCTGCCCGGTGGCGACCTTCGCCAAGGCCGCCCCCAGCTCGTCGACCTCGCCGGGCAGCACCAGCGGCGGCAGCAGGGCCAGCTCGTCGAGCACCTGCTCCAGCCGCCGCTGGTCCGGCCAGGTCGGCTGCTGGGCGATCGGCAGGCCGCGCCAGGAGTCCGGGGACCACGCCGCGGGCGCCCGGTGGCGGACCGCGCTCTTGTCCTTCAGTCGCATGCTGTCACCAGCTCCTTCACCAGGGATGTCGGGTCCTCGCCGCGGTCGACCGCCGCGACGAGGGCGCTGCCGACCACGGCGGCGTCGGCGTGGCCTGCCAGGTCGCGGACGTGCTCGGGCCGGGAGATGCCGAACCCGGCGGCCACCGGCAGGTCGGTGCGGGCGCGCACGGCGGCCAGCAGCGACCGCACCCCCGGGGGCAGGGCCGCGCGGCTGCCGGTGGTGCCCGCGATGGTCACGCAGTAGACGAACCCGCTGGACGCCGCGCACACCGCCGCGACCCGCTCGGGCGGGCTGGTCGGCGCGACCAGCAGCACCGGGTCGACCCCGCGGGCCCGCAGCGCGGCGGCCAGCGGCTCGGCCTCCTCGACCGGCAGGTCCGGCACGATCACCCCGGCTACCCCGCACTCGGCGGCGTCCCTGGCGAAGCGCTCGACGCCGTGGGCGAGCACCGGGTTGACGTAGGTCATCAGCACCACCGGGGCCGCGCCCTCCGCGGCGATGTCGGCCGCGGCCTCCAGGCAGCCCTCCAGCGTCGTGCCGCCGTCGAGCGCCCGCTGCGCGGCCCGCTGGATCACCGGGCCGTCGGCGAGCGGGTCGTTGTGCGGCACGCCCAGCTCGATCGCGCCGACCCCGGCCGCGGCCAGGCGCTTGCCCAGCTCCCGGGTGGTGGCCAGGTCCGGGTGCCCGGCCATCAGGTAGGGCACGACCGACACGCGGTCGCCGCGCAGCCGCGCGCCGGAGCGGCCGAGCTGCTCGGTCGTGGTCATCGGTGGGCCTCCTCGTGCTCGGCTGAGTGGTCGGCTGCGTGCTCGGCGGTGTACTCGTCGACGCTGTGCATGTCCTTGTCCCCGCGGCCGGAGAAGCAGACGAGGACCCGCCCGCCCGGGCCCAGCTCGCGGGCCAGGACGCCCGCGTGGTGCAGGGCGTGCGCGGTCTCCAGCGCGGGCATGATCCCCTCCAGCGCGGTGCACCGGCGGAACGCGGCGATCGCGTCGGCGTCGTCCACGGCCACGTAGCTGGCCCGCCCGGTCTCGGCGAGCATCGCGTGCTCGGGCCCGACGCCGGGGTAGTCCAGGCCCGCGGCCACCGAGTGGGTGGGCCGGATGAGCCCGACCCCGTCCTGCAGGATCCGGCTCATGCTGCCGTGCAGCACGCCCGCGCTGCCCGCGACCGCGGCGGCGGCGTGCTCCACACCGGACACCCCGCGCCCGCCCGCCTCGACGCCGACCAGGGCCACCCCCGCGTCGCCGAGGAAGGCGCTGAACATGCCGATCGCGTTGGAGCCGCCGCCGACGCAGGCCACCACCGCGTCGGGCAGCCGCCGCTCCGCGGCCAGGTACTGCTCGCGCGCCTCGTCGCCGATGACCCGCTGCAGGTCGCGCACCAGCGCCGGGTAGGGCGCGGGCCCCACGGCCGAGCCGATGACGTAGTGGGTGTCGCCGACGTTGGCCACCCAGTCCCGGATCGCCTCGGAGGTCGCGTCCTTCAGCGTCCCCGACCCCGCCTCCACCGGGTGGACTTGGGCGCCCAGCAGGCGCATCCGCCGGACGTTGACCTCCTGGCGGCGCACGTCCTCGGCGCCCATGTAGACCACGCACGGCAGCCCGAAGCGGGCGCACGCGGTGGCCGTGGCCACGCCGTGCTGACCGGCCCCGGTCTCGGCGATGATCCGCCGCTTGCCCATCCGGATGGCCAGCAGCACCTGGCCGAGCGCGTTGTTGAGCTTGTGCGCGCCGGTGTGGCACAGGTCCTCGCGCTTGAAGTGGATCTTCGCCCCGCCGTGCTCGTCGGTCAGCCGCTCGGCGAAGTACAGCGGCGTCGGCCTGCCGACGAACTCCCCCTGGTGGCGGTGCAGCTCCAGCCAGTACTCCGGGTCCTCCCTGGCCGCCGACCAGGTCGCGGCGAGCTCGTCCAGCGCCGCCATCAGCGTCTCGGGCACGTAGCGGCCGCCGAAGCGGCCGAACCGCGATTCGATCACCGGTCCACCCCTCCCAGGGCGGCGACCAGCGCCGCCGGGTCGTCGGCGCGCATGAGCGCCTCGCCGATCAGGACCGCGTCGGCGCCCGCGGCGCGCAGCGCCGCCGCCTCGGCCGCGGTGCGCACCCCGCTCTCGGCGACCAGGACGCGGCCCGGCTTGACCAGCGGGGCCAGGCGCGCGGTGAGATCCATGTCGATGGTGAAGGTGCGCAGGTCGCGGTGGTTGACGCCGATGAGCGTCGCGCCCGCGGCGACCGCCGCCTCGGCCTCGCCCGGGCCGTGCACCTCGACCAGGGCGGCCATGCCCAGCGACTCGACCAGGCCGATCAGCTCGGCGAGCCGGGGCGCGGCGAGGGCGGAGACGATGAGCAGCACGGCGTCGGCCCCGATCGCGCGGGCCTCGTAGACCTGGTAGTCCTCGACCACGAAGTCCTTGCGCAGCAGCGGCAGCGCGCAGCGCGAGCGGATCTCGGCCAGGTGCTCGGGCGCGCCGCCGAAGCCGGTCTCGTGGGTGAGCACCGACAGCGCCGCCGCCCCGCCGTGCTGGTAGGCCAGCGCCTGGTCCACCGGCCGGAAGTCCGCCGTCAGCGGGCCCTTGACCGGGCTGGCCCGCTTGACCTCGGCGATCACCGACAGCCCGGGGGCCAGCAGCGCCGCGGTGAAGTCCCGCGGCGGCGGGCCGTCCGCGGCCCGGCGGACCAGCTCGGCCTCGGGCACCGCGGCCCGCCGCCGGTCGGTCTGCGCCCGCGCCTGCTGCACGAGCCGGTCGAGCAGCCCCGCGCCGGTCATGCCGCACCCCTGGTCAGCTCGCGGGCGGACACCGCCACCCAGGCGTCGAGGACCGCCCGCGCGCGCCCGTCGGCCAGCGCGGCCCGGGCCTCGGCCAGCGCCTCGCCCCAGCCGTCGGCGCGGCCGACCGTGCGCAGCGCGGCCGCGGCGTTGAGGGCGACCACGTCGGCGGCGGGGCCGGGCGCGCCGTCGAGCACGGCCCGCACGATCGCGGCGTTGGCGGCGCGGTCGCCCCCGCGCAGCGCGGCGGGCGCGGCAGGTCGCAGGCCCAGCCGGGCCGGGTCGAACCGGTGGGCGCGGGTCTGCCCGTCGACCACCTCGACCACGTCGGCGGGCGCGCCAGTACTCAGCTCGTCCATCCCGTCGGCGGAGTGGAACACCATCGCCCGCCGCGCGCCGAGCCGGGCCAGCGCCTCGGCCAGCGGCGCGACCAGGCGCGCCTCGGCGACCCCGAGCACCTGGTAGCTCGCGCGCGCCGGGTTGACCAGCGGGCCGAGCAGGTTGAACACCGTGCGCACGCCCAGCGCCCTGCGCACCGGGGCGACGTGCGCCAGCCCCGGGTGGTACAGCGGCGCGAACAGGAACGCGATCCCGACCTCGGCCAGGCACGCCATCGCCGCCTCCGGCCCCAGATCGATGCGCACGCCCAGCTCGTCCAGCACGTCCGCGCTGCCGCACGACGACGACGCGGCCCGGTTGCCGTGCTTGGCCACCGGGACCCCGCACGCGGCGGCCACGATCGCCGCCGCGGTGGAGATGTTGAAGGTGCCGGACCCGTCCCCGCCGGTCCCGCAGGTGTCCAGCAGGTCGGCGGGCGCGTCGACCGGCACCGCGGCCTCGCGCACGGCGCGGGCCAGGCCGACGATCTCGGGCACGGTCTCGCCGCGGGCGGCCAGCGCCACGGCGAACCCGGCGACCCGCAGCGGGTCCGCCGCGCCGGACACGATCGACCGCATCGCCGCCGCGGCCTCGTCCTCGTCGAGCGCGCGGCCCTTGGCCAGCGCGCGCAGCTGTTCGATCACGGAACGGCCTCCAGGAAGTTCGCCACCAGTCGCTTGCCGACCTCGGTGAGCACCGACTCGGGGTGGAACTGCACGCCATAGGTCGGGTGGTCCCGGTGCCGCAGCGCCATGACCACCCCGTCGTCGGTCCACGCCGTCGCCGCCAGCTCGGCGGGCAGCGACGCCGGGTCCACCACCAGGGAGTGGTAGCGGGTCGCGCCGAACGGGCTCGGCAGCCCGGCCAGCACCCCGCTGCCGTCGTGGGCGACCGCGGAGGTCTTGCCGTGCGTCGGCGCCCCCCGCACCACCCGCGCGCCGAAGGCGCGGGCGATGCTCTGGTGGCCCAGGCACACCCCCAGCACCGGCATCCGCCCGGTCAGCTCGCGGACCGCGGCCACCGACACCCCGGCCTCCTCGGGCGCGCCCGGGCCGGGGGAGATCACCAGCAGGTCGTGCTCAGCCAGCTCGTCCACCGTGGTCTCGTCGTTGCGTCGCACGGTGACCTCGGCGCCGTGCTCGGCCAGGTAGTGCACGAGGTTGTAGGTGAAGGAGTCGTAGTTGTCGACCACGGCCACCCGCCTGCTCATCGCGCCTCCTCGGCGCAGCGGACGGCGGTGAACAGCGCGTTCGCCTTGTGCAGGGTCTCCAGGTACTCGGTGGTGGGGTCGGAGTCGGCGACCACGCCCGCCCCGGCCTGCACGTGGACCATCCCGTCGGCCACCACGAGGGTGCGCAGGCCGATGGCGAAGTCCACCAGCCCGCCGAACCCGGCGCAGCCCAGCGCGCCGCCGTACACCCCGCGCCGGTCGGGCTCCAGCTCGGCGATGATCTGCATGGCCCGGATCTTCGGCGCGCCGCTGAGCGTCCCGGCCGGGAAGGCGGCGCGCAGCGCGTCCAGCGGGGTCGCGCCCTCGCGCAGCTCACCGGCCACAGTGGACGACAGGTGCATCACGTGGGAGAACCGCTCGACCTCCATCAGCCGCTCGACCCGCACCGTGCCCGGCACGCACACCCGGCTGATGTCGTGGCGGCCGAGGTCGACCAGCATCACGTGCTCGGCGCGCTCCTTGCTGTCGGCCAGCAGGTCCTGCTCCAGGGCCAGGTCCCCGTCGGGGTCGGCCCCGCGTGCCCGGGTGCCCGCCAGCGGCCGGGTCCGCACGGTCCGCCCGTCGGCGCGCACCAGCAGCTCGGGGGAGGCGCCGATGATGTGCCTGCCACCGCCGAGGCTCAGGTGGTACAGGTACGGCGACGGGTTGACCGCCCGCAGGTGCCGGTACAGCTCCGCGGGGGCCACCCGCAGCGGCCGGGTGAACCGCTGGGACAGCACGATCTGGAAGGCGTCGCCCGCCGCGATGTGCTCGCGCGCCCGGCGCACCCGCTCCTCGAACTCCGCCTGCGTGGTGTTGGCCGCCCAGCCGTCGTCGGGGCCGAGAGCGCCCGCGCGCGACCCCGCCGCGGTCAGCCGGGCCTGCGGCGGCTCGGCGACCAGCCGCTCGCGCATCTCCGCCAGCCGGGCCAGCGCGGCCTCGTAGGGCTCATGGGCGGGCCGGTGCAGCGTCACCAGCACGATCGACCGGGTGGCGTGGTCGAACACCACCAGGTCCTCCACGGCCAGGAAGGCCGCCTCCGGCAGGTCCGGCCCCGGCCCGGCGGCCCGCGGTATCCGCTCGAAGTGCCGGGCGACCTCGTAGCCCAGGTAGCCCACCGCGCCGCCGTGGAACGGCGGCAGCCCGGCGACCGGGGCCACCGACCGCCCGGCGATGCGGGCCAGCGTCGGCAGCGGGTCGCCGTCGGGCAGCGGCACGGGCGCGGGCCGGTGGCCGAGGTAGGAGTAGCGCCCGACGTCGCCGCCCACCGGCACGCTCTCCAGCAGGAACCCGGTGTCCTGCGGCCCGCACAGCCGCTCGAACGCCGCGGTCGGGGTCAGCCCGTCGACCAGGAACTCCCGGAACACCGGCACCCACTCGTAGTGCGCGGCCAGCTCGGCGACCTCGGCGGGGCCGGGCAGCGCCGCGTCGGTGGCCAGGGCGGGGTGGTGGACGGCGGTCATCGGTCCACCACGACGCAGTCGGCGCGCTCGGGCGCCATGAAGATGCCCTGCTGCTTGGCGGGCGGCACCGGGCCGACCGCGCGCAGGTCCACCGCCGCCAGGACCATCGCCAGGACCAGCCGCATCTCCGCCCGCGCGTAGCCGCGCCCGACGCACATGCGCGCCCCGCCACCGAACGCGCCGAACAGGTACGGGTCGGCGGGCGCGCCGAGGAACCGCTCCGGCCGGAACGCCAGCGGGTCGTCGTAGTTGCGCGGGTCGCGCTGGATGAGGTGGGCGCAGTGCACCAGGACCGTCCCCGGCGGCAGCTCGTGCCCGTCGATCACCACCGGCTCGACGACCATCCGCACGCCGTTGAGCGCCGAGACCGGGTGCAGCCGCAGCGCCTCGGACAGCACGGCGTCGGTGTAGTCCAGCCCGCGCAGCCCCTCGGCGGGGAGCGGCCGCCGGGCGAACCGGTCGCCGATCTCCTCGGCCAGCCGGGCCTGGACCCGCTCGTCCCGCAGCACCTCCAGGAACGCCCACGACAGCGTGTTGGCGGTGGTGGAGAACCCGGTGTAGAGCAGGCTGAACACCTCGTCGCGCACGACCTCGTCGGTCAGCGCCGCGTCGCCGTCGGCGGCGTGCCGCTGCAGGGCCGCGCTCACGTCGTCCACCCCGGCCGCGGCGCAGCGCTCCCGGTGCCCGTCGAGCACCTCGTCGAGGTAGGCCCGGATCTCCTGGTCCGCGGCGATGATCTCGTCGCGGCCGTAGCGGGCGTTCTCCATCCGCGGCAGCATCGCCGCCAGCTCGGCCTTCACCGGCGCGGGCATCCCGCCGCACACGACCTCGGTGATGATGTCGCTGGTGAGCGCCTGCAGGGCGGTGAACAGGTCGAACCGCCGCCCGCGCGGCCAGCGCGCCACGTGCTCGTCCACCGCGGCGGCGATGATGCCCGCGTAGTCGCGGGCGCCGCTGAACGCCGGGTGCAGCTGGCTGCGCCTGCGGCGGTGCAGCGCGCCGTCGATGTAGCCGACGGACTCCTCCATCGTGCCGAAGAACAGCTGGTTGGCCAGCGCGCCGGAGGTGGCGGGCCCGGGGGCGTACATGGTCCGCAGCTGGTCGGGGCGGGTCAGGAAGACCCAGGCGCCGTTGTGCTCGACGTCGACGACGTCCTCGTTGCCGAGCCCGCCCAGGCGCAGGGTGAACAGCTCCCCGTAGGCGCCGGCCATCCGCTCCACGCAGCCGAACGGGTCGGCCTCGAACTCGGCGAGCTGCTCGGGCACCGGCTTCTCCGGCCCCGGCGGCAGGCCGCGCAGCGTCGCGGTGGTCATGACGTGGTCTCCTTCTCCAGTCGCGGCAGGGCCACCTGCACGTCCTCGATGAACTGGTCGACGACCATCTCGTCGGTCAGGTGGTGGGTCAGGCACGCGCGCACGACGGCGCCTTCGCGGGGCAGCACGGAGGTGGCGACGTAGACGTTGCCGCGCTCGCACACCCGCTCGCACAGCGCCGCGGTCGCCGCGTCCGAGTCGTGCGCCCGGAAGGCCACCGTCGGCAGGTGCGGACGGCCGCGCCCGACCACGGCCAGCCCGGGCACCGCGGCCAGCCGGGTGGCCAGCTCGTCGGCCAGGTCGAGCTTGTGGTCCAGCCCGCGCTCGAACGCGCCAGCGCCGTGCAGCCGCAGCGGCAGCCAGGCGGTCAGGCCCCGGAACTCCCGGGTCACCTCCGGGCCGTAGTTCATGAAGTCCGCGGTGTCCTCGTCGCTGGACAGCTCCGGGATGTAGGCCGCGCCGGGGATGGCGAACGCCGCCCGCAGGCTCGCCTTGTCCCGCACCAGCAGGGCGGAGCTGCCGTGCGGCAGGAACAGCGACTTGTGCGCGTCCACCGCGATCGAGTCCGCCTGGCCGGTGCCCGCCAGCAGCTCCCGCCCGCGGCGGGTGAGCCGGAAGAAGCCGCCGAAGCAGGCGTCCACGTGCAGCCACACCCCGAACTCCGCGGCGACGGCGGCCAACTGCTCGATGTCGTCGACCGCGCCGGTGTTGGTCGTGCCCGCCGTGGCCACCACGCACCCGGGCGGGATGCCGTCGCGCACGTCCGCGGCGACCGCGGCCCGCAGCGCGGCGACGTCCATCCGGTAGTCCGGGCCGGTGGGCACCACGACCACCCGGTCGGCGGGCAGCCCGGCCAGGCGCGCGGCCTTGGCGACCGAGAAGTGGCCCTGGTCGGAGACGTACACCCGGGCGCGGTGGCGCTCGCGCTCCGGCAGCCGCTCCAGCGCGCAGCGCAGCGCCATGAAGTTGGCGATGGAGCCGCCGGTGGTCAGGTAGCCGAAGGAGCCGGGCCCGTAGCCCATGATCCGGCAGAACCAGTCGATGACGTCGGTCTCGATCCTGGCGAAGCCGGGCGCGGCCGCCCACGCCCCGGCGAAGCGGTTGAGCGAGCGGGCCAGGAACTCCCCGACCGCGCCCTGGAACAGCCCACCGGAGGGGACGTGGGCCAGGAAGCCCGGATGCGCGTGCATCATGCCCTGCGGCATCGCCGCGTCGAACAGCTCGTCGAGCAGGGTGTCGAGGTCCACGCCGTGCCGCGGCAGCGGGCTGGGGCCCGCGGTCGGCCGGGGCGGGTAGGAGGCCGGGAAGTTCCGCTTGGCCAGCGCCTCGTGGTAATCGGCCAGCCGGGCGGCCACCGCGTCGAGCAGGCTGCGCTGCTGGGCCGGGCCGATGTCGAGGGTGGCGCTGGCCCGCACCCGGTCGTCCTCGCGGCGCGGCTCGGGGACCGCCGCGCCGCCGCCGAGCACGGCCGCGTACTCGCCGATGATGAGGTCCGCGTCGGTCCGCGGGTCGTAGCGGCGGCACAGCTCGTCGAGCACGGCCCGCTGCCTGCGGTGCCGGGCCACGACCTCGTGGTAGGGCGTCTCGGTGAACGCCACCGCGTGGTAGAGCGGCACGTACAGGTCGGGGTGGGCGGCGTGCAGCGCCTTCTCCAGAGCGGTGCGCGCCTGGAACCCCGGGTCGCCGGAGCGCTGCTTGAGCTCGCGCGCCATTGCCAGCGACAGATCGGCGATGGCGTCCCCGGCCGGGTTGCGCAGCCGCGTGTACTCCGGCAGCGTCGCCGCGATCGCGGACTGCCCGTCCATCCGGCGCCGGTTGGCCTCCAGCAGGGCCAGGAACGTCCGCACGTCCTCGAAGCTGCAGTTGATGCCCTGCCCGAAGTACGGCACCAGGGTGTGCGCCGAGTCGCCGAGCAGCACCGTCCGGCCGAAGTGGTGCGGGCTGCACCGGATCGTCTTCAGCGGGGCGGGCGGGAAGCGCAGCACGTCATCGGCGTAGCCGGGGGCCAGCGGCACCAGGTCGGTGAAGTGGGTGGCGAACAGCGCCTCCACATCGGACCGGCCGGTGAGCTTGCGCCAATCTGGGGCCTCGCCGTCAGCGGTCATCGGCATCCACAGCCCGGCGGTGTAGGTGCCGTTCACGTTGGGCTGGGCGAGCATCATGAAGTCCCCGCGCGGCCACACGTGCAGGCCGTGCTCGCGGCTCTGCGGGCGGGCCGGGTCGCGCAGCTGCTGCAGCAGCGCGTGCCCGCCGTCCGCGGCGGCCGGGACGACGATCTCCACGAACCCGTCCCGGACGTACTCCTGGTGGATGGTCATCCGCGAGCCGCGGCGGGAGACCTCGTGCCGCACCGTGCTGTTCGCCCCGTCGCAGCCGACGAGCAGGTCGCTGGTCACCCGCACGATCCCGTCGGCGACGAACGTGGCGGCCCCGGCGACCGGGTCGACCGCCACGCAGTCGTGCTGGAAGTGGATGCGCGCCCCCGCCTTCTCCGCCTCGTCCAGCAGGATGCGGTGCAGCAGGGTGCGCGGGATGGATAACAGGTGGTGCTCGGGGTCGAGGCTGTAGGGCTGGTAGGACACCTTGCCGTCCCGCGCGTGGATGACCCGCTGCGGCATGGGGACGCCGTTGGCGTACAGCAGGTCCACCACGGCGCGGTCGAGCGACCCGAGACCCCGCTTGGTGAGGGTGAGGTTGAACGAGTGCCCCCGCACCCCCTGGGCCCGCCGGACGTCGGGCCCCCGT
The DNA here is from genome assembly GCF_053604195.1 of Actinokineospora sp. NPDC004072. Lineage (NCBI taxonomy): Bacteria > Bacillati > Actinomycetota > Actinomycetes > Pseudonocardiales > Pseudonocardiaceae > Actinokineospora > Actinokineospora sp. NPDC004072. Next base: position 484,920 of record NZ_JBSGHB010000001.1, on the reverse strand, counting down.
TCGTAGAGGTCCACCTCGAACGACTGCGCGCGCAGGCCGATCGCCACCAAGCAGGCGACCGGCCCGGCGCCGACCACCGTCGCGGACAATCCCGCGGTCTCCGACATCAGCGCCTCCTCCCGTCCGTCAGGTCCGTCCGCGTGCGCCGCGGATCTCCCGGACGACGCTAGGAACGCCGCCTCTCGCGGCACTCTCCGCTGCCTCTCCCGGCGCAGGTCGCCCGCACCGGTCACGCTGGGCGGACGCGCGGGCAGCCACCCGGTCGGACGCGCGCGTGGGCCGATCGCCGCAACGTTGATTCGCTCGCCCGATCAACCCTGCCGATCAATTCGGCCCGCGGTTGTGATGGGGTCATGGGAGCACCGAGCCACCGGAGGCCGACGTGACCGCGACCAGCCCTCCCGCCCAGGTCCAGCGCCCGTCGGCCGCCGAGCTCCCGATCCGCGAGGTCTCCGGGGACGAGCGGCTGCGCACCGCGTTCACCCTCTACCCGTACGCCTTCGACCAGACCACCACCCCCGACGCGGTGGAGGGCCTGCGACGCCTGCTGCCCTACCACACGGGCAACCACACCCTCGTCGTCGAGGACGGTGAGCGCACGGTCGCCACCGCCGCGGCGTTCCCGGCGTTGCAGAACCTCCGCGGGGCCATTGTCCCGATGGCCGGGATCGCCTGGGTGGCAACGCATCCCGCCGCCCGCAGGCAGGGGCACAGCAGACGGTTGATGCGCAGGCTCCACAGCGACATGGTCGACAGAGGACACCGGCTGGCCACGCTCTTCCCGTTCCACCCGTCCTTCTACGACAAGCTCGGCTACATCGGCCTGCCGAGCAACCGCACGGCGACGTTCGCCCCGGAAGGTCTGGCGCCCCTGCTGGACGCCGCGCTGCCCGGGGAGGTGCGCTGGCAGGGCATCCAGGACGGCTTCGCCGACTACCGCGCGTTCCAGCGGAGCCTGCTGTCGCGGTGGCACGGCTTCACCTACACCCCCGACTACCGCGCCGCCCGCGTGCTCGACCCCGCCAACCGCTGGCTGGCCACCGCGACCGTCGACGGCGAGGTGGTCGGCACCCTGGTCTACCGCATCGACGGCTACGGCGGATCCCTCATCGCCGACGAGCTGCTCAGCGCCGACGCGCTCGGCCGGGCGCTGCTCCTGCGCTTCCTCGCCCAGCACGCCCACCAGGTCACCCGCATCGAGATCCCGGTGGCCCCCGACGAGCACCCCGAGACCTGGGTGGGCGGCCTGCCCGTGCGCACCGAGGCCGAGGTCGCCTACCCGACCGCGCCGCCGCTCATGGCCCGGCTGCTCTCCGTCCACGCCCTGCACGGCGCCCGCTGCGGCCCGGGCCGGGTGGCGGTCGAGGTGGTCGACGACGACCTCCTCGCAGGCCGGTACCTGCTCGACGGCGCCACCGGGACGCTCCAGGTCACCGGGGGAACCGGGGAAGGCGCGGTCCTGACCGCCGCCGGGCTGTCCGGCCTCGCCTACGGCGTCCTCGACCCGCAGGACGTCGTGGTCCGCGGCCTCGGCGACATCCCCGCTTCCGCAGCCGCCGAGCTGCGCTCCCTCCTACCGCGCCGCATCCCGCGCTCGTTCGGCAAGGGCTGAGGCGTCGGCCAACCGAGTACAGGATCAGCGATCCGCCCCGGGGCGGGCGCGCTCTGTGGTGGGATGGCGCGCGTGAGCCCGAAACGATCACACGACACCCCCGGCGACGACTCCCCGGAGCCGGAGGAGCCCCAGCTCCCGCCGGGGTACGTGCCAACCACCCCGCCCGCGCCGCGCCCTGCCCCGCAGGCGATGCGGCCGTGGGTCTGGTACGCCGGGCTCGCCGTGGTCGTGGCGGCGGTCGTGGCTGGGATCGTGGTCCTCGCCCAGCCCGAGGACCCGCGCGATTCGGCGCAGGGGACCGCGGACCTCGTCGCCACCGCGCTCAGCAACGGCGACAAGGCCGCGTTCGCCTCCTACACCTGCTATCCGGACGAGGTGGCGCTCGGCGACGAGTGGGCGGCCCTGGGCAAGGCGACCGTCCTGGCCGTGGCCGAGTACACCGACGTCGCCAAGGCGACGCTGACGATCAGCGAGCCCGTGCCCGCCGACCTGGTCCTGCTGATGAGCAGCGAGGACGACAGCCCGTGGTGCGTGCTCACCCCCGCGCTCTGCCCGGTGGGCGCTCCGGGCTCGTCCACGCCGTCCCCGCTGGACCTGTGCGTCGACCGCCCCGGCCGCCCCTGAGCGCCCTCAGCCGCCCGCGCCCGACGACGTCTGGAACGAGTTGGCGCCCTGCGGACCGGCGTGCGTGTGGTGCTGGTGGAAGAGGGCGCTGGTGGGCGTGGCCAGCGCGGTGGTGCTGATCGAGCCTGCGCCGTCCGGCCCGGCGACGAGCAGCACCTCGTAGAAGTACGTGTTGCCCAGCTCGTCCACACCGCTGGCGGTCAGCTGCCGCGACGCGCCGCTGGCATCCGCGACCGCGCTCGACTGCGCGAAGGTGGCCGACGCGGGCCGGGCGGCGCCGTCGTCGGCAGCGGCGACCCCGGCCGCGGCGACGAACAACGGCACGGAGAGGACACCAGCGGTGATCAAACGAGGCACCGTACGCACGAAACCCTCCATCTCTGGCGGACATTGCTCGACCCATCATCGAGAACGGCTCGACCACGTGCCATGCGGGCACTCGATGGTGTGATCGCTATCCGCGGGCGGCCAGGACGATCAGCGAGGGCGAGTCGTCGCGGTAGGGCTCGTCGCCGCCCCAGCCGCCGTGGAGGCGCACCTCGGCGAACCCCGCGGCCCGGCACAGGTCGGCGAACTCCTCGGCGTGGTAGATCCGCACGTCGTACTGGGAGGTGGTGCGCTGGTCGCCGTCGGGGCCGGTGACCGTCCAGCGGCCCTCCTCGCGCATCGTCTCCCGGTTCAGCCGCCGGTGGATGGTCAGCCGCCTGCCCCCGGCCAGCGGCCGGGTCTCCACCGCCGGGATGCGGCCGCTGAGCAGGGCGGGGACGGTGACGATGGTGTGCATCAGGAAGCGGCCGCCCGGCTTGAGGCACCGCAGGAAGCCGCGCAGGACGCCCAGGTCCTCCTCGGGGGAGAAGAACCCGAACGAGTAGAACAGGTTGACCACGGCGTCCACCGGCCCCAGCGGCGGCAGCTCGCGCATGTCCGCGCGCAGGAAGCGCAGGGTGGGGCACTCCCGGCCCGCGGCCCGGGCGGTCGCCAGGAACTGGCGGTTGATGTCCACCCCGGTGACGTGCAGGCCGCGCCGGGCCAGCGCGATGCTGTGGCGGCCGTAGCCGCAGGGGCAGTCCAGCACGCTGTCGCCGCCGCCCAGCCCGCACAGGCGCAGGACGCCCTCCACCTCGTGCTCGGTGCGGGCGACGTTGTTCGCGTCGCCTGCGAAGAAGGTGTGCATCGAGTGGTCGGCTTCCCGGTACAGGTCGCCGAAGAACCCGCCGTCCTCGTGCCACCAGGGCACCTGCTGGCGCGTCCCCGTCATGGCCGGTCCCCTTCCTCCGGTGTCCGCCCACGGTGGCGCAGGCGGGGGAGCACCGCATGGCGGGCCGCCCCTGTGGGGGACGCCGGACCGGCGGCGGGCCGGGGTCGGGGTGACACTTCCGGGTAGCGGTCCTCCGGCGGAAGGGGCGGCCCGTGGTGCCGATGGGCGTGGAGGAGGAGTTCTTCCTCGTCGACCCCGACAGCGGCTGCGTCGTCGCGGCGGGCTCGCGCGTCTTGCGGCGCGCCCGCGCGGTGCTGGGCGACCTGGTGTCCGGGGAGTTCACCGAGTACCAGGTCGAGGGCAAGACCCCGCCGTGCTCGACGCCGGGCGAGGTGGAGGCCCAGCTGCTCCGGGTCCGCGCGGGCCTGGCCGACGCCGCCCGCGCGGAGGGCCTGCGCATCGCCGCGTCGGGCACGCCGGTCATCCAGCCGCCCGGCCCGGTCCCCATCCGCGACGACCCCCGCCACCGGGCGGGCATCCGCGCCTACCGGGGGATGGCCGACGACTACGCCCTGTCCGCCCTCCACGTCCACGTGCAGCTGCCCGACCGCGAGGACGCGATCCTCGTCGGCAACCACCTGCGCCCCTGGCTGCCGCTGCTGGTCGCCCTGGCCGCGAACTCCCCGTTCTGGCGGGGCCGCGACACCGGCTACGCGAGCTGGCGCACGGTCGTGGCGGCCCAGTGGCCCCAGGCGGGCCCGCCGCCCTACTTCGCCGACGCCGCCGCCTACGACGCCCTCGCCGCGGCCCTGGTCGAATCGGGCGCCTGCGTCGACGCGGGCACCCTGTTCTGGGACGTGCGCCCCAGCGCCCACCTGCCCACCATCGAGATCCGCGCGATGGACACCACCACCGACCCCCGCGACGCCGCCGCCATCGCCGCCCTCATCCGCGCCCTGGTCCACACCGCCCACACCCGAGTCCGCGCAGGCGACCCCGGCCCACCCCTCGCCGACCCCCTCCTGCGCGCCGCCTACTGGCGAGCCGCCCGCGACGGCCTCACCGGCCAGATCCCCCACCCCCGCACCGGCCGCCTGACCCCCGCCACCACCCTGGCCCACCAACTGGCCCACCACCTCCACCCCACCCTCACCCACTTCGGCGACTGGCCCACCATCACCACCGCCCTAACCCGCCTCACCACCCACGGCACCGGCGCCAACCACCAACGCACAACCCACCTCCACCACCACAACCTCCCCGAAGTCGTCCACCACCTCACCCGCCGCACCACCCCAACCCCCACCCCCACCTGACCCACCACCTCCCAACAACCGCACCCACTCCAGCCAGCCCAATCCCCGCCAGCCCAACCCACCTGACCCGCGGCCTTCCGGCGACGCGCCCGCTCCCGCCACTGCCCCCGCACCGCGCGCCCACCTCGGCTCCGGCCGCTTCCCCCACACAGCGCCGCGCCCGCCCGACCTCGGCACCCGGCCACGACGGGCCCAGCCCTGGCCACTGTCCAGTCCGTGGCCCCAGTGGCCGTCCCAGCGGCCGGACCGCCATGGCCGACCCGTCCGGCAAAGCCACCCCGCGCGCACTCGACCAGCGCCCGCTGATCCCCACCCCCATCGGGGCAATACGGGTGTGAGACGGGAAGCGCGGGGTAGCCGGTCGCCGGATTGCATCGATGGCGAGGAGGCGTGGGCGTGGCCGAGACAGTCGGTGACTTCCTGCTGCGGCGGTTGCGCGAGTGGGGTGTCGAGCAGGTGTTCGCCTATCCGGGGGACGGCATCAACGGGATCGTGGCCGCGTTCGGGGCTGCGGGGAACCGGCCGCGGTTCGTGCAGGCGCGGCATGAGGAGATGTCGGCGTTCCAGGCGGTGGGGTACGCGAAGTTCTCCGGCAAGGTCGGGGTGTGCATGGCGACCAGCGGGCCGGGCGCGATCCACCTGCTGAACGGGCTCTACGACGCCAAGCTCGACCACGTCCCGGTCGTCGCCATCGTCGGGCAGACCGCGCGCACGGCGATGGGTGGGAACTACCAGCAGGAGGTGAACCTGCAGGCGTTGTTCCAGGACGTGGCCAGCGAGTACCTCGTCGAGGTCAACGCCGCGGAGCAGTTGCCCAACGCCATCGACCGGGCCATCCGCACCGCGCTGGCCAGGCGCGCGCCCACGGCCGTGATCATCCCCTCCGACCTGCAGGAGGAGCGGTACCACGCCCCGGAGCACGCCTTCAAGCAGGTGCCGTCGAGCCCGCCGAGCGCGGTGTGGGCCGAGGTGCGCCCGCCGGACGACGAGATCGCCAGGGCGGCGGAGGTGCTCAACGCGGGGGAGCGGGTGGCGATCCTGATCGGCCAGGGGGCCCGGTCGGCCGCGGCTGAGGTCCGCGAGGTCGCCGAGCGCACCGGCGCGGGCGTGGCCAAGGCCCTGCTGGGCAAGGACGTCCTGCCCGACGACCTGCCCTACGTGACCGGCTCGATCGGCCTGCTGGGCACCCGGCCCAGCTACGAGCTGATGCGCGACTGCGACACCCTGCTGATCGTCGGCTCCAACTTCCCGTACTCCCAGTTCCTGCCCGAGTTCGGCCAGGCCCGCGCGGTGCAGATCGATATCGACGGCAGCCTCATCGGCATGCGCTACCCGACGGAGGTGAACCTCGTCGGCGACGCCCGCGCCACGCTGGCCGCGCTACTGCCTCGGCTGGAGCACAAGGCGGACCGGACCTGGCGCTCGACGGTCGAGCAGAACGTCGCCCGCTGGTGGGAGACGATGGACATGCAGGCCAAGCTCGGGGCCAAGCCGGTCAACCCGATGCGCGTGGTGTCGGAGCTGTCCGCCCGGATCCCCGAGGACGCGATCGTCACCGCCGACTCCGGCTCGGGCACCAACTGGTACGCCCGCCAGCTGAAGCTGCGCGGCCGCATGCGCGGCTCGCTGTCCGGCACGCTGGCCACCATGGGCCCCGCCGTGCCGTACGCGATCGGCGCGAAGTTCGCCTGCCCGGACCGCCCGGTGATCGCGCTGGTCGGCGACGGGGCCATGCAGATGAACGGGCTGGCCGAGCTGATCACCATCGCCCGCTACCGCTCGCTGTGGTCGGACCCGCGCTGCGTCATCTGCGTCTTCCACAACAACGACCTCAACCAGGTGACCTGGGAGCTGCGGGGGATGGGCGGCGCGCCCAAGTTCGAGGAGTCCCAGGTCCTGCCCGACATCTCCTACGCCGACTTCGCCGCCAGCCTCGGCTTCGTCGCCATCGCGGTCGACGACCCCGACCAGCTCGGCCCGGCGTGGGACCGCGCCCTGTCCGCCGACGGCCCAGCCCTGCTGGACGTCCGCTGCGACCCCGAGGTCCCGCCCATCCCGCCCCACGCCACCTTCGACCAGGCGAAGTCCGCGGCCGAAGCTGTCCTCAAGGGCGACCCGGAAGCCTGGCACATGATCGTCCAAGGCCTGAAGACGAAGCTCCAGGAGGCCCTGCCGCACCGCTCGCCCTGACGCCGGAGCTGCCCCCGGCCAGCGCCGGGGGCAGCCACCGCTTTCGCCGGGATCAGCCGATGCCGTAGAGGTTGACGGTCACGCTGCCGCCCTGGCCCTCGATCGCGTAGGGCTCGTGGTAGCCGCGGTAGGGCAGGCAGCTGTTGGCGAGCTGGTCGTCGACCTCCTCCGCGTCGCGCTCCATGACGTAGGCGCACACCTCCTCGACATCGCCCTCGTCGAACGCGACCTCCTCGATCGCGGCCCCGCTCGCCGGATACCGCCACCGCGCGGGCACCTGCTCCGCCCGCCCCTGGTGCCACAGGATCCGGTCCTGGTCGGACAGTCGCAGCACCACCGCCCCGTACGGCTGGGGGTCCCCGGTCTCGGCGGCATCGGCGAACTCGATCGAGTACGCGACCACCGCCTCCTGCGCCGCCCCAGCCGATCCCGCTCCCGCCACTCCTGTCAACAGCACCCCTGCCGCCACAAGCGCCCACCGCCTGCCGACCATCCCAACCTCCCGTTACGCCGGTGAATACGCGCCCACGGTAGGCAGCCACGACCGCACCCCGCTCCCGCCAGCGGACCAACTGACTGTGTGGGTGAGAACCGCGCGCCGCCTGAGGTCGGTCCGCCTGGCAGGGCGATTCCGCCCGGTGCTACACCGCGGGGGTGGCCGGGCAACCCGAGCGGTTTGCCCGGCGACGCCGCGGGTAACCGGCGGCAACGGCGGAGGCGGGGGTGGCATGGCTGTCCTTGAGGTCGTGGCCAGTGGCGTGGACAACCTGATGCCCGCGCGCACCCAGATGGCGTTGTCGTTGGGCTGGCACATCGTCTTCGCCTGCTTCGGCATCGCCTTCCCGGCGATGGTCGTCTTCACCGAGTGGCTCGGGCACCGGCGCGGGGACGCGGACCTGACCCGGTTGGCGCACAAGTGGGCGAAGGCGATGGGTGTGCTGTTCGCCGCGGGCGCGGTGTCGGGGACGTTGCTCTCCTTCGAGATGGGGATCCTGTGGCCGGGCCTGATGGGCCGGTTCGGCGAGGTGTTCGGGTTCCCCTTCGTGCTGGAGGGGTTCGCCTTCTTCGTGGAGGCGATCTTCGTGGGCGTGTACCTGTTCGGGTGGAACCGGCTCTCGCCGCGGGCGCACATGCTCAGCGCCCTGCCGATGGTCGTCGCGGGGATCGCCGGGGCCTTCTTCGTGGTGTCGGCCAACGCCTGGATGAACAACCCCGTCGGCTTCCGCGTCGACGAGCGCGGCGAGGTGGTCGACCCGCGGCCGTGGGCGGCGATGTTCAGCCCGTCCACTTGGCCGCAGTTCACCCACATGTGGCTGGCGGCGTTCATGGTCACCGGCTTCCTCGTCGCCTCGGTGTACGCGGTCGGCATGCTGCGCGGCAGGCGCGACGCCTACCACCGGATGGGCCTGCTCATCCCGCTCACCGCCGCCGTGATCGCCACCCCGGTGCAGATCGGCGTCGGCGACTGGATCGCCAACACCGTCGCGGACAACCAGCCCGCGAAGCTGGCCGCGATGGAGGCGCAGTACGAGACCACCGCGGGCGCCTCGCTCTCGCTGGGCGGGATCTACCGCGACGACGAGCTGCACTACGCCCTGGAGATCCCGTACGGGCTGTCGCTGCTCATCCACCACGACATCAACGGCGTCGTGCCCGGCCTGGAGGAGACCCCGGCCGACGAGCGCCCGCCGGTGAACATCGTGCACCTGGCCTACAACCTCATGGTCGTCCTCGGCATGGCGCTGCTCGCCCTGGCGGCCTGGTTCGGCATCGTCTGGTGGCGGCGCAGGCGGCTGCCGCGCAGCACCTGGTTCCTGCGCGCGGTCGCCGCCTCCGGTGTCGCTGCGGTGGTGGCGATGGAGGCGGGCTGGACCACCACCGAGGTGGGCAGGCAGCCGTGGATCGTCTACGGCCTGCTGCGCACGGCCGACGCCGTGAGCCCGGCCCCCGGCCTGCCCTGGGGCCTGGTCGCGGTCATCGCCGTCTACGCCGTGCTGACGGTGTTCACCGTCGTCGTCCTGCGCAGGCTGACCCGCGACAGCGACACGACCGCGCCCCAGGAGCCGGAGGTGGTGCGGTGACCCTCGCGGAGGTCGTGCTGGGCGCGGCGTTCACCGGGCTCGTCGCCTACGCCCTCTTCGGCGGAGCCGACTTCGGCGGCGGCGTCTGGGACCTGCTCGCGGGCGGGACCGACCGCGGCCAGCACGCCCGCACGCGCGTCGAGCAGTCGATCGGGCCGGTGTGGGAGGCCAACCACGTCTGGCTGATCTTCGTGCTCGTGGTGCTGTGGACCGGTTTCTCCGGCGCCTTCGCCGCCGCCGTCACCACCCTCTACATCCCGCTCACCCTGGCCGCCTTCGGCATCATCGCCCGCGGTGCCGCCTTCGCCTACCGCAAGAGCGTCACGACCCTGGGCATGCGCCGGTTCTTCGGGGCCGCCTTCGCCCTCTCCTCCCTGCTCACCCCGTTCTTCCTCGGCGCCGTCGTGGGCGGCGTGGCCTCCGGCCGGGTGCCCCCGGGCATCGCCGAGGGCGACGTGGTGTCCAGCTGGGTCAACCCCACCTCCGCCCTCGGCGGCGCCCTGGCCGTGCTGACCTGCGCCTACCTGGCCGCCGTCTTCCTCTGCGGCGACGCGGCCCGCGACGGCCAGGCCGACCTCGCCGAGTCCTTCCGGCTGCGCGCGCTGCTCAGCGCCGTGGTGACCGGAGCGGTCGGCCTGGCGGGGATCGCCATCCTCCGCCACGACGCGCCGCTGCTGTTCGAGGGCCTGACCGGCCGCGCCCTCCCCGCGGTGCTGCTGTCGGTGGCCGCGGGCCTGACCGCCCTGGTCCTCCTGCTGACCCGCCGCTACATCGCCGCCCGCATCGCCTCCGCCCTGGCCGTGACCGCGATCCTCCTGGGCTGGGCGATGAGCCAGTACCCCTACATCCTCCCCCCGACCCTGACCGTCGACCAGGCCGCCACCAGCGACGCCACCCTGACCGCCCTGCTCATCGCCCTTGCCGTAGGCACGCTGATCCTCGTCCCGGCCCTGATCTACCTCTACACCCTCTTCCAGCGCACCCCTTCAGGCGCGGACACCAGGCGCAGCAACGGCTGAGCCCTCAGCGGCGCTGGCGGACGCCGCGCCGCCACACGTCCACGATCGACGCGCTCGCGGTGATGTCGCGCGTGGGATCCCCGTCGACCAGCACCAGATCGGCGCGCAGCCCGGGGGCGATCCGGCCGCGGTCGGCCAGGCCGAAGCAGCGCGCGGGCACGCTGGTCGCCGCCGCCAGCGCGTCCTCGGTGCTCAGCCCGGCCCGGGTCAGGAGCACCAGCTCGCGGTGCAGGCTCTCGCCGTGCAGCGGGGCGAACGGGTTGGCATCCGTGCCCGCCAGCAGCGGCACACCCGCCTCGTGCAGCGCGCGTGCCGCTTGCACGGCGTTGTCCGCGCTGCCGGGGAAGGCGTGGTCGGCCGCCCCCGAGCCCCGCTTGCTGATCTCCTCGAAGTACACCAACGTGGTCACCACGAACACGCCCTGCGCCGCGATCCGCCTCGCCAGCTCGACGGTGCGCGGCCCGCCGTCGGCCCACACGTGCGCGAGGCCGTCCACCCCCGCGTCGAGCGCGGTCTCGACCTCGTCCGCGCTGATGGCGTGGGCGATCACGGGCAACCCGGCGGCGTGGGCGGCGTCCACGAGGGCCGCCACCACCTCGGGCGTGAGCACCGGCAGGTCCGCGCCGTGCACAGCCCCGTCATCGATGACGACCTTCAGGTAGTCGATGCCCTCGGCCAGCCGCGCCTCGACGAACTCCTCGGCCTGGTCTGCACTGGCCACGGTGTCGAACGCCCCCACGGCGTCGCCGAACGCGGCGGCGTCGGCGAGCGCCGCCATCAGCTGGCTGGGGTGCCCGCCCGGCGCCGTGGCGAGCAGGCCCGAGCTGCGGATGTCGGCCACGTCGTCGCGCTCGGCGGCTGTCCGGCGCTGCCTGGCCAGGTTGGGCGGCAGGCAGAACATGTCCAGCTCGGTGGTCACCCCGAAGGTGAGGGCCCGCGCGAGGTCGCCGTCGAAGGTGTGGGTGTGCGCGTCGACCAGCCCGGGCAGCAGCGTCTTGCCCGTCCCGTCCACCACGGCGTCGGCAGGTCGCCCGTCGGGCTCGGCGATCCGGTCGCCGTCGATGAGCACGTCAGCCCGGGCCGTGGTCGATTCGCCGTCGAACACCCGGACGTCCCGGATCAGGGTTCGCATTGCCGTCTCCTCCGGTCTTCGTGAGCCGGACCGTCCCGGCTCACCAACCAAGAGCCGGGCGAGGGGGGGCGGTGTGACGCGGCGAGACGTGGGACACACCTGCCGAGCCGGTGTCACATTCCCGGCGCGCAACCACTCCCAGTGGTGAACTCGCGCAGGAGGCACGCCATGACCGATCAGGACCTCGCCACCCACACCTTCATGCAGCAGCGCGAACTGCTGTTCTCCATCGTCTACACCGTGCTCGGCAGCGCCGACACCGAGGACGTGCTCCAGGAGACCTGGCTGTCCTGGGCGACGGCCAACCGGGAGCAGGTCGACAACGCCCGCGCCTACCTCGTGCGGATCGCGGTCAACCGGGCCGTCGCCCGCCGGGCCGCGCTCAGCCGCCGCCGGGAGACCTACGTCGGGCAGTGGCTGCCCGAGCCGCTGGTCACCGACACGACCGACCCGGTGGCGCAGGCCGAATCGGCGTCGATGGCGCTGCTGGTGGTGCTGGAAACCCTCAGCCCGGCCGAACGCGCGGTCTTCGTGCTGCACGAGGTGTTCGGCTACCCGCACGCCGACATCGCGGGCATGCTCGGCCGCAGCCCGGGCGCGGTGCGCCAGCTCGCCCACCGCGCCCGCGAGCACGTCCACGCCCGCCGACCCCGCTACCAGGTCGACGCCCGGGTGCAGCAGGAGGTGACCGAGCGGTTCCTGGCCGCCGCGCTCGGCGGCGGCGACCTCGAAGCGCTGCTGCGGGTGCTGGCCCCGGAGGTGACGCTGTGGACCGACGGCGGCGGGAAGGGCCCCGCCACCAGCCTCGAACCCGTCCGGGGCCGGACCGCGGTCGCCGGGCTGCTCGTGGCCGTGGCGGCGAACCTCGACCAGGGCTACGAGATCCGCTACCGCCGGGTCAACGGCGACCCGTCCGCGTTGCTGTTCACCGGCGACGCGCCCTTCGCCGTCCTGGTCCTCGACATCGACCCGAAGACCGAGCGGGTGCACGGCGTCTACTCGGTCGCCAACCCCGACAAGCTGACCCGCATCGCTTCGTCGGGCAAGCGGTGATCTGACTATTCTTTTGGCCTGATCCATATAGCGGTGGAGGAATTCTTTCGCCTGGCGAATTTGGTCCAAGGTGAACGGACAAGCATTCACCCGTGTCGGGGGCAAATAGTGGTTGGGAGAGCGCTGCCCAAGACTCGGCCGTTAGCGTGATGGCAAGTCTGGGACCTGCGAGGACCCGGTTTCCCCATAGCCGATGCGGAGAGCTCATGTCCGGTCATTCGGTACGCGTGCGCCTTGTCGCGGCGGCCATTGGCGTTATTGCTCGAATGGGTCGAACCCCCCTGGTGCGGGTGACCGCCGCGGTGCTCGCCGTGCTGGCGTGCGCGGGATTCGACACCTCACCACCCCGCTGGCCGGTGCGGCTCCAGGTGTTCGTGGCCAACAGCGGTTCCGACAACGTCACCGTCTACAACCCGCGGTCGGGCGCGGTGACCGCCACGGTGCCGGTCGGCGATTACCCGACCGGGGTCGGCGCCCATCCTGCGGGCCACCGCGCCTACGTCGCCAACGAGGCGTCCAACACCGTGTCGGTGATCGACACGCGAACGCTCGCGGTCATCGCCACGGTGCCGGTCGGCGCCAATCCGTACGGCGTCGTCGCCACGCGCACCCACGCCTACGTGACGAACTTCGGCTCCGACGACGTGACGGTCTTCGACACCGCCACGAACGCCCCCGTGGCGACGATCCCGGTCGGACGGTCCCCGCACAGCGCCGTGGTCAGCCCCGACGGCTCACGGGTGTACGTGACGAACAACGGCAGCGACACCGTGACGATCATCAACACGGCGACGAACACGCCTGCGGGGACCATCCCGGTCGGCCTCTACCCGTCCGGCATCGCGATCAGCGTCGACGGCGCCCGCCTCTACGTCGCCAACACCGGCAGCGACTCGGTCACCGTCATCACCACGGCCGACAACGTGGCCACCACGACCACCCGCGTCGGCACCGCCCCCCTCGGCGTCACCATCACCCCCGGCGGCCGCGTCCACGTGGCCAACACCCGCTCCAACACCGTCAGCGTCCTCTCCGCGACCGGAGCGCCAGTCGAGGTGGTCGAGGTCCAACGCATGCCCGAGGGCACCGCAGCAGCCCCCGACGACACCTACGTCTACGTGACCAACACCGGCTCCAACACGGTCTCGATCCTCGACGCCACCACCGGCGCCCCCGCCACCCCCTTCCCGGTCGGCGCCCAACCCGAAGGCGTAGCCGTCACCTCGTAGCCCGCGCTCGCCACTCCTCGCGCCTGCACCAGAACCCGCCCCACGATCTTGAGGAACTGCCCGCCTCGCTCAGAAGGGGGTTGGCGCCTTGACGGGGTGGAGGTCGCCGATCGGGTCGGGTTGGTCGGCGACGCCGAGAGCTCGGGCCAGGTCGGACAGGGCCGAGCGGTCGGTCGGGTGGAGGCCGTCGAAGCAGATCACTTCGCCGTCGAGGTGGAAGGTGATCCACAGTTGGATCCGGTCGCGCCATTCCCCTTCCCACGATTCCCGCCACTGCACGAGCCGGGCCGTTGCGCGGGGGAGCTGCCAGGCATACAGCGCACCCCGGGGCCGTTCGGCGATCGCGCCGTGCTCGAACACGTGCACCCAGGCCCCTGCCCGGCGGAACTTCCCGATCAGCAGCGGGACGGTGAGGAAGGCGGTCAGCCCGAGGAAGGTCAGGCCCGCGATCCCGGAGGCGAGGGTGCCCGCCGCCCAACCCTCGTCGTCGCGCGAAGCGGACTGCACCGCCATGATCAGGAAGACGGCCGCGGCGACCGGCAGCAGGAGCACCCCGATCGCCACGCGCCGGTCGTACGCGCGGTTGACCCGGTGCGAGGACCGATGGGCGCCGTATCCCTGCTCAGCCGCGACCGCCGCGGCACGCCCCGTGAGCCCCGGTTTCCGTCCGCTCATCCCTGCTCCGCCTCGCCGCGGCGGATGACGTGCTTGGTCGGCTTTCGCGGGTCGTACCACACCGTCACCGGCTCACCCGGCTTGGGCGCATTACCAGCGGGGAACGTCGCCTTGCCCGCCACCGTGCGCCGCTCGCCATCCTCACCCGTGAACGCCAGGGTGTACTTCCTCTCCACGTAGAAGGAGTCGTTGTCGCCGCTCGACTTCTCGACCTCGATGAACGTGGCGTCCGCGCGTCGCCCGTGCGACAGCAGCCGCGCGGTCCTGCGGCGGCGCAACCAGTGGATCAGGAGCAGCCCCAGCCCGGCGAGCAGCAGGACGCCTGCGACGAACAGCGGGACGTCGGAGGCCAGGCCCGCGACGGCCACCCCGCCCGCGGCCCCCACCAGGAGCAACGCGAAGGCAGGCAGCACCGACCGATCCTGCTCCACCCGATCCGCGACGACCATGAACCCGCCGCCGAGGAAGCTGACCATGAACGCGGCCGCCACCTCGGTGCCGAACCAGAACCCGGGAAAGCTGCTCCCCTGCGTCACGATGCAGATCCGGAACGCCGCATACCCGGTCGCAAGCGTCACCAGGACCGCGCCCACGATGAACATGGCCCGCTCATCCGCAGGCTCCACCGCATCCGGCTCACTCATCGCGCGCCCCCTGAACAGCGGACTGCCCCAGCAGGAACCCGCCCACCCGAACGACCGGGCACCTGCGTGCGATCACGTTGCTCACACCCCACCCCCGTCACCTCTATGGGAGGATTCGCCCGTTTCACCCTACTGTCCGCAGAACCGGACCGAGTCGGTTTCAGCTCGAAAGCCCGTGCTGCTGAGGGAAACAGAACGAGCTGCGACTGGCAGAGGGGCACCTATCGCCGCTCATACGCCCCTGAACGCGCGCACTACGAGCAGAACCCGACGTGGATCAGGAGGCGGATGCTTCGTGCCCTGCAGCGGTTCCATCGGTCGGCGACACGGACGACCAGTGAACGGGCGACGCACCTTGTCGGTTGCGGGAGCTACGCTGCTCCACCGTCCGCGCGCGTCGAGGTGCGGGAGATTCGTCGCGTGTACTGAAACAGGTAGTAGGTGACCAAAGCGGCATCGAGGACGGCAAGGGGAATCTTCGTGCCGAGGGAGCCGCCGAACTGCCAGGCCAGCACGAGGGCGGCCGCCGTCGGCGCAAGGACGGTCAACATGATCGGCAGGTGAAGCAGGGAGAAGCCGCGAAAGCGTCGCTGTCGCTCCGGCCGCGTGTGCCAGCCCATCGCGCCGTCGTGCAGCGCGTTGAGGGGTGCCTCGATGCGCGTCGCCACGTGCTGGGCGATTTCGGCGACGATGGCGGTGTGGTAGAGGATCAGCAAGCCGAACAGTACGGCCATGACCGGTGCCACCAGGAGCAGTGCACCGTCCTTCCGTTCGACGCCGAATCCCAGGATCGCCCCGCTGACAGTCAGCGAGCTGACCAGAAGGGTGATCCGGTGGTCCATCCGCTTCATGCTCTCGTCGCGGAGTGCCCGGTACTCGGCCAGTACCAGTTCCCGCCGAGTCTCCGACAACGGCTCCGGCTGCTCGTTCACCATGCCTCACTCCCCTCGGCCAGCACCAGGATACGCGGAACGATCATGGGTCTCGGTCGCCCATCGGCCTGCGGCGTTCGGCAGTGCGCTAAAGATGGTCGAGCGAGCGGCAGTGGGAATGCTTTCGGATCTCGACGAACGTGACGTCTGCGCGCCGCCTCTCAGCCAACAACTTACCCGAGCGCGGGCGCGACAGTAGGACGACCTCGCTATCCACCTCCAGCCTGGCGACCCGCTTCGACACAGCCTGTTGTGTGATGCCCAGCTGCGTGGCCGCGTGACCGAAGTGCCCGTTCTCGACCACGGTGACGTTGCACGGCCCGAGATTGAGTTGCCCCATGCTCGCCCCCCGACACCGCAGCCGTGCCAGCCTTGGGCGGACTGCTCCCCGGACGGAACCCGGTCACCACCGGCCTACTGCTTAGTGTGCTGGTCGCCCCGCCCGCTGTGGGCCGCCCCCGTACCTGCGCCAACGAGGTAAGCCGCTCGATCGGCGTTCGCCTACTTGTGGTGGGCGGGCGCGGGTGAGGTTTGATCAGTGAGATATCAGCGGTGGGTGTTACCAAGTGGCCGTCCCGATCATCCGTGGTGATCACCTCGGCATCGCGGGTCCCGTTGAATCGAGGGTAGCCATGACCGTTGTCGGTGATCGTGTCGTCAGCCGCTACGTGGTCCGCGACCTGCGGCAGGTGGCCACGTTGGAGGTGGCCGACGACGACCCCTACTTCTTCGACCACCCGTTGGACCACATGCCGGGGATGGCGCTCGTCTGCGGACTGCTCGACATGATCCGCCGGGCCGGGGCCGGGGCGCCGGAGGAGCCGGGGGCGTGGATGTCGCTTTCCCTGGAGTTTCCCGCGTTCTGCGAGCTGGGCGCGCCGGTCGAGCTGGAGGCGGTGCCGTTGCCGGGGGCCACGGCGTTGCGGGTGACGCAGGTGGGGAAGGTCGTGTGCGAGGGGAGCGTGGCGTTCCGCGAGGCCGCCGTTCGGGGCCGGGGGCGTGCGCACGTCCCCACCGCGCCGGCGGATCCGGTGCTGGTGCACCGGCAGCGGGCCGAGAACGTGCTCATCGGGACACCCGTGATCGCGGCGGTTTCCACTGTGGACGTACTACGCCCACCACCCGGGCATCGGCTGGCGACCCCAGAAGGGGCGCCGCTGCGGGTGGAGGCGTTGATCGACGCCACCCGCCAGTTCGGGACGTTGCTGTGCCATGAGGAGTTCAACAGGTCCGCCGACACCACCCTCGTGCTGCTGGGCCTCGACGTCGAGGTGGCGTGCGGGTTGACCGGTGAGGTGCGGTTGAGCAGGCGGCAGACCGCTGCGCCGCGCAGCAGGCACAAGGACGGGATCGACGTGTTCGCCGACGGCGAGCCCGCGGGGCGGATCGTGTTCGACTACTTCTCGGCCAAGCCCGGGGTCTACCGGCGGATGCGGGGCGAGGTCCGGTGACCGCCTCGACCTTGGTGACCAGGGTGCTGTTCGTCGCGGGCAGCGCGCTGCTGGTGTACCGCGCAGTCACCCACCTGCTCGCCGCAGGCGACCCTGTGCGGCTGGTCGCCGGGCTGCTCATGGTCGGCTACCTGGCCTGGGTGGTCCTGGAGACGCGGGTGACGTTCCAGGAGCCGTCGCCGGAGGCCGCGGAGAGCCGGACGCTGACGGCCTACGCCTCGGCCCGCACGCTGGTCGGGATCTGCGCGGTGCTGCCCGCCGTGCCGTGGACCGCCTGGTCGCCCTGGCTGGCGCTGCCGATCGCGGCCTTCGGGGCGGGCATCGCGCTGCGGTTCGCCGCGATCAGGGCGCTCGGGCGGCAGTACACGCACCAGGTGGTCAAGCGGGCGGACCACGAGCTGGTCACGCACGGGCCGTACCGGGTGCTCAGGCATCCCGCGTACACCGGGATGCTGCTGGCCAACGCCGGGTTCGTCGGGTTCTTCCTCAACCCCGCGGCCGTGGTCGCGTGGGTGCTGCTCGCGGCGGCGCTGGGCTGGCGCATCCGCACCGAGGAGCGGGTGCTGTGGTCGCTGCCGGGCTACCCGGCCTTCGCCGCCACGCGGTCCCGCCTGGTCCCGGGGGTGTGGTGATGGCGCTCATCGGTCCCGGTGACGACCGGCTGCTCGACGCGACGGTGGTGGGGCACAAGTTCGCCCGGCAGGCGCGGTTGCGCGACGCCGGTTTCGCAGTGCCCGAGTTCGCCTGCGTCCCCGCGTCGGCCTTCGACACCGCCACCGCGGGCGTCCCCGAACCCGGCGACGACCTGCTGACGTGGGCGCAGGCGGCGAAAGCCGCGGTCGCCGCTGTCCCGCCCGCCCTGGCCCGTGAACTCGTCGCCGCGGCCGAGGCGATGGGCGGGCTGGTCGCGGTCCGGGCGTGCGTGGTCGCCGACGAGCACGGGGTGGGGGAGGACGGCGCCACCGACGCCTTCGCCGGGCTGACCGACTCCTTCCTCTACGTCCGCCCGAAAGACGTGCCCGCCGCCGTCGCGCGCTGCTGGGCATCCGGCTTCAACCCCGAGTCCGTCGCCTACCGCGTGCGCCGCGGCCACACCCCGGACTCCGCGCGGGTCGCGGTCGGCGTGCAGCGGATGGTGCTGGGGACGCGGTCGTTCGTGGCGTTCAGCCGCGACCCGCGCACCGGCGGCGCGACCGGCGTCATCGCCGCCGCGCACGGCATCGGCGAGGGGGTCGTGCAGGAGCGCGCCGACGTCGACCACTTCTACGTCGACGGCGAGTCCGTCCGCGCCGACGTCGTGACCAAGCGGTGGATGATGACGCAGGGCGACGACGGTCCGGTGACCACCGCCGTCCCCGCCGACCTGGCCGACGCGCCGGTCCTGTCCGACGACCTCGCCCGCCGGATCAACGACCTCGCAGGCGAGGTGGAAGCGTTCTTCGGGCTCCCGCAGGACATCGAGGGCACGATCACCCCCGACGGCCGCGTCCACCTGGTGCAAGCCCGGCCCGTCGTGTTCGCCGCGCCCGCCGACGAGCCGCGCGTCCCGTGGAGCAACCACAACATCACCGAGAGCTTCCCGGGCGTCTCCGGCGCGCTGACCTACTCGCAGGCGCGCGAGTTCTACAAGCTCGCCTTCCACGACGCCTACCGCAGGCTCGGCGTGTCCGAGCGCAGGCTCGCGGGCAAGAAGCACCACCTGGACCGCATGATCGGCCTGCTCGACGGCCGCGTCTACTACCGACTCGACGCCTGGTTCGCCCTGCACGGCCAGATCCCCGCCTTCCCGCTGGTGCGGCCGTGGTGGGAGCAGTCGATGGGCCTCAGCGACGCCAAGCCGCCCACGCGCGCCGACTTCGTGCGCGCCCTGCCCACCGTGCCCGGCCTGGTCGGCAGGCTGGCGAAGCTGCGCGGCTCGGTCCGCGGGTTCCTGGCCTGGTGGGACGAGCTGGTCGTGGGCGCCGACGGGATGGACCGGTGGTCGCCGGAGGAGCTGATCGCCTTCCACCGCGGGCTGTGGGCGCAGGTGGGGGAGCGCTGGGGCATCACCCTGATGAACTCCGTCTACCTCCTGTCCTGGGCGACCGCGACCTCGGCGCTGCTGCGCCGCTGGGTCGGCGAGGACGACAAGCGCATCATCGGCGGGCTGCTGCTCGGCGGCGCGGAGAACCGCTCCGTGCTGGGCGTGCGGTCGGCGATCGCGCTGGCCGAGCTGGTCGCCGCCGACCCGGTGCTCGCCGCGCGCGTGCAGGACG
This sequence comes from Actinokineospora sp. NPDC004072, assembly GCF_053604195.1. Classification (NCBI taxonomy): domain Bacteria; kingdom Bacillati; phylum Actinomycetota; class Actinomycetes; order Pseudonocardiales; family Pseudonocardiaceae; genus Actinokineospora; species Actinokineospora sp. NPDC004072. Next base: position 465,506 of record NZ_JBSGHB010000001.1, on the reverse strand, counting down.
AGCCCGCCGACGCCGTGTGGGCCGACATCGCAGCCGGGGTGCACGGCCAGCGGGTCGCGGCCGCGGCGGCCGAGCACCTGCGCCGCTACGGCGACCGCGCGCTGCACGACCTCAAGCTGGAGGAGCCGTCCCCGCGCCAGCGGCCGGGCATGGTGGTCGACATGCTGCGCCCCCTGGTCAGCGGCGGGCTCACCGTCGCGGACAGCCGCGCCCGGGAGCGGGCCAGCCGCGCCGACGCCGAGGCCGACCTGCGCGCCCGGTGCCCGAACCCGCTGGGGCGCGCGGTGATCCGCTCGCTGGCGGCCGGGCTGCGCTGGTTCGTCAAGACCCGCGAGGACACCCGCTACTGCCGCAGCCAGCTCTACGGCCTGACCCGGGAGGTCCTGTGGCGCCTCGGCGACCACCTGGTGGCCGCGGGCAGGCTCGATGAGCGCGCCGACGTCATCGACCTGACCGTCGAGGAGGTCTTCGGCGCCTACGACGGCACCCTCATCGACGGCGATCTGCGCGCCATCGTCGCGCGCAGGCGCGCCGAGCGGCTCGCCGCCACCGCCCGGCCGGACCTCGACGCCCGGCTGAGCACCCCCTACGACCGGCCGGTGGGCGACGGCCTGCCCGCCCGCGTGGACACCGCGCTGCTGGGCGAGCGGCCCGCGCAGCTGCGGGGCCTGCCGTCGAGCAAGGGCGTCGTGCGCTACCCGGCGCGGGTCGTGCTGGACCCGTCGATCGAGCCGGAGTCCTGCCGAGACCGCATCATCGTCGCGAAGGAGACCGATCCCGGATGGCTGTTCCTCATGACGGCGGCCCGCGGGATGGTGGTGGAGCGGGGCACGCTGCTCTCGCACACCGCGATCACGGGCAGGCTGCTGGGCATCCCGACGGTGGTGGCCGTGCCGGGGGCGACGTCGCTGATCGAGGACGGGATGATGATCGAGGTGGACGGCGCGGCGGGCACGGTGCGCCTGCTGCCCGCCTAGCCGCCTACGTCCGCGGCAGCTTCCCGCCCGCGGCGTACCTGCCGCTGGCGCTGGCCTGGGCGGTGGGCGCGACGGCGGCGAGCGCGCTGACCGACACCCGGATCACCGGCTGGGTCCCCGGCGCGGACACCCTCGTCACGGTCGGGACGGTGCTGGTCGTCCTGCTGATGATGCGCGCGGTCGACGACATCCGGGATCTGGACTACGACCGCGAGCGCAACCCGAACCGCCCGCTCGCCAGCGGAGCAGTGTCCACACAGGACTTGGCCGTGCTGCTGGCCGTGGGAGCTGTGGTCGTGTTGGCGGCCAACGCCTGGCGGCCCGCGGTCGCCGCGATCCTGGCCGTGCAGCTCGCCTACGTCGCGGTGATGGTGTCCGTGGAGCGGCGGACGGGGTGGCCGTCGGGGGACGCGCTGTTCGTCAACTACGCCCTCGCGCTGCCGGTCCAGTTGCTGCTCAACGGCTTTCTCTATGCGGGCCTGCTGCACTCGTCCGGGCTGGGTCCATCGTGGTCCGGTGCGGCGGGTGCGGTGGCCGCCGCGTTCCTGTTCGCGCACTACGAGTTCGCCCGCAAGACGACCCGGCGCCCGCGGCCCGGCGAGCGCACCTACGTCACCACCCTGGGCGTGCGCGGCAGCGCGACCACAGCCCTCGGCTGCGCCGTGGCGGGCGTCGCGCTGCTCGTCGCGGCGGCCCGGCCGTGGTCGCCCGCGGTGCTGGTCGTCGTGCTGCCGCTGGTGTTCCCCGTGCTGGCCGCGCTGCGCTTCCGCAGGCTGCCGCGCTGGCCGCGGGGGTTGGCGGCGGCGTTCCTGCTCACCGGCTTCGCCGGGCCCGTGCTCGCCAACCTCCTGGAGCTGCTGTGACCGACCTGCCGTCCTTCCCGTTCGCCGTGCCCGCGGGCGTCGAGCCGCCGCCGGAGTACGCGGAGCTGCGCCGCTGCCCGGTGCTGCCCCGGGTGCGGCTGGCCAACGGCCGCGAGGCGAAGCTGGCCACCCGGCACCAGGACGTCCGGCTGGTGCTGTCGGACCCCCGGTTCAGCCGGGCCGCGTACGAGGGGACGCTGTTCGCCCGGTCCCCGGAGTCGCTGCCGCTGATCACCACCGACGCCCCCGACCACACCCGCCGCCGCTCGGCCGTCGCGCACGCCTTCACCGCGCGGCGGGTCCGCGACCTGGCGCCGATGGTCGAGGAGGTCGCCAAGGCGCAGCTCGCCGAGCTGGCCGAGGCAGGCTCCCCGGCCGACCTCGTCGCGGGCTACGCCGTGCCGTTCACCCAGCGCGTGATGTGCCGGGTCCTCGGGCTCCCCGAGGCGGACATCCCGCTGTTCAAGCAGTGGGTCGACCCGATGATGTCCGCGGGCCGCTACCCGGCGTCGGCGGTCGCCGAGGCGCACGCGGGCTTCCAGGGGTACGTCGCGGCGTTCGTCACCGGCGTGGCGACCGACCTCGCCGCGGGGCGCGCCGTTCCGGGGCTGGTGGCGGACATGCTCAACCCCCGCTCGCCGGACCGCGCGCTGAGCCCGGTCGAGGTGGTCGTGATGACCGCGGGGATGCTGGTCGCGGGCTACGAGACGACCAGCAACGCGCTGGCGACGGTCGTCCACCACCTGCTGCGCCACCCCGAGCTGCTCGACCGCCCGATCGATGCGGTGATCGCCGAGATCCTGCGGTACGTCTGCGGCAACGCCACCGGTGGCGTCCCGCACGTGGCGACGGCGGACGTCGAGCTGTCCCACGGCCAGGTGGTGCGCGCGGGCGAGGTCGTCATCCCGATCCCCGACGCCGCCAACCGCGACCCCGCGGTGTTCGCCGACCCGGACACCTTCGACGCCGACCGCGCGGACAACCCGCACCTGGCCTTCGGCCACGGCGCCCACCACTGCGTCGGCGCCGAGCTGGCCCGCGTCGAGCTGCGCATCGGCGTCACCGCGCTGCTGGCCGCCTTCCCCGACCTGCGCGTCGCCGACCCCGACCTGCGCTGGCGCACCGACATGTACATCCGCGGCCCGTGGGAACTCCCCGTCGCCTGGTGATCCATCCCGAGGAGATCCCGTGCTCACCACCCCCCTGACCGCGGACGCGCTGCTGACCCGCACCCGCTCGGTCCGCCGCCGCCTCGACCTGACCCGCCCGGTCCCCCTGCCCCTGGTCGAGGAGTGCCTGCGCATCGCCCAGCAGGCCCCGTGCGGCTCGGGCCGCACCCCGGCCCACTGGATCGTCATCACCGACCAGGACACCCGCGCCGAACTCGGCCGCATCTACCGCTCGGCGTTCGCGGAGCAGTGGTCGGGCGGTGTCCCGTCCACGGGCCTGACGCCCAGCCAGCGGCGCTCGCTCGACAGCGCCGCGTACCTCGCGCAGGTCCTCGGCGAGGTCCCGGTGCTGGTGCTGGCCTGCATGGAAACCGGCGGCCCCCTGCCGACCGGCAACCAGGCGGGCCTGTGGGGCACCCTCCTCCCGGCCGTGTGGAGCTACATGCTCGCCGCCCGCACCCGCGGCCTCGGCACGACGTGGACCGCCGCCCACCTCCGCCACGAGAAGGAGGTCGCCACCCTCCTCGGCATCCCCGAAGGCACCCACCAAGGCGCCCTCATCCCCACCGCCTACCACCTCGGGACCGACTTCCAGCCAGCCCCCCGCCCGCCCCTGAACACCACCCTCCACCTCGACCACTGGTAAACCGCAGCGCTGCGCGTAAGGGTCCACTGTGGAAGGCGCACCGCGGCCCCACGACCGGCTGCTACGCCGACCGGGTTCGCCAGCGGCGCGTTGACCGGCTGAGCGCGGATCACGTGCGCTCCCCGGTCCGCGGCACCCCCCGCAGGCGCAGCGAGAGCAACACCCCGATCACCACGATTCCGCTGGCCACGGCCGCCGTCGCGGCCAGGCCGCTGGTGAGCGCCTCGCCCGCCGCAGACAGCAGTTGGGCGCCCGTGTCGCCGAGCAGCGCGCCCGCGGCGTCCCGGATGCCGCCGGGGGTGGCCACCGCGGCCGGGTCGACGCCCTCCGGGACCCCGTCGGCGACCTGGGCGCGGTAGACGGCCGTGCCGAGGCTGCCCAGGAGGGCGACGCCGAGGGCGACCCCGAGCTCCCCGCTGGTCTCCGACAGCGCCGACGCCGCTCCGGCGCGCTGCGCGGGCGCGGTGCTGACCACCAGGTCCGTGCACAGCGCGATCATCGGGCTGAGCCCGAGTGCCACCAGCACGTAGCCGACCATCAGCACGGCCAAGTCGTCCACGCCGACCCGGCTGAGCACGGCGAAGCCGACCGCGGCCAGCACCAGGCTCCCCGCGATCACCGCCGCGGGCCGCAGGCGGCGGGCCAGCGCCGGGGCCACCAGCGAGCCCACGATCGTGCCGACGGAGGCGGGGACCATCCAGGCGCCCGCGATCCCGGGCGACAGGCCCAGCACCTCCTGCAGGTACAGGGTGATGAACAGCTGGGTGCCGCCCATCGCGAACAGGCCGAGCAGGTAGGTGGCCAGCGAGGTGTTGATCACCCGGTCGCGCAGCAGCGCGAGGTCCAGCAGCGGATCGTCCAGCTTGCGCTGCCTGCGCACGAACAGCGCTCCGAGCGCCAACCCGAGCAGGGCGGCGGCGACCGCCGCGGTATTCACCCGGTCGGTGGCGGCCTGCTTGACGCCGTAGACGACAAGCAGCACGGCGGCCAGGGACAGCGCCGCGCTCACCAGGTCGATGCGGCCCGACTCCGGGGCGCGGTACTCGGGCAGCAGCAGCGGGCCGACGACGAGCAGCAGCACCATCACCGGGACGGCGAGCAGGAACACCGAGCCCCACCAGAAGTGCCCGAGCAGCCAGCCGCCCAGCAGCGGCCCCGCCGTGGTGCCGACCGAGAAGCTGGTCATGATCACCGCAACGGCGAACCCCCGCTGCCCCGCGTCGTGGAACATCACCCGGACCAGCGACAGGGTGGAGGGCATCAGGGTGGCGCCCGCCAGCCCCAGCAGCGCCCTGGCCGCGATGAGCGCCGCCGGGTCGGACGCGAAGGCCGCCAGGACCGAGGCCCCGCCGAACAACGCCGCGCCGATCAGCAGCAACCGCCGCCTGCCGATCCGGTCGCCGAGCGCCCCCGCGGGCACCAGCGCCCCGGCGACCACGAACCCGTAGCTGTCCATGATCCAGAGCAGTTCGGTCGCGCTGGGCCGCAGATCGGCGGTCAGGTGCGGAGCCGCGAGGTAGAGCACCGTCATGTCCATTGAGATCAGCAACGTCGGCAACGCGAGCACGACGAGCCCGATCCACTCCCGGTGCCCGGCGCGGGGAGCGGCAGCTGTGGTCATGGGTGGGAACCTTCCGACGTCAGTCCTGATGCGCCAGTCGGTCACCTACCCTATCCGGCCGCCCCCCAGAACGGCTGCCAGCTAAGCCGTTCCGGCCTCCGGCAAGGTCAATCCTGTGTTGTGCCAACAAATCAGCCACAAACTGCGGCAGGCGGCTTCCGTGGTCTTCCCCATTAGGCGGTATGTCCGGACAATTGCGCGGACTACGCTGCCTGGCACACGATTCGCCCGGCCCTCTGCCGGTCAACCAGGTCTCCCCAGGCCCAGATGGAAGGTGCATTCCGATGCGTCTGCGTGCCGTCCTCGTCCTGCCCGTTCTCACCGCGCTGCTCGGCGTCTTCACCGCCGCGCCTGCCACCGCTGCGCCGGGTGACTTGACCTGCGAGGTCCAGCTCCAGACCGACTTCGTCCCGCCGATCACGGGCCCGGTGACCGGCAGTCCCGCCACGATCAGCGGCTCCCTCATCAACTGCGTCTCCGCCACCGGCTACACCATGCAGTCCGGCGCCTTCAGCGGCACGGCCGCCGTCACCTCGACCATCATCACCCCGTGCTCGGTGGTGCTCCGCGTCGCGGGCACGGGCACGATCGCCTGGACGCCCACGGCGACCAGCCAGTTCAGCTACGTCTTCAACACCGACCCGACCCAGGGCGGGATCGAGTTGTCCCTGACCATCACCAGCGGGGTGATGACCGGCAACCAGATGATCCCGGTCGCCTGGTTCACCCCGAACGCCGACTGCGCGCTCAACGGGCTGAAGTACCTGGCCGTCGGTGGGGCTGGCACGTTCGAGTGAAACCGTCCGCGGGCGGCTGGTCCTTCCCGCGCTCGCCGGGTCCGGCGGACGGATCGCCGCGGAGGTGTTGCGGCGGGAATGGCCAAGGCGTCGCGGACGCAACGTCCGCGACGCCTTAGTGTCGAACGCGACCTAAGCCAGCGCTTCCCGGAAGACGGGCTGCGGGGCACGCGGTGGTGCCGCGGTGCGGGGCGCCGTCGGCGGGTGGTGGCGGTGGCTGAAGGTCATGGGGTCGACGTCAGCGGCAGCGGACGTCGATGGCCTGGGGGCCTTTGCGTCCGTCGCCGATCTCGTACTCGACCGGCTGGTCGTCCTGGACGGTGGCATTGGGTCCTTCGAGGTGGGTCTGGTGGAAGAACAGGTCGGAACCGCCTTCGGCGGGGGTGATGAAGCCGAAGCCCTTGGTTCCGTTGAACCACTTCACTTTTCCGTGCGGCACGGGTGCTCCTCTTCGGTTCGGCGGCGCAGGTGCGCGGCAGGTGGTCGTGGGGTTGCCCGCGGGTCGGGGGCATCCGCGGCCGGGAGGTCGAGCATCGCCAGCAGCGTCATCCGCTCGGCGGCGGACAGCGCGTGGTTGGCGACCGCGCGGGCCGCCCGCCTGCGTTGCTCGGCGTACACGCTCTCCGCGTGGGAACGCCTGCGCGCGAACTCGGCTGCGGCCGCTCCACGCCCGGTCACGTGGTCACGTGCCCGGCGCGGCGGACGGGCGGGATCGCGGTGCCCTGCTCGGCGCGCCTCGGGGTGAACACCGAGGCTTCCCCGGACCGGGGTCTGCACGAGGCGGGCAGTTCAGTGGCCGTGTCGGCCGTGGAGTGCGTGAGCGGTTGGCCCGGCGCCAAGCCGGTGCTCCCGTCCCCCGCCGTCAAGCGCGGCAGGCGTAGACCGGGTACCGTCCCCCGCCGATTGCGGGTCGCTGGTGATCCCAGACCTGAACTGTACCCCATATGCCGTCCCCGTGGGGCCGAACACCCGCCATTTCCTCCACAGTGGACGAATTCGTCCATCAGCCGGGTGCGGATCAGCCGTGTATCGTCGGGAATCACCGGCGCCGAGCGCTTCCGCCGCCGCCGAATGACCCCGTGCGGGCCTCTTCCACCCGCGGGAACGAGCGATATGACTTCTCTGCTCCACGCCGACGACCACCCGCGCAGCGCGCCCAAGCCCGTGCTATCCGGCAAGCGCTCCCGCGCCGAGCTGGTGACCATCCGGGCCTTCCTGGTCATCCCGTTCGCCGCGCTGGCCGCGGCTGTGCCGCTCACCTGGGGGTGGGGCATGTCGTGGGTCGACCTGATGCTGGCCGGGGTCTTCTACACCATCTCCACCCTGGGGGTGACCGTCGGCTACCACCGCCTCTTCACCCACGGCTCGTTCAAGGCCAAGCGCTGGCTGCGCTCGGCCCTGGCGATCGCGGGCGGGCTCGCCGCCCAGGGCTCGGTGATCGGCTGGGTCGCCGACCACCGCCGCCACCACGCCTTCTCCGACCGCGAGGGCGACCCGCACTCGCCCTGGCTGTTCGGCACCTCGCCGGTCGCCCTGGCCCGCGGGTTCTGGCACGCCCACCTGGGCTGGCTGTTCGGCCGGGACAAGACCAACGTCGAGCGCTTCGCCCCCGACCTGGCCCGCGACCGCGACATCCAGGCCATCGACCGGCTGTTCCCGCTGTGGGTCGCGCTCAGCGCCCTGCTGCCCGCCGTGCTCGGCGGCGTCATCACGCTGTCCTGGTGGGGCGCGCTGACCGGGTTCGTCTGGGCCGGGCTGGCGCGCATCTCCTTCCAGCACCACGTCACCTGGTCGGTCAACTCGATCTGCCACATGATCGGCTCGCGGCCGTTCGCCAGCCGGGACAAGTCGGCCAACTTCTGGCCGCTGGCCATCCTGTCGATGGGCGAGTCGTGGCACAACTCCCACCACGCCGACCCGACCAGCGCCCGGCACGGGGTGCTGCGGGGACAGATCGACATCTCCGCCCGCCTCATCCGCGTCTTCGAGCAGCTCGGCTGGGCCTGGCAGGTGCGCTGGCCCACGCCGCAGCGGCTGGCCCGCCTGGCCCGGCCCGGCACGGTCGTGTGACGGTCGCGCCGGGCGCTCGACAGGCGGAAGCGTAAGTAGTAGCTTACGCATCATGTCGACAGTCGACGCCTGGCAGGCGCTGGCCGACCCGACCCGGCGCCGGGTGTTCGCGCGGGTTGCGCGGGGGCCGTGCTCGGTCACCGAGATCGCCAGTGAGCTGCCGGTCAGCCGTCCCGCGGTGTCGCAGCACCTGCGGGTGCTGCTCGACGCGCGGCTCGTCGACGTCCACCAGCAGGGCCGGATGCGTGTCTACGAGATGCGCCCGGACGGACTGGACCAAATGCGCCGGGAGCTCGACTCCTACTGGAACGCGACCCTCACCAGGTTCAAAGACGTGGCCGAGCGGACCTACCGGCCGACCGCGACGACAGCGGAAGGGACACCGACCCCATGAGCACCACCCCCCAGGACAAGACCGCCGTGCGGGCCGACATCGTCGTCGACGTCCCCGTCGAGCACGCCTTCCGCGTGTTCACCGAGCGGTTCAACGAGGTCAAGCCGCGGAAGCACAACCTGCTCGCCGTCCCGATCGAGCGGACGGTGCTGGAGACGCGCGTCGGCGGCGCCGTGTACGACGTGGGGACCGACGGGAGCCGGTGCGCGTGGGCGCGCGTGCTCGCCTACGAGCCGCCGCACCGGCTGGTCATCAGCTGGGACATCAGCCCGCGGTGGCAGGTGGAGACCGATCCCGACCGCACCAGCGAGGTGGAGATCCAGTTCACCGCCGAGGCCCCCGAGCGCACCCGCGTGGTCCTGGAGCACCGCCACCTCGACCGCCACGGCGAGGGCTGGGAGGCGTTCACCACCCTCGACACCGGTGACGGCTGGCCGCTCTACCTCGACCGCTTCCGCGCGGCGGCGCAGCGAGCCGCCGAGGACGGCTGACGCGCTCGATTAGATATCTGTCAATCTAGACGCATGTCGAAGTCGCTCTGCTCGACCTCCCTGACCCGCGAGCCGTTGACCGTCGACCAGGCGGGGGAGCTGGCGCGGGCGTTCAAGGCGCTGGCCGACCCGGTGCGGCTGCGCTTGCTGTCGCTGATCGCCTCGCATGCGGGCGGGGAGGCGTGCGTGTGCGATCTGACCGGCGCGTTCGAGCTGACCGGCCCGACGATCTCCCACCACCTCAAGGTGCTGCGCGAGGCGGGGCTGGTGACGGGCGAGAAGCGGGCGACGTGGGTGTACTACCGGGCGGAGCGGCAGGTGCTTGAGCGGCTGTCCGCGGTGCTGGTGCCCGGTGAGCCTGCCCCGGGGACCTCGGCGTGACCACGACCGACGAGACCGCTGCGGGGGTGGTCGGCAGGCTCTCGACGCTGGACCGCTTCCTGCCGGTGTGGATCGGGCTGGCGATGGTCGCGGGCCTGCTGGCGGGGCGGTGGATCCCGGGGCTGGGCGGCGCGCTGAACGCGGTGTCGGTGGACGGGATCTCCCTGCCGATCGCGGTCGGCCTGCTGGTGATGATGTACCCGGTGCTGGCCAAGGTCCGCTACGACCGGCTCGGCACCGTGACCGGCGACCGCCGGTTGCTGTGGTCGTCGCTGGCGCTGAACTGGGTGCTCGGCCCGGCGCTGATGTTCGCCCTGGCGTGGCTGCTGCTGCCGGACCTGCCCGAGTACCGGACCGGGCTGATCATCGTCGGCCTGGCCCGCTGCATCGCGATGGTCGTCATCTGGAACGACCTCGCGTGCGGGGACCGGGAGGCCGCCGCGGTGCTGGTCGCGCTGAACTCGGTGTTCCAGGTGGTCGCCTTCGGGTTGCTGGGCTGGTTCTACCTGGCGGTGCTGCCGGGGTGGCTCGGCCTGCCGACCGCAGGCCTGGCGGTGTCCGGGTGGCAGATCGCCACGAGCGTGCTGATCTTCCTCGGCATCCCGCTGCTGGCCGGGTACCTGACCCGCGCGCTGGGGGAGCGGGCCAGGGGCCGTGACTGGTACGAGACCCGGTTCCTGCCCCGGATCGGCCCGGTGGCGCTGCACGGGCTGCTGTTCACGATCGTGGTGCTGTTCGCGCTGCAAGGCGACCAGATCACCAGCCGACCGCTGGACGTGGCCCGGATCGCGCTCCCCCTGCTGGCCTACTTCGCGCTGATGTGGGCAGGCTCCTTCGCCCTGGGCCGCGCGCTCGGGCTGGGCTACGGGCGCACCACGACGCTGGCGTTCACCGCCGCGGGCAACAACTTCGAACTCGCGATCGCCGTGGCGATCGCAACCTTCGGCGCCACCAGCGGCCAGGCCCTCGCAGGCGTGGTCGGCCCGCTGATCGAGGTGCCCGTGCTGGTCGGCCTGGTCTACGTCTCCCTGGCCCTGCGCCGCCGCTTCACCGCCGCAGCGCCCAGGTGAGCGCCTGGCGGCCTGCGCCAGTTGCTAATATCGGCAGTTAGTGAATCATGCGGGCGGATGGGAGGGGCCGATGAGCAGGCCCTTGTACCAGCTCAAGGCGGAGTTCTTCAAGACCCTGGGCCATCCGGCGCGGATTCGGGTGCTGGAGCTGCTGAGCCAGCGGGAGCACGCGGTGGCGGAGATGCTGCCGGAGGTGGGCGTCGAGGCGGCGAACCTGTCGCAGCAGTTGGCGGTGCTGCGCCGCGCGGGGCTGGTGGTCACGCGCAAGGAGGGGTCCACCGTCTACTACTCGTTGACCAGCCCGGATGTGGCGGAGCTGCTGGCGGTGGCCCGGCAGATCCTCACGGGGGTGCTGGCGGGCCAAGTGGAGCTGCTGGACGACCTGCGCGCGCCTGCCGGGCAGGCCCGCGGCCGCAAGGGGTCCGCCGCCAGGGGACGCTGACACCGGCGTCCGGGGCTGCGGTCCCGCATGCCCGATAATTGCAAAAATTTGCAACTCTGCACATAATGCAGCGTGCAGGGGTGGGGTTGGTGCCCGACAGGGATGAGGGGCGATGAGCTGGTTGGCGGGACTTGGCTGCGCGCCCCGGGATCGGCGCCGGTGACGCCGGCCCGCCGGACGAGCCGGTCGGTGGACAGCAGTCGGGGCGCAGGCGGTGACCGCATGCTGGTCGCCGCGGTCGTGGTCGACGACGGGGCCGGGGGTGAACTCCCCGCCGACCGGTGCGCGGCGGCGATCGAGCGCTGGGGCGGGCTGGCCGCCCGCGTGGTCGATCTCGATCTCGGCGGCCCGCTCCGCGAGGACCTCTGGGCCCGCATTGCCGAGTCCGACGCGGTCTTCCTCCCCGGTGCGCGCCCCGGAGACGCCGAGCGGATCCGGGACCTGCTGGGCGTGCCGGTCCTCACCTGGCGCGACACGGCCGCTGCCGTCCTCGTCGCCCAAGCCCTCACGACCCTGACCCGCCTCGGCCATCCCCCGGGCCTCAGCCGCGTGGTGGTCGCGGGCGCGGACGCCATGCCGGTTGTCACCCCGCTGCTGCTGGCCGCCAGCATCCACGACATCACGGTGTGGAACCCCGCCGACGCCGCCGTGTTCCCCCTGCGGGACATCGCGGTGGACGCGCACGTCGTGCTCGACCTGGGCGCTCTCTGGCCCTGGACGGGACCGGCCGACCGGGACCCGGTCGTCATCACCGCGCGCAGCGACCACGACCCGCTGATCGCCCTGCCCGGCCTGCTCCGCGCGCTGGCGGGCACCCCCGGCGCGCAGCCGCACGTCCCCGTGCTGCACGCCTGCGTGCTCGCGCTGGTCATGGCCACCGGAGCCGACCACCACCTGCCTAGGATCGCGGCCGGGGAACTGGCCGATCGGATCGCCGACGCCGCCACCGCGGTGCTGCGGGCGCCATCCCGCCGAGTCGACGGCTGACGCGCGACCAGTCCACGTCTAGCGCAATTGCGAATATCTGCAATTGCTCTGGTACGGTTCCCGGCAGGCCCTCGGGCGCCGCCTGCGCCAGGCGTCCAAGAGGGTGTTGACCACGGGGAGTGTCGTGCGAGTCCTGCTGCACCGGTTCTGCGTGCTTGCCCAGCAGCAGCGGTTCGCCGTGGTGGCCACCTGCCCGCCCTTGCAGTCCGATTCGGACACGCGATGAGGGCCGTTTGGTCGCGGCTGCGCCCGCTGCTGCCCACTCGGGCGGACGGGGCCGCGGTGCGGCGGCACTTCCGCCGCGACCTGCTGGCCGGGCTGACCGTGGCGATCGTGGCGCTGCCGCTGGCCCTGGGCTTCGGGGTGTCCTCGGGGCTGGGCGCGCAGGCGGGCCTGGCGACCGCGGTCGTCGCGGGCGCGCTCGCTGCCGTGTTCGGCGGGTCGAACCTGCAGGTCTCCGGCCCCACCGGCGCCATGACCGTCATCCTCGTGCCCATCTTCGCCGCGCACGGCGCCGGGGGAGTGCTGGCCGTCGGGCTGATCGCGGGGGTGGTGCTGGTCGGGCTGGCGCTCGCGCGGGCGGGCCGCGCCATGCGCTACGTCCCCGCGCCGGTGGTGGAGGGCTTCACCCTGGGCATCGCGTGCGTCATCGGGTTGCAGCAGGTCCCCGCCGCCCTCGGGGTCACCTCGGTGGAGGGCGAGCGCGTCCTGGAGACGGCCTGGCACGCGGTGCGCGCGTTCTTCGGCTCGCCGAACTGGATTGCGCTGGGGCTCGCCGCCGCGGTCGCCGCGATCATGCTGGTCGGCGCCCGGTGGCGGCCCGCCGTCCCGTTCTCGATCGTCGCGGTGGTCGCGGCTGCGGTCGCCGCCGCGGTGTTCTCCCTGGACGCCGCGCCCATCGGCGACCTGCCCGCCGGGCTCCCCGCGCCGTCGCTGGGCTTCGTGGACGTCGCCGCGCTGCCGTCGCTGCTCGCGCCCGCGGCGGCCGTCGCCCTGCTCGCGGCGCTGGAGTCGCTGCTGTCGGCGTCGGTGGCCGACGGGATGACCATCGGCCAGCGGCACGACCCCGACCGGGAGCTGTTCGGCCAGGGGCTGGCCAACATCGCCGCGCCCCTGTTCGGCGGCGTCCCGGCCACCGGGGCGATCGCGCGCACCGCGGTCAACGTCCGCGCCGGGGCGTCCTCGCGGCTGGCGGCGCTCACCCACGCCGCGGTGCTCGCCTGCATCGTCTACGCCGCCGCGCCGCTGGTCTCGCGCATCCCGCTGGCCGCGCTCGCCGGGGTCCTCATCGCCACCGCGATCCGCATGGTGGAGGTCGGCAGCTTGCGGACGATGGCCCGCGCGACCCGCGGCGACGCCGCCGTCCTCGTCCTCACCGCGCTGGCCACCGTCGCCCTCGACCTGGTCTACGCGATCGTCATCGGCCTGCTGGTCGCCGGGGCGCTCGCGCTGCGCGCGGTCGCGGGCCAGGCCCGCATCGACCAGGTGGGCATCGCCGCGGACGTGCCGGGCGCGACCAGCGACGAGGAGCACCGCCTGCTCGCCGAGCACATCGTCGCCTACCGCATCGACGGCCCGCTGTTCTTCGCCGCCGCCCACCGGTTCCTGCTGGAGCTGCCCGACATCGCCGACGTGTCCGCGGTCGTGCTGCGCATGTCCCGGGTGACCACCATCGACGCCAGCGGCGCGCTGGTCCTCAAGGACACCATCGACAAGCTGGAGCGGCGGGGGATCGCCGTCCACGTCTCCGGCATCCGCGACGGACACCACCAACCGCTGGAAGCCCTCGGCGTCATCCACCGCCTCGACGCCGACGGCCGCGTGTTCGCCACGACCCCGGAGGCGATCGCCGCAGCCCGCGACCGCCTCCGCAGCGCGGGCATCCTCCCGACGCCCGACGACCATGTGGCGGCCGATTGACCCGCTACTGCGGGCAGTACTGGGCGTCGCCCCCGTACAGGCACACCGAGCGCCACTCGGAGGTGTACTCGGTGGAGACGAGCTCCCAGTTCTCCCCCACCAGCTCCCGGTCGATCTCCCCGAACCCGATGACCGCCCGGACGTGGGCGAGCTGGTCGCGGTTGAACTCCGGGCCGCCCGCCCCCAGGTAGATCGTGGCGTGCTCCTCCTCGGCGGGGCACTTGACCGGGTTGAGCCTGCCGATCTCGGCGATCGACCCCTGCCTGACCTCCAGGTAGATCACGCCGCCGGAGTTCCACCCGTCGCCCGCCTGCGGGCAGCTGTAGGTGACCCGGCTGGAGACGTTGCTGGTTTCCGGCAGATAGCGGGTTTCCCCCGTGACCACCGACCACTGCTGAGCAGCGGCGGGCGCCACTCCCACCGTCACAGCGGTCAGCAGAACCGCACCCGCCACGACCACCGCCCTGCGCCCGGGGAACCCCATGACCCATCCCTTCGAGAGGCGAATCCGACTGGGGATTCGTTCCCGGTTCCCACCCCGGTACCCGCGTTGTCGCTCGTGCGGAGGAGGCCACACCCTCCTGTGAGGGACGCCGGGTGGCGCGCACCCCGCCAAGCGCTTTCCGGTGATAGTCCTCTCCACTGTGGTCAGTCAACGGGCCGTGCCCACGATCTGGGCGAGGAGGTGGTGGGCGATGTTCTTCGAGGCCAGGTCGGTGGACACGGGGTGCGCCGGTGGGCTGAGATGGTGGGCGTGGCGGACGAGGTGCGGGTGGCGACGGTGCAGTTCGAGCACCGCGCCGACGACAAGCAGTACAACCTGGGACGGGTCGAGCACTTCGCGGCCCAGGCCGCGGCGGCGGGTGCGCAGCTGGTGGTGTGCCCGGAGATGTGCGTGACGGGGTACTGGCATCTGCGCAGGCACAGCCCGCAGGCGCTGGGCGCGCTGGCCGAACCGGTGGACGGGCCGTCGGTGAGCGCGGTGCGCGAGCTGGCCCAGCGGCTCGGCATCGGTGTCGGCGCGGGGTTCCTGGAGAGCGCCGACGGCGCGCTGTTCAACTCCTACGCGCTATGCCTGCCCGACGGGGCGCTGCACGTGCACCGCAAGCTGCACGCCTTCGAGCACGAGGCGATCAGCAGCGGCGACCGCTACACGGTGTTCGACACGCCGTGGGGGATCCGGATGGCGATCCTGATCTGCTACGACAACAACCTCGTCGAGAACGTCCGCGCCTGCGCCCTGGCAGGCGCCGCGGTGCTGGTCGCCCCGCACCAGACCGGCGGCACCGCTTCCCGCAGCCCGCACGGCATGCGCCCGATCCCCCTGGCCTGCTGGGACAACCGGCACACCGACCCCGAGGCGATCGAGCGCGAGTTCCGCGGACCCAACGGCCGCGGGTGGCTGATGCGGTGGCTGCCCGCGCGCGCCCACGACAACGGCATGTTCGTGCTCTTCAGCAACGGCGTCGGCCGCGATGACGACGAGGTGCGCACCGGCAACGCCATGGTGCTCGACCCCTACGGCCGCATCCTCGCCGAGACGTGGGCGGCCGCCGACGACCTGGTCCTCGCCGACCTCGACCTCGGGCTCGTCCCGCTGTCCACCGGCCGCCGCTGGCTCGCGGGCCGCCGCCCGGAGCTGTACGGCTCCCTGACCCAGCGCCGCGGCGACGAACGCGACCCGCGCACGGCCCGCTTCGCCGCCGAACCGGTCGACCTCTGAGCGGCGGCCGGACCCGGGCGGAGAGCATGTCGCGCTTCCGCCCGGGCCCGGTGCCACCGCTGGATCAACCGCCGCTGATCAGTAGCGGAAGATGAACCAGTAGAACGATTGGCTCACGCTCGCCCCCGAGCTGTCGGTGACCGTGACGCGCGGGTGGTAGTTCGCCCACGTCGTCGGGGTGCCGCTGATCAGGCCGGTGGACGGGTTGATGCCCAGCCCGGCGGGCAGGCCGGTCGCGGCGAAGCGGTAGCCGCCGCTGGCCGCCAGCTGCAGGGTCAGAGCCAGCCACTGGCCAGAGGTGGCCACCCATAGTCGGCCGATGGACGAGATCGACCCCGGATTTCTCGAGCCGATCGGCCTCGGCGCCACCGAAGGCACGGTCTACCTGCGGTTGCTGCGCGAGCCCCGGGCCGAGTCGGGCGAGCTCGCCGCCACCCTCGGCCTGTTCGCGGCAGGCCTGTCCCGGGCGCTGGGGAACCTGATCGAAGCGGGCCTGGCGACCCGCCGGCTGGCCAGCTGACAGCGATGACCGCAGCGGGACCGAGTCGACCGCTTCGCCTGTTAGGCGAGGCGGTCGACCTCGTGGTAGCTCGCCGTTCCTCAGCGCGGTGGTGTTCCACAGTCGACCGAAGGGACTTCCCCGGAGACGTCTGCGATCTGAGCCAGGTGGGATTGCACGGAGGCGGCCTCGGCGGTTCTGCTGTGGGCTTGGAACAGGTGCAGGGCTTGGGTCCATGCGGCCACGGCCTGGTCGTGCTGGCCGAGGGCGTGGTGGAGGTGGGCGAGGCGGTCGAGGGTGTTCGCCTCCTGGTAGGAGTTGTCGAGCTGGCGGAACAGGGCTCGGCCCTGGCAGTAGTGGCGCAGGGCGTCTCGGAGGCGGCCGGTGTGCTGGGCGATGTAGGCCAAGCTGTCCAGCGTGGCTGCCTCCAGATCGTGGAAGGAGTGGGCGCGCGCCAAGGGGAGGGCGGCCTCGCAGTAGGTGCGGGCGGGGGCGTAGTCGCCCAGTTGCGCGTGGTACCAGCCCACGCCGTTGAGGGCGTCGGCCTCCCACACGGGTTCGCCCAGCGTGCGGTAGAGGGCGAGGGCTCGCGTGCAGTGGCGCAGGGCCCGGCGGTTGTCGCCCATCTTCGCCAGGATCACGGCCAGCGCGCGGTGGGCGTGGGCTTGTTCGGCGAGGTCGCCGATGCTCTTGGCGATTGCCAAGGCTTCGGTCAGGTAGGCCGCGCCATCGGCGAAGCGGCGGACGCGACCGCAGGCGGCGCCGAGGAGCCGCCGTGCGGCGGCGCGGGTGGCCGGATCGCCCTGTTGGTCCGCGGCGTGCTTCCCGGCTTCCCACACCCCGACCATCTCGTGGTGGTTGCCGCGCCAGCGGTGCGAGGTGCCCAGGGACCACGTCAGTCCCCAGACCGAGGAGTGCCAGGCCCGCTCGACCGCCGAGGCGTGCGCGGCCAGCAGGTTGGCGTACTCGGTGCGGAACCACTCCCTGGCCTCCGCCGCGGTGGTCATGCAGTGCGGCACGTACCCCGGATCGGGCTCCGGCAGCGTGAACCAGGGACGGAAGGGATCCACGAGCGATTCAGCCGCATAGGTCGTGCGGAGGAGGAACTCGACCAGGCGACGCAGCCCCGCATCCTGGTCATCCGCCGTCCAGTCGTGCTGCGCCCGCTCAGCGGCGTAGAGCCGCACGAGGTCGTGCATGCGGTAGCGCCCGGGTGCGTGCTGCTGCAGCAGATGCGCGTGCTCCAGTTCCCGCAGCAGGACTCGGAGTTGGGCAGCGGGTCGGTCGAGAAGCCGCATGGCCGCGGGAAAGCCGATGTCCGGCCCAGGCGCCAAGGCCAGACCTGCGAACACGAATGCGGCCTCGTCGCTCAGCGCCGCGCAGGACGACGACAGCACGGCCCGCAGGTTGGTGCTCAGCTCACCCGCGTCGAGGGCGTCCAACCGGTTCGCCTGGTCGCGCAGTTCCTCGGCCAGCACGGCCAGCGGGAAGCTGGGGGATGCGTTGGCCCGCGCCGCGACGATGCCGATGGCCAGCGGGAGACCTCCGCACGCGGTCAGGACCTCGGCTGTGGCCTCGGGTTCCGCCGCGACGCGGCCCGACCCGACGCGGCCTTCCAACAACTGGAGGGCCTCGTCCTCGTCCAGCACATCCAGGTCGAGCAGCAGGGCACCGTGCGTGGTGGCCAGACCGGTCAGCCTGCGGCGGCTGGTGATGAGAACCATGCAGGCTGAGCTGCCGGGCAGGAGCGGCACGACGTGGTCGGTGTCGGCGGCGTTGTCCATCAGGATCAGCATCCGCTTCCCCGCCACCAGATCGCGGTAGAGGTTGACCTGGGCGTCCAGGTCATCGGGTATCCCCTGTGCGGCGACCCCGAGCGCATCGAGGAAGGCGCGGACCGCAGTGGACGCCGGGGTGGGCTCCGCGTCGCGGGCGAACCCGCGCAGGTTCACGTGCAGCATGCCGTCCGGGAACCGGTCTTGGTGGCAATGCGCCCAGTGCAACGCCAGCCAGGTCTTGCCGACACCACCCGTCCCGGTGATCACCGTGATCGGGACGCTGCCGTCACCTGCCGCGGTCTCCATCGACTCGGTGAGGCTGTGCAACTCCTGGGCGCGCCCGACGAAGTGCCTGGGCGGCGGTGGCAGACGGCACGGCACGGACGCTCGCGCCGGTGCTTGGACGGGGGCGAGGCCGGGGTCTGCGACCAGGATCCGCTGGTGCAGCTCGCACAGCGGTTGGCTGGGGTCCGTGCCGAGGTCTGCGGCCAGCAGCTTCCGGGTGCGTTGGAAGTGCTCCAGCGCGTCGGATTGCCTGCCGTTGCGCACCAGGGCGAGCATGTACTGCCCGGCGATCCGCTCGTCCAGCGGGTGCTCCCGCGTCCGGCGCTCCAGCTCCGGAACCGCTTCCGCGTGCCTGCCCACGGCCAGGAGCAGGTCGATCCGGTCGAGTTCGGCCGAGAATCGCTCGCTGGTCAAGTGATTTCGCACGCCGTCGAGCCATTCCGTGGCCAATCCGGTGAATGCCTCGCCGTTCCAGAGATCCAGCGCCTTCTCCAGAGCCGCCAGCGCCGCAGCGGGTTCCTCGGTCGCACGCGAGCGGGCGAGCAGTTTGCGAAACAAATGCAGGTCTACCGAGTCGATGTCGGCGGACAGAACCCATCCGCCGACGCGACGTGTGATCGTCATATCAACATCGGATAGGGCGTGCCGCAGCCGGGAGAGGTAGGAGTAGAGGGTCTGCTTGCCGCAGTGGGGGAGTTGCTCTCCCCACACCCGCAGCATGAGCTGCTCGGCGCTGACCCAGCGGTTCGCATCGACCAGCATCGCCGCCAGAACGCACTGCTGCCGAGCGTGCCCGAGGTCTACCCGACCACTGCCGCTCCACGCTTCAATCGGTCCGAGCACGCGAACTTCAACCATATCCGCCCCTTAGTGCAGCGGCCGGGAGCACCTACACCACCGCGCTGCGCAACCAAAGTTCCAGGTCGTCCGCAGATCCCCCCAGACCGCCCCGCCAGATTAGCCTGACCGACTTCCACGAGGGGCAGATCGGAACATCCAATGGCGCGTGGAAACCCCGCAGTGGACCGATTGGTGCAACACAAGGGCGTCTGCAGTCGGCTTTCCTCCACGAATGTCCAGCTTGTCTTCTTCGCCACTGAAGTGCAGTCGGACAGCTTCCGCCTGCGCAGTGACAGTGGACTAGACCACTGCGCCACGGTCGCAACCCGGTGCGGCAAGGGTGCGGTGGCGCGGCGACCGAGCTGTGATCGCCCCCGGCAGCGCTCCGGTGTCGAAGACGAGATCAGCCGGTGGCGAAGAGGCAACGCCTGTCCGGGATGATGGCGGCGGGCAGGTCGGCGAAGATTGAGAGGGCGCGGCCCGCGTCGGCGCGGTCGCGGTAGTTCGGGCTTGTTGCGAGTTCCTTCAAGGCGGCGATGGCTTCCGCACGCGACACCAGGGCCTCCCTAACCCGCGTTGAGGTACGCCAGGACCGCCAGCACCCGTCGGTGGCCCACCTCATCCCCCGCCAGGTTCAGCTTGGCGAAGATGTTGCGGATGTGCTTGGCCACCGCGCCCTCGCTCACCACCAGCCGCTGCGCGATGCCGCCGTTGGCGTGGCCTTCGGCCATCAGCGCCAGCACCTCCCGCTCGCGCGCGGTCAGCGATGCCAGCGGGTCGCGGTGGCGGACCAGGAGTTGGGTGATGACCTCCGGGTCCATCGCGGTGCCGCCCTCGGCCACGCGGCGCAGGGCGTCGAGGAAGCGGTCGACGCGGCCGACGCGCTCCTTGAGGAGGTAGCCGACCGCGCCTGCGCCGTCGGCGAGGAGTTCGGCGGCGTAGTCCTCCTCCACGAACGCGGACAGGACCAGGACGGGCAGGCCCGGGTGGGTCTTGCGGGCCTGGACGGCGGCGCGGAGGCCGTCGTCGGTGAAGGTCGGGGGGAGGCGGACGTCGACGACCACCGCGTCGGGGCGTTCGGCGTCGACGGCGGTGAGGAAGTCGGTGGCGTTGTCCACGGCGGCGGCCACCTCGATGCCCGCGGTGTCCAGCAGCAGGACGAGCCCCTCGCGCAGGAGGGCGTCGTCCTCGGCGATCACGACCCGCACGGCAGCTCCGCGCGCAGCTCGGTGGGGCCGCCGGGCGGGCTGTTCAGCTCGAACCGGCCGTCGAGGGCCTCGACCCGGCGGCGGATGCCCGCCAGGCCGCTGCCCAGCGCCTCGTCGGCGCCGCCGCGGCCGTCGTCGGCCACCCTGATCAGCAACGCATCCTCCCGGGTGTGCAGCGCGACCGCGATCTGCCCGGCCGACGAGTGCTTGGTGGCGTTGGCCAGCGACTCCGCGATGATGAAGTATGCCGCCGCCTCCACCGCGGCCGGCCGCCGCCCGACGTGGGCGAGGTCGAGCAGGCACGGGATGGGGCAGCGCGCGGCCAGCGCGGTGACGGCGCCGTCCAGGCCGCGGTCGGACAGCACCGGCGGGTAGATGCTGCGCACCACGTCGCGCAGCTCGGCCAGCGCCGACTCCGCCGTCTCCTGCGCCTTGCGGACCAGGGCGAACGCCTGGTCCGGGTCCTGGGCGCGCAGGTGGTCGGCCAGGCCCAGCTGCATGACCACCGCCGCGATCCTGGCCTGGGTGCCGTCGTGCAGGTCGCGCTCGATCCGGCGCAGCTCGGCGCCGTGCGCGTCCAGCGCGGCGGCCCGGGTCGCGGTCAGCTCGGCCACCCGGTCGGACAGGGCGGCGCCGTCGGTCGGCCGCAGCAGCCACCGGGCCAGCCGCGCCTGCGCCCGCGCGGCCGCGGGCAGCAGCAGCGCCAGCCCCGCGTACGCCACCGCGGCGAGCACGGCCACCCCGGCCAGCGGCCACGACGTCACCTGGTAGTCGAACCCGCTCGGCGCGCCCCCGGGCACCGCCCACCAGTACAGCGGGATCGCGGCCTGGTTCACCGCGGCCAGCGGCAGCCCGACCGCGAGCGCGCCCCCGAACAGGCCCGCCACCCCGTGCAGCGCCGCCCACGCCAGGTCCCGCCAGGTCGCCGGGTCGGCCACCACCGTCCTGACCTGCTGGCCCACCGGCCCGTCCAGCGGGCGGTACGGGCTCGGGATCGCCGTGCCGAGCAGCGCGCCCGCCCGCTGCCGCTCGCGCTCGGCCAGCGCGCGGGTGCGCCGCGCCACCTCGGGCACGGCGGGGATCCCGAGGCCGAACAGCCCGCACAGCGCCGCCACCAGCACGGTGACCAGCACGGCGGCGAGCGCCAGGGCGGCGGTGACCCACCCGGCCGCCAGGTAGCGGACCCCCGCCCACACGCGCGACACCAGAGCCCGATCCATGCCGCGATTGTGCGCCATCGGGCCCGCCCGACCGCGATGGTGGTGCCAGCACCACCCCGGGTCCGGGTTCCCGGGGGATCGAAACCGCCCCGCCGCGCGCCTAGCGTCGTCCACACCAGACAACGGGGGAAGGGCAAGGGGATGCAGGCGGTGGCGACGAAGCACGCACTCGGGCTCCACGAGGTGCGGAAGGTGTACGGCCGGGGCGGGGGAGCGGTGACCGCGCTCGACGGGGTGACCGTCGGGCTGCCCGCGGGCAGCTTCACGGCGGTGATGGGGCCGTCCGGCTCGGGCAAGAGCACCTTCCTGCACTGCGCCGCCGGGCTGGACAAGCCGACGTCGGGCCGCGTCGTGCTCGGCGGCACCGACCTGACCGGCATGGGCGAGAAGGCGCTCACCGCGCTGCGCCGCGACCGGGTCGGCTTCATCTTCCAGGCGTACAACCTGCTCAACGCCCTCGACGTCGAGCAGAACATCACCCTGCCGCTGCGGCTGGCCGGGCGCGCCGCCGACCCGGCCTGGCTGCGCGAGGTCGCCCACCGGGTGGGCATCGCCGACCGGCTGCGGCACCGGCCCGCCGAGCTGTCCGGCGGCCAGCAGCAGCGGGTGGCCATCGCCCGCGCCCTGGTCACCCGCCCCGACGTGGTGCTGGCCGACGAGCCGACCGGCGCCCTGGACACCCGCACCGGCAGGCAGGTCCTCGAACTGCTGCGCGAGCTGGTCGACACCACCGGGCAGACCGTGCTGATGGTCACCCACGACCCGGTGGCGGCCTCCTACGCCCACAGCGTGCTGTTCCTGGCCGACGGCAGGCTCGCCGGGTCGCTGGCCCGGCCGACGCCGGAGACCGTGGCCGAGCGCATGACCCACCTCGGGGAGTGGTGACCGTGCTCGCCCTGTCCTGGCAGACCGTGCGGACCCGGCTGAGCGGGTTCATCGGCGCGTTCCTGGCCGTGCTGTGCGGCACGGCCCTGGTCGGCGCGTGCGGCGTGCTCATCGAGTCCGGCCTGCGCTCCGGGGTGCCCACCGAGCGCTACGCGGCGGCCGCGGCCGTCGTCGGGGCCGAGCGCAGCGTCCGGCCGCCCGGCGCGGACGTGCTGGCCGTCCAGCAGGTCACCGAGCGGCCGACCGTCGACGCCGGGCTCGTCGACCGGGTGGCGGCCGTCCCCGGCGTTCGCGCAGCGGTGGGCGAGGTCGACTTCGCCGTCGGCGTGTTCGGCGCTGACGGCCCGGTCACCGGCATCCCCGTCCGCGGGCACGCCTGGGACTCGGCCGTGCTCGCGCCCTTCACCCTGACCACCGGGACCGCCCCAGCCAGCGCCGACCAGGTGGTGCTCGATGTCGACCTAGCCGATCGCGCGGGCGTGGCGGTGGGCGGCGCGCTGCGCGTGGAGACCGCGCTGGACGTGCGCGAGTACCCGGTCGTCGGCCTGGTGTCGGCGCCGTCGCTGGCTCGCCAGTCCGCCGTCTTCTTCAGCCGGGACCGCGCCCAGGTGCTGTTCGACCGGCCGGGCCAGGTCCACGCCGTCGGAGTCCTCGCCGCTGATGGCGTCGACGCCGACGCCCTCGCCGAGCGGCTAGAGCGGGAGCTGGCGGGCACCGGGGTCGAGGTGGCGACCGGCGCGGACCGCAGCATGCTGGAGTTCACCGACGTCGGCCAGGCCCGGACGCTGCTGCTGGCGATCGCGGGCTCGTTCGCCGGGGTCGCGCTGCTGGTGATGGTCTTCGTGGTGAGCAGCACGCTGGCCCTGTCGGTCGCGCAGCGGCGGCGCGAGTTCGCGCTGCTGCGCGCCATCGCCGCCACCCCGCGCCAGGTCAGGGCGCTGATCGGTGCGGAGACGACGCTGGTCGCCGCGGTGGCGGGTGGGCTCGGCGGGGTGGCCGGGCTGGCCGTGGCGGGCTGGCTGCGCGACGCCTTCGCCGCGATCGGGCTGCTGCCCGCCGACTTCCCGCTGGCCCTCGGCCCGCTGCCTGCCATCGCCGCCGCCCTGCTCGGCGTCGGCGCGGCCCGGCTCGCGGCATGGGCCGCCGCGCGCGGACCTGCGCGCATCCCGCCCGTCGCCGCGCTCGGCGAGGCCGCCGTCGAACCCCGCGGGCTGGGGCCGGTGCGGCGGGCCGTCGGCGCGTTGTTCCTGGTCGGGGGCGTCGGGGTGGCGACCCTGCCGCTGGCCCTGCACGGCCCGATCGGCAGCGCCATGGCAGGCATGTCGGCGCTGCTGATCGTCATCGGGCTGGCCGTGCTCGGGCCGCTGGTCGTCGGCCGCGCCGTGCGCTGGGTCGCCCGCCCGCTCAGCCGGTTCTCCCCGGTCGCGGGGCACCTCGCGGCGGCGAGCAGCGTGGCCAACACCCGGCGGCTGGCCGCCGCCACCACCCCGCTGATGCTGGCAGTCGGGTTCGCCATCGTGCAGTTCTTCAGCCAGTCGACCACCGCCGATGCCACTGAGCGCCAGACCGACCTGGCCACCGTCGCCGATCACGTCATCACCAGCCGCACCGGCGTCCTGCCCCCGGAGGTCGCCGACGCCGTCCGGGGGCTGCCCGGGGTCGCGTCGGCCACCGCGGTGGTCCGGACCAGCGTCATCACCGCGGACGGCACGCAACCGGTCGAGGTGCAGACCGGCGCGGCGATGGGCGTCGACCAGGTCGCGGGCACCCTCAACCTCGGCGACATCACCGGCGACCTCACCGCGCTCACCGGCAACACCGTGGCCCTGAGCGAGCCCGAGGCGAGCCGCCTCGACAAGGCCATCGGCGACGAGGTGCCGCTCTACCTCGGCGACGGCACCGAGACCCGCCTGCGCCTGGTCGCCACCTACACCCACGACCTGGCCTTCGGCGACGTCATCCTCCCCGCCGACCTGGCCCGCTCCCACACGACGGACAAGGTCGACACCTCCGTCTTCGTCCGCCTCCACCCCGACGCCGACCCGGCCGTCCTGGTCACCCTCACCGACCGCTACCCCGGCGTCGTGGTGGGGGACCGGGCGGCGATGACCGCGGCGGGCGACACCGCCCAGCAGCAGCAGTTCTGGGTCAACCTGGTCGCCTTCGGCGTGATCCTCGGCTACATCGTCATCTCCGTGGCCAACACGCTGGTGATGACCACCGCCCAGCGCGCCCGCGAGTTCGCCCTCCTGCGGCTCATCGGCGGCACCCGACGCCAGGTCCGTCGGATGATGCGAACGGAGGCGGTCGTGGTGGCGGCGATCGCGGTGCTGATCGGCACCCTCATCCCGGTGCTGCCCCTGGCCTTCCTCGGCCTCGCCCTGGCAGGCAACCCCGTCCCCACCGGACCGATCGCCGTCTACCTGGCGATCATCGGATCAGCCGCCGCGCTGGCCCTGCTGTCCATCACCATCCCCACCCGAACCGCCCTCCGCGGCCGCCCGGTCGACGTGATCGGCCTCCGCGAGTAAACCCCGCTGCGCCTCCAGATCTCTGGGGGCGCAGCAGGATCGGCACCGCGTGGGGTGCGGTCAGGAGATGCCCAGCTCGGCGCCGAGCGCCTGCCGGTCCTGGGCGAGTTGCTGCGGGTCGTAGTCCGGCCCGCCGCCGCCGCTGGGCAGGCAGTCCTGGCCTTCGCCGGGGTTGAGCATGCTGGCGATGTTGATGACCTTGCCGCACAGGTTGACGGGGAGGTGCAGCGGGAAGTCGTCCAGTTTCGTGGCGGAGACGCCTGCGGTGTTCTGCGCTTCGAAGCCGGTCATGTGTCAGACCTCTTTCACAGGTGCATCTTGGTCAGGGCGGCGTCGACGACTTCCTGGAGCTTCCGGTAGGCGGCCACCGCCTCCTGCTTGTTCCAGCCCGGCCCACCGCCGTCCTCCGGCGCGTCGCTGATGTTGTCCACCATGCGCTGCGTCAGCTCCCGGCACTTCCTCGCATCCGACATCCCGCAGCGGAAGTCGTCACTCGATGGTGAATGTGCCGTCGAAAGTGGCCTCGGTCGCGCCCCCGGGGGAGAAGCAGTCGACGGCGCCGTTGACGATGTCGACGGAGACGCTGGCCCGGAAGCCCTCGCCTGCGAAGCGGCCCTCGCACCGCGCCCGCGAGTTTGGCCGTCGACAGGGCGGTGCCGGTCAGGTGGACGTCCACGACGCTGCTGTCCTGGCCGCCGTCCTGGAGCCGCCAGGTGATCCGCGCCCGGCCCTCGTTGCTGCCCGGGCTGGCGAAGCAGGACAGCAAACCCCGCACCGATCCGTCGAACGACGCCGACGCACGACACCGCCAACATCCACGCACCGACGAACCTGGTCCAAGCGGGCCAGTTGCGCGGTGCCGAGCACTTCAACGAGCCGCGCACCAGGCGAAGCCCGTCCGGTGGGACAGTTTCGGTGACGATGGCGCGTCGATCGGGTGCGGATCGTGCGCTACGGACTGGTGGTCAGCGCCGCGTTCATCGGCCCCGGCCGGGTGCGGTGGTCGTGAACCTGGTGGAGTGCAGGTGTTTCCCCAGCACGGAACCTTTCCGCGTCCGGCTCAGTCGTGCTGGGCGTCGGCTTCGGTGGGAGTCTCGGACTTGTAGGCGAGGGCGGCGTCCAGCGCGCTGATCAGGTGGGTGGTTGCGTTGTCGGCCAAGGCAACGGTGTTGAGGTCGATCGCGGGATACTTCTGGATGATCGTGTCGTCGTCGTGGAGGAGGGCGGCGTCCAGTGCCGGGTGGGTGCGCAGCGCCTGCACGACGGCCAAGGAGAGGGCGGGGTCGGCCCAGGTCAGTGAGGCGAGGCTGAGGACGATGGACGGGCGGCCCCCGGTGAACCAGATCGACCACAGTGAACGGCGCTTGCCTGCGATGACGTAGTGCAGGGCGCCATTCGGCTCGGCGCTGGTGCCGCCCTTGAACTGGGCCCCGTGGGCATCGGCGTGGGCCAGAAGCGCCTCGACCACCTCAGCGGCGGGCCCGGTGAGCGCGTCGTCGATGTCCTTCCTGTCCCACTTCCGTTTGGTAGCAGGAGAAGGACTCGGCACCGGCGGCGGAGGGCCGATGACCGCGTGGATCGCAGTCGCCAGCTGCTGAATCCATTCGAGGGCGTCGGTCACGTCGGCATCGGTGATGGGCCTGCGCGCACCGGTGCTGGCGTCGATGTCGGTCTCGTGGGCAATGCGATTGCGCCGCCAGACGATCTCCTTGAGGCGCTCCTGCACCGAGGTCGCAGTTGCGCCCTGGCCCATCTCCTTGGCCACGGCCGGCCACAGGGGCGTGCTGCAGACATACGCGAAGGCTTGTTTGATGTTGGCCGGGTTCTGGAATGACAGGTGCCCGAACTGGTCGCGCAGGATGTCGGTGAACTGCTCGGCCAAGTCGGCCTTGTTCTGCATGACCGCCTCGAGGGTGCTCATCGGCACCGCGATCTTGGACCACCTGTCCGGTCGCGGGACCGAGGGGTTCATGGCGAAGCCCACCGCCCGCGCGTACACCTCGCGGTGCACCCAGTGGTCGAGCGCCGCCACCGCCTGCATCCACGCCGCGCGGTAGAGGTCGGTCACGTCGAAGGCGCCCACCTTCAACCGCTCCAGGTAGCGGCCCCCTCGGACCAGATCGAGCGCGTACTCGACGTTGCGCCCGAACTCCCCAAGAGGGGAGAGCGAGGTGTCGTCCACGTCGTCTTGATCATGAGCAGCCATGGCGAAGAGGGTACGACCTCCCGCCGGTGGCTTGATCGCTGGCTGGTCCACGTCCGTCCCGCCGCGCCCCGACAATCGTCTCAACCGACCGGGTGAAATTGCCCAACTGATCTCTTTCGTTGGATACGCTGTTCATTCCGGTTGGATTCGTCCACCTGTTTCAAAGGCGATGGGGGAAATGTTCGGGATACGAATGATCAAAAGCCTGGCCGCTGTCGCGTTGGCCGTGGCCGGTGTGCTCACGGTTCCGCAGGCCGCCTCGGCGGATGAGGTGGGGGTGGCTGCGGTGGCGCGCAACGGGGTCTGCGAGCCGGGCGAGTTCTGCCTGTTCCACGGCTTCGACTTCACCGGCTCGGTGTCGGACTTCAACACCTCGATCCCCAACTACGGGACCACCCAGCCCAGTTGCTACGAGTTCAAGGGCGACGGGGAAGGCAAGGGGGAGTGCGTGAAGAACAACGCGCTATCGGGCTACAACTACAGCAACCGCTCCGTCCGCCTCTACTACAACAGCAACTACGGCGGCACCTCGATCACCTTCGCACCCCTCGACGGACTGGACGGAGGCCTGGGCCCGCTCGACCACGAGAACGCCTCGCACAAGTTCCTCTAACCCACAGCCGGACCACACCAGCCCGACGTTGGGCTGACCGGCACCACCTACACAGACCACGGCCGCGGGCGACAAGTCCCCCGCGGCCGTGCACAGGGCGAGGGAATCGCCGCGGAGTCGTGAAGTGTAAGGGCGGCCGCTATGCCTGAATAGCGATGCGGTTCTGCCGAGTTGTTGGAGGACTCGTCCAGGAAGTCGGTAACAGCCGTGCGGCGGTACCGACCCGTATCACTCTACGTGGCCATGTCACCCGGCTGGTGCGCGGAAAGCGTTTGTGCAGGTGGCGATGGCGCCTGGGCGCATCTCCTCCACCCGGCCCGTGGCGGCCAGGACGGCGAAGGTGGTGTCGCCCATGTAGGTCGCGGCCAAGTCGGCGGCGGTGAGGCGGAGGGCGGGGGTGGAGGGGGTTCGTTCGCAGGTCGCGCCGGTGGGGTCGGCGGTGAGGTGGTAGCGGCCGGTGTTCCACGGGCAGAAGGTGTCTTCCACCTCAAGGATGACATCGAGTGGCGTCGCGTAGCGGCGGGCGGATAGGGCGCGGTCGATGTCTACCAGGCGGACCCATATGTCGTCGGTGGTGGTGGTGTGGAGGGAGCGGGGGTTGGCGAGGAGGTGGGGGAGGGGTTCGTCGGGGGAGCCGGTGGCGTGGAGGGTGGGGTGGCCGTCGATGTCGATAAGGAAGCGCCAGAGGGTGGCGTAGGCGGTGGGTGTGGACGCGGCCAGTTCGAGGACGTGGATGGCGCCGCCGCCGAGGCGGAACAGGGCGTAGCCGGTGGGCTTGTCCTCGGTGTGGTGGACGGCGAACCGCAGGGCGGTCGCGGAGCCGCGCATGTGGTCGTCGTCGTGGAGGAGGTCTTCCCACCAGACCGGGGTGCGGGCTCGCCAGCCGATCCGGGTGGGCCAGACCTCGGCGTAGACGGCCTCGATCAGCGGGCGGGCCTCGGCGCGGGGGAGCAGGAGGACCTGGCCGCCCGTGGGGACGCCCGGGCGGAAGCCCATCGCGCGGGTGTCGCCCTCGAAGCGGGCCTCGCGGGTGCCCATGCCGTAGCCGAAGCGGCCGTAGATGCCCCCGTCGGCGGCGTTGAGGGCGGCCACCGCCTCGCCGCCCGTCTCGTGCAGCTCGGTGAGCTGGCGGCGCATCATCGCGGTGAGGATGCCCCGCCTGCGGTGCGTGGGGGAGACCCCGACCCAGGACACGCGCGCGATCGGCAGCGCGGCGCCGGGCACCGCCATGACCCGGGAGAAGATCGCCGCGCCGCCGACGATCCGGTCGGCGTCGAAGGCGGCCAGCGTGCGGTCCAGCTCGATGGCCGCCCGCTCCAGGGCGAGCTCGCAGTCGCGGCGCTCCTCGCCGTAGGTGAAGGCGATCGTGCGCGCCCAGGTCTCGAACTCCTCGGCCCGGATCGGCCGCAGCGGGTGCATCAGGCGGCTTCCTGGGCGGCGGCGGCCTGGCGGCGCTCGGCCAGCGCGCTGGCCAGCACCAGGATCAGCACGATCACGCCGCCGCCGAGGATCGCCGCGGCGGGCGTCGTGGTGGCCATGACGGTCGCCGTGGTCGCCGCGGTGATGCCGTAGCCGACGCCGGTCGTGGCGTACATGATCGAGTACCCCGCGGTGTGCGCGGCCTCGGGCAGCCGGTCGCGCAGCGACAGGTTGCGGGTGATCAGCACGCACGCCTGGAACAGCCCGCCGATGGCGAGCGCGACGCCCATCCCGATCACCGTCGGCAGCAGGGCGACCGCGGCCACCGCCGCAATCGTCGCCAGCAGGCAGACCAGGCTGTGCCCGCGCGCGGTCCCCGGCCACGAGCGCCTGCCGTAGACGTAGGCGCCGATCACGCTGGTCACCCAGAACACCGTCAGCAGCGGCCCGACCCAGCCGACGGCCAGCTCCCGCGACTCCAGCAGCGCGGGCAGGGCCAGCTCCATCGTGGACACCATCGCCATGCTCGCCGCCGCGGTCAGGTAGATGGGCCAGGCCGACAGCAGGGTGTGCCCCATCGCCCGCTTGCCCGGCGGCGGGCCCTCCGCGGGTCTGCCGGGCGGCAGCCGGAACACCAGCAGGATGGTCACCACGTTGAGCGCCGCGCCGAGGGCGACCGGCGCCGAGGGGGACACCGCGAGCGCGAGGAAGGCCACGACCGCGGGCGCCAACGCCCACACCACGCTGATCAGCACGGTCTCCGCGCTCAGCGCCTTGGCGGCGTCCTTCTCCGACACCATCGCCGTCAGCAGCGCGCGCAGCCCGCTCGGCGAGGCCGCGGGGCCGACCCCGGCCAGGAAGGCGAACACGACCAGCGCGGCCGTGGGCAGCTCCCGGCCGATGGC
Source organism: Actinokineospora sp. NPDC004072 (assembly GCF_053604195.1). Taxonomy (NCBI): domain Bacteria; kingdom Bacillati; phylum Actinomycetota; class Actinomycetes; order Pseudonocardiales; family Pseudonocardiaceae; genus Actinokineospora; species Actinokineospora sp. NPDC004072. The sequence continues at coordinate 435,566 of NZ_JBSGHB010000001.1, read as the reverse complement.
GAGCGCGGCGAAGGCCGCCGCGCCCACGGCCAGCCCGCCGGCCAGGTGCCAGCGGGCGTGCTCCGGCTTGAACCACATGCCCAGCACGGGCGCGGCGACCACCTCGGCGAACACCCACACCGCGGCCAGCGTGGCGCCCAGGGTGTAGCCGCCGGGCAGGTCGCGCGCCAGGAAGACGAACGCCAGCGGGGCCATGGCGATCGGCAGCTTGTTGGCCAGCGCCGCGGCGGCCCAGGTGAAGACGGCCTTGGTGGCGATGCTGCGGTAGCCGGTCTCAGTCATCGGCGCCCTCCGCCGGGAACAGCGCGACCAGCTCGCGTTCCAGGGCCTCGGTCTCGGCGACGTCCGCGCCGATGATGGTCGCCTCGCCGCCCGTGTCGCCGAACACCGACACCAGCACGCCGGTGCGGGTGCGCTGGTCGTAGGCGAGCCCGCTGTCGACCAGCTTGGCGAGGGTGGCGTCGAAGGCGGGGAACGGGCACCCGCGGCGCTCGACCATGCAGCGGTCGGCGAGGTAGTCCCCGCCCAGCACCCGCTCGCCGATGCGGTAGAGGTGGCTGCACCCGCCGAGGCGGGCGTTCCACTCGTTGAACAGGATGCGCCCGTCGGGGGTGACCATCGCGTCGATGTTGGTGATGCCGCGGTAGCCCATCGCCCGCATCGCCTCGCCGAGGGCGATCGCGTGCGCCTGGAACCCCGGGAAGGCCGCCAGCTGCGACGTGGGCGGCGGGATCGGGATGATGACCCCGTTGATGATCGGCTTCATCCGCATCACCCCGTCCGCGACCAGGGTCGCGGCCTCCGCGCCGACCTCGACCTCGGCCCAGATCGGCAGCGAGTCGGGCTCGTAGTGCTCGACCACGACCCGGCTGCGCGATCCGCCCGAGTAGCGGTGCCAGGACGCCCGCAGGTGCTCGGCGAGCGCGGCCCGGTCGGCCACGCGCACGGTGGTGAGCGCGCCGATCTGGTCCGCGCCCGACTCGTCGGGGCGCAGGATCTCGTTGCCGAGCCCGCCGACGTGCACGTCCTGCTTGACGATGACCATCCGGCCGTCGGCGAGCAGCGGCCAGGCGAAGGCCAGCGCCTCGTCGGCCTGGTCGGTGACGATGCCGTCCGGGATCGGCAACCCGATCCCGGCGGCCACCGCGCGGAAGACGACCTTGCTGTTGAGCAGGTCGCCGCCGCCCTGGTCGATGAACCCGAAGCCGGGCACGGCCCCGGCCAGGCCGAGCCGGGTGACCAGCCTGCTGGCCAGCTCGTCGAAGCTGTAGGGCAGCACGCCCTCGACGCCCAGCTCGCGCAGGCTGCCCAGGAACGGCTCCGCTGTCACCCGATCGGTGGTCAGCACGTCCGCGCCGAGGTGGCCCGGGGGCGGGACCACGACGCGGAGCGCGTCGCGGTCCATCCCCAGCAGCCCGCAGGCGTAGCGCAGGAAGTCCTCGTCCGGGTGGCGGGCGAGCAGGAGGCCGTCCCCGGCCGCCGCGCTCCACAGCATGCGCTGGCCCTGGATCCCCGCGGTCCGGCGGGTGTCCGGCGCGAGGCCGGGCAGGGCTCGTTCGATCGCGTAATTTCCCACGACAAGGCGGGCCACCGGTGGCGATCCCCTCTCCCGTTGCGCCGCGCGGACCCGCGTGCCGGGACGGCCCTGGGCTCGACGGCGTGCGAACAGCCTCGTTGACTAGATCCGAGTGTGGACAGCCCGATCGTGCGGCGGCAACACCAAAACGCTAGCGCAGGCCCGCGCTGTAGGCCGTGGCGTCGCCGCTGAGGGCGACGCTCGGCCTGCCGTCGACGCCGACCGGGACCTGGCCGATGGTGGTCAGGCGCTCGCCCCGGCGGTGCTCGGTGCCGTAGTCGTAGATCGCGTAGTGCATGGTGGCCTGGTTGTCCCAGATGGCCAGGTCGCCGACGCGCCACTTCCAGCGCACCGTCTGCTCCGGGCGGGTGACGTACTCCTGCAGCGCCCGCAGGATGTCCCGCCCCGCCGAGGCCGACATGCCCACCACGCTGCGCGCGAACCCGCCCAGCAGCAGCGTGCGCTCGCCGGTCTCCGGGTGCACGCGCACGGCCGGGTGCTCGGCCTCGAACGCCTGCTCGATGTAGGCGCCGCGGTGGTCGACGGTGTCGGAGGTGAAGTCGGAGTCGTTGCTGTGCACCACGCGCAGCCGGTCGGCCAGGTCGCGCAGCTCGGGGGGCAGGCTCTGGTACGCCGTGGCGCAGTTGGCCCAGATCGTGTCCCCGCCCAGCGGCGGGATGACCTTGGCGTGGAGCAGGCAGAACGCGGGCGGGCGGTCGATGAACGTCAGGTCCGTGTGCCAGTGGTTGGCCTTGGTGCCGTGCTTGGAGTCCATCTCGCGCAGCGCGGGGCGCCGCTCGGGGGCGGAGTAGATGGGGTGGCTCAGGGTGAGCTCGCCCAGCCGCTCGGCGAACGCCTTCTGCGTGTCGTAGTTCAGGTCCTGGTCGCGCAGGAAGACCACCTTGTGCGCGAGCAGCGCCGCGCGCACCTCGGCGACGGTCTCGTCGCTGAGGGGGCCGCTGGTGTCGACGCCGCCGATCTCGGCGCCGATGTTGCCTGCCAGCCGGGTGATGGTGACGCCGGTCGGCCTGGTGAGCAGTTCCGTCACGGTCATGGCCTTTCTGGTTGGCGAAGGGCGCGGGACGCAGCCCAGCCGATGTTGCCAGAGGTTGTCAGGCTATGGCAATGTCTGTGCCATGGCAATGGTCACCACCACCGCGATCGTGGACGGCTACTCCACCGGGAACTTCCTCCCGCCCGCCTTCCGCGCGCTCGGCGTCGAGGTGGTCCACGTGCAGAGCACACCGCAGCCGCTGCCCGCGATGGCCCCGCCCGACCTCTCCGCCTACGCGGCCTCGGTCGTCTGCACCGGGGTCGACGACGCGGCGGGCATGGCCGCCCTGGCCGCCCACCGGCCGGGCGCGGTCGTCGCGGGCTCCGAGGTCGCCGTCCCGCTGGTCGACGCGCTGGCCGAGCGGTTCGGCCTGCCCGGCAACGGGACCGGCGGCTCGACGGCCCGGCGCGACAAGTTCCGGATGATCGAGGCCGTGCGGGCGGCGGGGCTGCGCTGCGCGCGCCAGGCCACCGCCACCGACCCCGGCGCCGCCGCCTCGTGGGCCGACCGGGCGGGCTACCCCGTGGTGGTCAAGCCGCTGGACTCCGCGTCCACCCAGAACGTCGTGGTCTGCAACGGCCCCGACCGGGTGCGCGCCGCCGCGGCCGAGATCCTGGGCGCAACGACCATGTTCGGCAAGCAGAACCAGGCCGTCCTGGTCCAAACGTACCTACCGGGCACGGAGTACATCGTGGACACCGTGAGCCGCGACGGCAGGCGCTTCGTCTGCGGGGTCTGGGAGTACGAGAAGTCCACCTCCGGCGCCGGGCGCCCGCTCTACGACCGCGACGTGCTCATGGACCCCGACGCCGCGCCCGTGCCCGAGCTGGTGGCCTACGTGGACGCCGCGCTCGACGCCCTGGGCATCCGGCACGGCCCCGCCCACGCCGAGGTGATCATGACCCCGGACGGGCCCGCGCTGGTCGAGGTGGGGGCCCGGCTCAACGGCAACATGAACCCGGACTTCCACGACCGCTGCATGGACGCCAACCAGGCCGGGCTGACCGCGCTGGCCTGCGCGCGGCCCGACGAGTTCCTGGCCCGGTACGGCGGCCGCGTCTACCGGCGCAAGCAGTCCGCGGTCGTGCACAACACGCAGACCACCCTGGACGGGGTGGTCGAGTCGATCGACCAGGCCGCCGTGGACGCCATCGCCGCGCTGCCGACGGTGTGCGACGTGGTCGTGCGGGTCGCGCCCGGCGCGCGCCTGCGGCCCACCACCGACCTGCTCACCAGCCCGCTGCGGGTGTTCATGGTCGGCGACGACGACGCCCTGCGCGCCGACCACAAGGTGATCGGCGACCTCAAGGACCTGGTCTACCGCTTGGCCCGGCCGTGACCGAGCCCGGCATGCTGATCGTCGGCGGGGCCAACCCGATCGGCTCCAGCATGGACATCGTGCGCCTGGCCCTCACCCAGGCCAAGGCCCGCGGCCTGCGCACCCACCTGACCCACCGGGCCGACGCGCTCGCCGCGACCGCGGCGGTCACCGCGCTGGCCGACGGCGCGTCCGCGGTCGACCCGGAGGACCCCGACGCTGGCGTGCGCTGGGTCCGCGAGCACGCGCAGCGCTTCGACCTCGTCCTCGGCCTGCGCGACCCGGTCGTGGTCGCCGCCGCCGAGTCGGCCCGCGCGCTGGGGGCGGCAGGCAACCCGCCGGAGGTCGTGCGGCTGGTGCGCAACAAGGACCAGTGCCGGGCGGCGCTGGCCGCCGCGGGCTTCCGCCAGCCCGCGTTCCGGCTGTGCGGCGACCTCGCCGAGGCCGCCGAGTTCCTGGCGGGCACGCGCGGGCCGTGGGTCGTCAAGCCGCGCGACGGCATGGCCAGCATCGGCGTGCGCGAGGTCCGCCGCGCCGAGGAGCTGCCCGAGGCCGTCGCGCTCCTGCCGGACCCGGGTCCGTTCCTGGTCGAGGAGTTCGTGGCAGGCCCCGAGTTCAGCGCCGAAGGCGTGTTCATCGGCGGCGAGCCGCGCGTGCTGGCGCTGACCGCCAAGGACAAGCTGCCCCCGCCGCACTTCGTGGAGGCGGGCCACGTGCTGCCCGCCGAGCTGCCCGAGCCCGTCCGGCGCGCGGCCGAAGGCGAGGTGGCCGCGGCGCTGACCGCACTCGGCCTGCGCTTCGGGGTGTTCCACGTCGAGTTCTGGCTGAGCGGCGAGGAGGTCGTGCTCGGGGAGGTGCACCCGCGCCCCGGCGGGGACTGGCTGCACGCGCTGCTCGGCCACGCCATCCCGGGCCTGGAGCTGTTCGGCCTGCTCTGCGACGACGTCCTCGGCCGCGCCGCCCCGCCCGACCTCGCGCCCACGCGCGCGGCCGCGGCGCGCTTCCTGGTCGCCCCGCCCGGGCGGCTGGTCCGCATCGACGGGTGGGACCGGGTGCTGGCCGACCCGGCCGTCCTGCACGCGGAGCTGTCGGTCGCGCCGGGTTCGCTCGTCCGGCCGGTCCGGGAGTCCGGCGACCGCGCGGGCGTGGTGGTCGTCGGCGCGGGCACCCCGGCCGAGGCCAGGGCTGCCGCCCAGCGCCTCGCCGACGCCGTGGGGTTCGTGGTCGAACCGGGGTGACCTGGGGGTTGCCAAGAGCGGCAAGGCACTGGCAAGGTGTTGCCAGCATCAGGTCGATAGCGGTCGAGCGGGAGGGGAGCACGCCATGATCGTCTCCGTTGACGTGCGCGAGCTGCGCCTGGCGAAGTCCTTCCAGGTCGCCCACATGACCACCGTGACCGTGGACATCCTGACCCTGGCGCTGACCGAGCCGGACGGCCGGGTGGTCGGGCTCGGGGAGATCTCCGCCGACCCCGGGCACGACCAGCACGGCCAGGACATCGCCGTCGAGGCCGACAAGCTGGCCAGGGCGATCGCGGCCGACCCGGACTGCGGCGACCCGGTGCGCCTGGAGGCCGCGCTCGCGGCGGCGGAGGTGTCGCCGTGGGCGTCGACCCTGGTCGAGATGGCGTTCCTCGACCGCGCCGCGCGGCTGCGCGGGCAACCGGTCTGGCGGCTGCTGGGCCTGCCGGAGCCGGGCCCGGTCCGGCTGGTCACCACCGTGCCCATCGGCGACCCGATGCCGGAGTCCGGGCCGCTGAAAATCAAGCTCGGCGGGGCCGACGACGCGGCGGTCCTGCGCGGCCTGCTGGGCGTGGCCGGGCCGGTGATCCTCGACGTCAACCGCGGCTGGGACGCCGACGACTGGCGCGCGGTGCGCGACCTGGTCGCCGAACTCGCCCCCGCGGTGCTGGAGGACCCGGTGGGCGACCCCGCGCTGCTGGCCGAGGTGCGCGCCGCGCTGCCGGACACCGCCGTGGTGCTGGACGAGGGCATCGGCAGCCTCGCCGACGTCCACCGCGCCGCCGAGATCGCCGACGGGGCCAACATCAAGGTGATGAAGCTCGGCGGGCTGTTCCCGGCCCGCCGCGCGCTGGAGCACCTGACCGGGCTCGGCGCGACCCGCATGATCGGCTGCTACCTGGAGCCGCCGCGGGCCATCGCCTACGCCGCCCAGCTCACCGGCGCCGCGGACTGGACCGACCTGGACGGGCACTTCTGGATCTCGCCGGACCACCCGCAGGTCCCGGAGTACCGGCTGGACAGCTCGGCGCCCGGCATCCCGGCGATCGTGGCATGACCGGAGTGGACACGAGGGGGAGCAGCGTGCGCACCGCACCGTACGGGTCGTGGACGTCGCCGATCGCCGCCGCAGGCGTGGCGGCGGGGGAGAAGCAGGTCGAGTACCTGGACTGCGTCGGCGACGAGATCTGGTGGGTGGAGAACCGGCCCGAGGAGAACGGCCGCAGCGCGCTCGTGCGCCGGGCCGCGGACGGGACCATCGCCGACGCGCTGGACGCGCGGTGGAACGTGCGCAGCCGCGTCATCGAGTACGGCGGCAGGCCGTGGGCGTCGCTGGGCGGCGGCGCGTTCGCCTTCACCCACTGGGACGACCAGCGGGTCTACCGGGCCGACCCGGACGGCACGGTGAGGCCGCTGAGCCCCGAGCCCGCGCGCCCGGCAGGCGACCACTACGCCGACTTCACCGTCGTCGGCGGGCACTTGTGGGGCGTGCGCGAGTCCATGACCGGACCCGCCCCCACCGACGTGCGGCGCGACCTGGTGGCCCTGCCGCTCGACGGCTCGGCCGCCGACGACCCGGGGCAGGTGCGCGTCCTCGCCGCCACGCACCACTTCATGACCGGCCCCAAGGTGTCCCCGGATGGCAAGCACGCGGTCTGGCTCGGCTGGGACCACCCCTCGATGCCGTGGGAGCGCACCGACGTGATGTGCGCGCCGGTGGTCGGGGAAACCGAGCTGGGCGAGCCCCGGCTGGTGGCAGGCGGCGGGGACACCGCCGTCAGCCAGGTCGAGTGGGCGCCCGACCGGCCCGACACCCTCTACCTGCTCAGCGACCGCGACGGCTGGTGGAACCTCTACGAGCTGACCGTCGACGGGCCGACCCGGCCGCTGTGCCCCCGCGCCGAGGAGTTCGGCGAGCCGCTGTGGCGGCTGGGCGCCCGCTGGTTCCTGCCCATCGGCGGCGGGCGCTTGTTCGTCGTGCACGGCACCGGGGGCGGCACCCTGGCCGTCCTCGAACCGGATGGCTCCCTGCGCGACTTCGGCGGCCCGTACACGGAGTGGTCCTGGCCCGCCACCGACGGCAGGCGCGTCGCCGCGCTGGCGGGCGCGCCCCGGCTGCGGCGCACGATCGTCATCGCCGACCCCGACGGCGGCGTCGAGCCGATCCGGCCCGCTCCCGTGCCCAACGCCGACTACCTGCCCACCGGGGTCAAGCGCACGTTCACCGGCCCCGACGGCGAGGACGTGCACGCCTACGTGTACCCGCCGCACAACCCGGACTTCACCGCGCCGGACGGGGAGCTGCCGCCGTTCGTCGTGCACGTCCACGGTGGACCGACCAACCGCGGCCAGCTCGTCGTCAACCAGGAGTTCGCCTACTTCACCAGCCGCGGCATCGGCGTGGTGGACGTGCAGTACGGCGGCTCGACCGGGTTCGGCAGGGCCTACCGGGAGCGGCTGAACGGCAACTGGGGCGTGGTGGACGTGCGCGACTGCGCCACGGCGATCCGCGCGCTCATCGCCGAGGGCGCCGCCGACCCGGCGCGCACCGCCATCCGCGGCGGCAGCGCGGGCGGCTGGACGGCCGCGGCGTCGCTGGCCGCCGAGCCGGATCTCTACCGCGCGGGCAGCATCTACTTCCCGGTGCTCGACCCGGTGTCGTGGCGGGTCGCGGGCACCCACGACTTCGAGTCGCGGTACCTGGAGAGCCTGATCGGGCCGTGGCCCGAGGCCAAGGCGCGCTACGCGGAGGTGTCCCCGCTGGCGCGGGCCGACGCCATCCGCGCGCCGTTCGTGCTGCTCCAGGGCCTCGACGACGCCGTGTGCCCGCCGGAGCAGGCCGAACTGCTGCTGGGCAAGCTGCGCGGGCGCGGTGTCCCGCACGCCTACCTGGCCTTCGAGGGCGAGCAGCACGGCTTCCGCAAGGTGGAGACCATCACCGCCTGCCTCACCGCCGAACTCGCCCTGTACGCGCGGGTGTTCGGGTTCACCGCCCCGGACGTCCCGGCCATCGACCTCACCAGCTGATCCGAGGGGGACCAGACATGACCGCAACCACCGCCGAGGTGGCCTTCCCGCTGCCCGACCTGCGCTTCGACCCGGCCCGCGTGGTGGCCGACTACGAGCGGTTCCTGGCCAGGGTGCCCGCCTACACCGGCCCCGGCGAGGACCCCGGCCACGGCCTGACCCACCGCCCGGGCCAGGACCCGTGGCGCGACGCAGCCCTCGGCCAGTACGACCAGGCCACGGGGCGCAAGCGGTACGAGGAGACGGAGTTCACCGAGTTCAACGAGCACTGCCGCGACCTGGTCTTCCACGACATCGTGCGCGCCGTGCCGTTCGCCGTCGGCCGGGTCCGGCTGATCACCCTGAACCCGGTGGACATCTACCACATGCACACCGACTCCACGCGCAAGGCGCACGTGGCGATCGTGACCAACGAGGACGCCCGGCTGCTGTTCCGCACCGGCCAGACCTACCACGTCCCGGTGGACGGTCGGGTGCACGTGTTCGACACGACCACGCCGCACTCGGCCTACAACGCCGGTCCCGCGGACCGCGTGCACCTGGTGATGTCCATCATCGACTGACCGCGGCCCGCGGACAGGGGAAAGAGATCCGATAGATGACGATCCGTGCGACGGCGGGGGCGGTGGCGTGACCGAGACGACCGCGCAGTCCAGCGCAACCGGGATGAGCGAGCCGAAGCTGCGCCTGACCATCGCGGTGGACTACCTGCTCTCCAACTTCGGCCGGTTCTCGCTCATGCCGGTGCTGGCGGTCCTGCTCGCCGTGCAGAGCGACGGCGCGGAGTGGCTCACCACCGGCGTGGGGCTGTTCGGGTTCATGCTGTGCGCGGGCCTGTCCGCCCTGCTGGTGACCAAGTGGCTGCCCCGGTTCACCTACGTGACGAGCATGACCGCGAGCATGGCGTTCTCCGCGGTCGGCTTCGGCCTGCTGGCGCACACCACCCACCCGCTCGCGGCGATGGGCCTGCTGTTCGTGGCGGGCTTCGGCATCAGCGTCCACGCCGTGCTGGTGCGGGTGCTGGTGGCCGAGGTGGTGCCCAGCGAGACCGGGCGCAACAACCTGTACTCCATCCAGCAGATCGCCACCAACGCCGCGGCCGCGTTCGGGCCGTTCATCGCGGGCGCGCTGTACGTCTCCGGCGACGGCAGGCCGCTGCTGACCTTCGTCGCCGGGGCGTACGTGCTGGCCGGGCTGTCGCTGCTGGTCGGCCTGCCGCGCGGGCTGCGGCCCCCGGACACCGTGCGCGAGCGCGGCCGGGGCGTGGCGGCCGGGCTGCGGATGCTGCGCGACCCGGAATGCCGGGGCGCGTCGGCGGTCACGGCGATCGGGTCCTTCGCCTACGCCCAGTTCTACTCGGCGTTCGCGCTGCTGGTCGCGCTCGCGGTGGACTCGACGCTGCTGCGCGGGGCGCTGCTGGCAGGCCCGCCGATCGCGATCGTGATTTTCCAGGTGCTGGTGACCATGGCGGTCAACCGCTACCTGCGGGCGGGCGTGCGCCCGCTGTCGATCCTCATCGTGGCGACCGCGCTGTTCGGCGTCGCGGTGGTGTTCCTCGGCGTCGGGCTGCCGGTCGTGCTCGCCGCCACCGTGGCGATGGCGGTGTTCGCCGTCGCTGAGATGATCTTCACGCCGATGGTGAGCACGACGTTCAACCGGATCTCCGGGGTGTCCCGGCTGGCCGCGTCCAACCTGCAGGGCGTCGCGTGGACCGCGGGCGAGGCCCTGGGCTCGCTCGCGGGCGGCGCCCTGTTCCTGCTGGCCTACCAGAACGGGATCGCCGCGGTGTACTGGCTCGCCCTCGCCGCGGTCACGGTCGCCTGCGTGGTCCCGTTCTGGCGCACCGCGGCCGACCAGCCCGTCATCGAGAGGACAACCCCATGAGCCATCCCCGCCCGATCCTGATCGTCGGCTACTCGCCGCTGTTGATCACCGAGTTCGGCCGCTTCCTGCCGGAGGGCGGCGTGGTCGTGCTGGAGGAACCCGACCCGGTCCGCAAGCGCGGCGCGCGCCCGGTCGCCGAGGCCAACACCGTGTGCCGGGAGCTGATCGAGCGCGAGTTCCTGCTCCCCGGCGGCGCGGACGAGTTCTACCTGACCCACGCCGACCTCAACCCCATCGCGGTCGTGCCCGCCCACGACTACGCGGTCCCGGCCGCGGCCCGGCTCGCCGAGCGCTACGGGGTGCCGGGGGCGGGACTGGGCGCCGCGGAGATCCTGCGCGACAAGGAGCTGCTGCGCGTCGTGGCGGGTGCGGCCGGGCTGGGGAACCCGGTGTCGCGCCCGGTGTCGTCGGCGGCCGAGGTCGCCGCCGTGCAGGCCGAGGTGGGCGGGCCGGTGATCATCAAGCCTGCCAACCGGCAGGCCGCCATCGGCACCCTGGTGGTGACCGACCCGGCCGACATCCCGGCCGCGTGGGAGCAGTGCCTCGCCCAGGAGGAGGAGACCTGCCTGCCCGACCGCACCCCGGAGCTGCGGATGCTGGTCGAGCAGTACGTCAGCGGCGCGGAGTACAGCGTCGAGATGCTCTACGGCGGCGGCGAGCGGCACTTCGCCAACGTCACCGCCAAGGTCCTCTTCCCCGGGCCGCGCCCGGTGGAGCAGGGCCACCTCGTCCCCGCGCCGATCGACCCCGGGCTGGCGGAGCTGCTGGCCGCCGAGACCGAGCGGCTGCTGGCCGCGATCGGCTTCGGCGCCGGGCTGGTGCACTGCGAGTGGATCGTGGACGGGGGCAAGCCGTACCTGGTGGAGTGCGCGGGCAGGCAGCCGGGCGACTTCATCCTCGAACTGATCCAGGGCGCCTACCACTTCGACCTCTTCCGCGCGTACGCCGATCTGATGTCGGGCGCGCGTCCCGTCGGCCCCACCGGCCCGCCCAGCGGCGCGGCCACCTGGCACGGCACGGCCACCCCCGGCGAGGTCATCTCCGTCGACGGCCTGGCCGAGGCCCGCGCCCTGCCCGGCGTGCAGCGCTGCGACGTGACGGTGGAGGTCGGCAAGACCGTCCACCCGCTGCGCAGCTCGTGGGATCGCACCTCGGCGGTGACCGCCTACGCCGAGACCGCCGCCGCGGCCCAGGACATCGCCCGGCGGGCGGTGGAGCTGATCCGGATCGAGACCAAGCCGGAGTGAGCTGCCGGGCGGGAGGGGGGCGGTCGGACCAGCCCCCTCCCGCCCGCCGCACGTCACACCCGGCGGACCACGTGGAGCAGGTACTCCTCGCGGCACAGCGGGTTCTGGTCGGTCCGCGACCGCTCCGGGACCGGGCCGCGCACCGGGAGGTAGCGGCGGAACTCGGTCTCCATGACGCCCTCGCCGCGGGTCAGCGCGGGCAGCCGCTGCTGGAAGCGGTGCACCTCCGCGGCCGGGATCTCGCCCTCGACCCGGCTCACCCGGCCGTCGGTGCGGACCGCGAGCGGCACGCCCCGGCCGCGGGTCAGCGCGGGCAGGGCCGCCTCCACGGTGTCCGGGGGCAGTTCGAGCAGGAAGCCGTGGACCGGCTCGTGCACGGTCGTCCCGGCCCGGCGCAGGGCGTCCATCAGGACCAGCGGGGTGAGGTTGCGGAAGTCGCCCGCCGTGCTCGACATGCTCTTGTCGAAGGTGCCGTGCGCGTGGCTCTGCCGCGCCCAGTAGCCCGAGTGCGTCATCGTGACCACCCAGTCCACCACCGGCCAGCCGTGCAGCCCCTCCCGCAGCGTCTCGGTCACCGCCTCCTCGACGGCGCGGAAGAACGCCGCGGGCATCGACCCCAGCTCCACCCCGAGGCGGAAGTCCGGCCCCGGGCCGGGCTCGACCCGCAGGCCGACCGTGGCCAGGAACGGGTTGCTGTCTGCGCCGATGAGCTCCACCGCCGCGCCCGCGCCGTCCGGCCGCTCGACGCACAGGGTGGTCGTCGTGCTGAAGGCGACCGCAATGCCGTGCTCCTCGGCCAGCGTCGCCTCGATGACCTCCTTCTGCACCTCCCCGTACAGCGACACCGAGATCTCCTGCCGCACGGGGTCGTGGCGCAGGCCGATCAGCGGGTCCTGGTCGGCGAGCTGGCTCAGGGCCGCGTGCAGCGCGCCCTTCGCGGCCGGGTCGAGCGGGCTGACGACGGTCTCCAGCGTCGGCGGCGCGAAGCTGTGCCGCGCCCGCCCCGGCGCGGGCGCGCCGATCCGGTCGCCCACCCGCACGCCCGCCAGGCCGCGCAGGGCGCCGATCTCCCCGGCGGCGAGCCGGTCGGACCGCCGGGCGGGGCCGCCGTCGTAGACGGTGATTCCGGTGATCTTGTCGGGGCTGGCGTGACCGGGCAGCCGCTCGCGCACGCGCACGGTCCCGGCGTACATCCGGGCGTACGCCACGCGCTCGCCCGCCGCGCCGCGCTCGATCTTGAACACCAGCCCCGACGGCGGGTCGTCGGGATCCCCGCCCGCCGCGGGCAGCAGCCGGGTGATGCCCGACATCAGCGCGTCGACGCCCGCCCCGGTGATGGCCGAGCCCGCGTACACCGGGTGGACCAGCACCCGGCTGGTCTGCTCGGCCAGCGCGTCGACCAGCCTGCGGCCGGGCACCGGCTCCGGGCCGAGCCAGTCGGCGAGCAGGGCGTCGTCGGCGCGGGTGAGGACGTCGGCGAGGCGGGCGGCGAAGCCGGGGTCGGCCGGGTCGCCCGGGGCGAACCCGGCGCCCGGCCCGCCCTCCCCGTGCGTCGTCCCCATCGCCACCGCGGTGCAGTCGAGCTTGTCGGCGATGGCCGCCAGGGTGCGCGCGGTGTCCGCGCCCGCGCGGTCGATCTTGTTGATGAACAGCAGGGTCGGGATGCGCAGCCGCCGCAGGGTGCGCATGAGCAGGCGGGTCTGCGCCTGCACGCCCTCGACGGCGGAGAGCACGAGCACCGCGCCGTCGAGCACGGCCAGCACCCGCTCCACCTCGGCGATGAAGTCGGGGTGGCCGGGGGTGTCGATCAGGTTGACGGCCACGCCGTCGCGGGTGAACGCGGCGACGGCGCTGCGGATGGTGATGCCGCGCCTGCGCTCCAGGGCCAGCGAGTCGGTCTGCGTGTCGCCGCGGTCGACGCTGCCGATCCGCTCGATGGCGCCCGCGGTGTGCAGCAACCGCTCAGTGAGGCTGGTCTTGCCCGCGTCGACGTGGGCGAGGATGCCCAGGTTCAAAGAGGTCATGAGGTGCCATTCCGGTCCGGTGGGCCAGGGTGCGGGGCGTCGTCGTGGCGGGCATGGCGCGCTGGACCTCCGGTCGGCTCGGTGCGGGCACGTCGAGCCGAACCCTACAGCGACCGGGCGGTCACGGCGCGTCATTTCCGGCTGCGGGTGCGGTCCGCTCGGTGAGCAGCGCGGTGAACTCCCCGGCCCAGCGCTCGGCGGTGGCGGCGTCGAACAGGTCGGTCGAGTACTCCAGCGCCGCGCCGATCCCGTCGTCGGCGGGCGTGAGCACGACGTACAGCTCGGTCCGCGCCAGGCCCGCGCGCGGCACCGCCCGCACGGCCGTGCTCGCGCCGGGGAGGGGGAACTCCGGCGCGGGCGTGGTGACCACGGTGAGCAGCACCGCGGGCGGCGGGGCGTCCAGCAGCCCGACCACCTCGCCCAGCGGCAGGTCTTGGTGGTCGAGCGCGCGCCAGAGCGCCCCGCCCACCTGCGCGACCAGGCCTGCGAAGTCCGGCGCGTCGGCCACCCGCGCCCGCAGCAGGACCGCGCCGCCGACGATGCCGAACACCCCGTCGTCGCCGGGGCGCAGCCGGTTCGCGCTGGAGGTGGGCACGACCAGGTCCGGTGTGCCGCAGACCCGCGACAGCCACGCGGCGAACGCGGCGGCCAGCACCGCGTACGGGGTCGCGTCGGCGTCGGCGGCCACCCGCCGCACGCGCTCGGCGACGTCCGCGCCGATCGTCCACTCGTGCAGCCCGCCCCGGCCGGACAGCCGCTCGGGCCGCGGCCGGTCGGTCGGCAGCGCGGCGGCCGGGAGCCCGGCCAGCTCGGCCCGCCAGAACCGGTCGAGTTCCGCGCGGCCCGCGCCAGTCAGCCGGTTGCGCTCCGCGCGGGCGAACTCGGCGAAGTCCCCGGGCTCGGGCAGCCCGGCCGCGCCGCCCGCCGCGTAGCAGGCGGCCAGCTCGCGCCACAGCACGCCGAGCGACCAGGCGTCGCACACCGCGTGGTGCAGCACGGCCAGCACGATCCACCGGTCCCCGCCGAGCCGGGCAACCCGGAAGCGGAACAGCGGCGCCTCGGTCAGCGCGAACGGTGCCGCGGCCTGCGCGCGGCACCAGTCGTCGGCCTCCGCTGGGTCCACATCGGACACCGAGAGGTGCATGGGAAGGTCGGCTAGGACTTCGACGGTCAGCTCGCCGTCGTGGTCGGCGCACCGCGAGCGCAGCGCGGGGTGCCTGCGCACGACCTCCGCGAGCGCCCGGCCGAGCGCGTCCACGTCCAGCGGCCCGTCGATGTCCGCGCGCTGCACGACGTTGTAGACCGACGGGTCGGCGAAGCCGTGGTGCTTGTGCCACAGCCTGCGCAGCGTCGAGGGCATGGGCGCGCGGTCGACGACCGCGGCGGGCAGCGCGGCCGCCAGGGCGCGGATCGTCGGGGCCTGGAAGAACCGCGTCAGCGAGATCTCGACGCCGTGCTCGCGGGCGATCCGGTTGAGCAGCCGCACGGCGGTGAGGGAGTGCCCGCCCGAGGCGAAGAACGACTGCGTCACCGGCGCCGAGGCCAGCCCCAGCTCCGCGCACCAGATCGCGTGCACGGCGTGCTCGGCCGGGGTGCGCGGCCCGGTGCCCGCGTCCGCAGGCTCGGTGCCCGGGGTCGGGAGCCGGTCGCGGTCCAGCTTGCCGTTGGGCCCGTAGGGGAGCCGGTCCACCAGCACCCAGCGGCGGGGGATGAGGTGGTCGGGCAGGGTCTCGGCCAGCCTGGCGGCGAGGTCATCGGTCCCGGCTGGAGCGACGGCGTAGGCGACCAGTTCCTGCTCGCCGCGGTGGTCGGGTCGGGCCAGCACGGCGGCGTCGGCTACGCCGTCGAGCGCGGTCAGCGCGGCCGTGACCTCCCCGGGCTCCACCCGGTGGCCGCGGATCTTCACCTGGTCGTCGGCGCGGCCGAGGAACTCGACGGTCCCGTCGGCGCGCAGCCTGCCCAGGTCGCCGGTTCGGTAGACCAGCGCGCCCGGCTGGTCGGGGTCCTCGGCGAACGCCGCCGAGTCCACCCCGAGGTAGCCGATGGCCACCGCGGTCCCGCCGACCTGGATCTCCCCGGGCACGCCGACCGGCACGTCCCGCCCGTCGGCGTCGGTGATGCGCAGCCGCACGCCGGGGATCGGCCTGCCGATCGGCGGGCGGTCCGGCCCGGCCGGGTCGACCCGGTGCGACGTGACGATGATCGACGTCTCGGTTGGGCCGTACTGGTTGTGCAGCACGCACCGCGGGTGCGCGGCCAGGAAGCGGCGCAGCGCGGGGGTGAGGACCATCGCCTCGCCCGCGGCGAACACCTCGCGCAGCGACGGCAGGTCCGCCGCGGTCTCGGCCAGGTGCTTCAGCGGGGTGAACGGCAGGAACAGCCGCTGCACGCCGTGGCGGGCGACCACGCCCGCGATGTCGTGCCTGCCGCCGGCGTCGACCAGCACCAGCGCCGCGCCCGCGGCGAGGGTGGTGAAGACCTCCTGCACGCTGACGTCGAAGGCCAGCGACGTCCACTGGGCGGTGCGCAGCGGCGGGTGGGCGCGCAGGTGCCAGCGGACCAGGTTCACCGGGCCGCGGTGCGGGACCAGCACGCCCTTCGGCCTGCCGGTGGAGCCGGAGGTGTAGATGCAGTAGGCGGGGTCGTCCGGTCCGGGGCGGGGGATGTCGGGCATCGCCACGGATTGTGGAATCCGGTCGACCGGCACGCCGTCCAGTCCGCTGTGGACGGACAGGGTCGCATCGGTGGCCAGCAGCAGCGCCGCGCCGCAGTCCTGGACGCAGAACGCCACCCTGGCGGTCGGCCACGCGGGGTCCAGCGGGACGTAGGCCGCGCCGCTGCGCAGCACGCCCAGCACGGTGGCGATGAGGTCGACGCCGCGGGGGAGCAGGATCGCCACCCGGTCGCCCCGGCCGACGCCCCGCCCGTGCAGCCAGGCCGCGACGGCGGCGGCGCGCGCCACCAGCTCGCGGTAGGTGACCTCCACCTCGTCGCCGAGGAGCGCGACGGCCTCCGGGGTGCGCTCGGCCTGCGCCTCTACCAGCTCGTGCAGGCACAGCCCCGGCGCGGGATCGGCCGGGACGGCGCAGGAGCCGATGACGGCCCGGTCGTCCGCCGTCGGCGCGGTGAGCGCCGAGAGCCGGGTCTCGGGGTCGTCGAGCGCTCGCCGCAGCACTGTCTCGACGTAATCGACCATGCGCGCGACCGTGGAGCGGTCGAACAGGTCGGTGTCGTACTCGACCATGCACCGCACGCCGTCGCGGTGTTGGGTCAGGTAGACCGTCAGGTCGAACGGCGCCCGGTCGCTGGGCACGTCGAGCAGCCGGGCGGCGACCAGCGAGGCGAACTCGACGTCCTTTTCCCGCTCGAACTCGACCATCACCTGGAACAGCGGGTTGCTGCCGGCGTCGCGGTCGGGGTTGACCGCGGCGACGAGGTCGTCGAAGGGCGCGTCCCGGTGCTCCAGCGCGGTCGTGGCGCGCTCGAAGACCCGGCGCACCAGGTCGGTGAACGTCGGGTCACCGCTGAGGTCCACCCGCAGCGGGAGGGTGTCGAGGAACAGGCCGACCCGGTCCTCGGCCCCGGGCGGCCGGTTGGCCACTGCGGTGCCCACGACCACGTCGTCCTGCCCGCCGAAGCGGCCCAGCACGGCGGTGATCGCGCCCACCATCGCCATGAACACCGTGCCGCGCCGCTCGACGCCGAACTCGCGCAGCTCCCGCAGCAGGTCCGGGCCGAACTCGCGGGTCAGGCTCGCCCCCGAGCCGCTGCGCACCGCGGGCCGCGGCCGGTCGGTCGCCAGCCGGGACGGGGTGGCGCCCGCCAGCTCCCGCCGCCAGAACTCCAGGTCGGCGGCCACCCGGCTGGGATCGGGCTCGGTCTGCGGTTCGGGCGGGAGCGGCGCGAGGTCGGGCGGCTGCGGCCAGGCCCGGTAGTGGGCGGCGATGTCGCGCACGAGCACCGCGGTCGACGACGAGTCGAACACGATGTGGTGCACCAGCAGGAACAGCAGGTGCCGGTCGTCGGCGAGGCGGATCAGGCGGGCCAGCAGGAGCGGGCCGTCGGCCAGGTCGAACAGCTGCTTGCCGTCGGCGGCGAGCACGGCGCGCAGCGCCTCGTCCTCCGGTGTCCCGCTGAAGTCCAGCACCGGGCAGTCGACGTCCACGGCGGGCAGCACGACCCGGCGCGGCTCGCCGTCGACCTCCCGGAAGACCGTCCGCAGCGCCGGGTGCCGGTTCACCGCGCGGCGCAGCGCGCCGATGAGCGCGTCGGCGTCGAGCGGGCCGTCCAGCCGGATCGCCTTGGGCTCGTGGTAGGTGCTCGTCCCCGGGTACATCCGCTCCAGGAACCAGATGCGCCGCTGCGCGGGCGAGAGCGGGGCCGGGCGCGCGCGGTACCGCTCGCGCAGCAGGTCGACCTCCGGCAGCGCGGCGAGCACGCGGTCACCTGCCACGCCGAAGTCGACGAAGCAGGCGATCTCGTCCACCCCGGCCCCGACCAGCCGGTCGACGACGGCGGCCGCGGTCGCGCGGTCGCCGATCAGCGCCCGGTCGGCGCAGTAGCGGCGGTACGCCTGGGCGAGCAGGAAGTCGACGTCGTCGGCGGGCGTGCTGTCCAGGTCAACGTCGAGGCCGAGGCTGTTGGTCACCTGGTTGAACAGCGACAGAGACGAGCGCAGGTAGTCGCAGAACGGCCGGAACGCCTCGTCCCTGGCCTGGTCGGCGTCCTCGCGCAGGTAGGTGTGCAGCAGCACCACGACGCGCCCGCCCGCGGGGTCGAGGCCGTGCTCGGCGCGGGCGCGCCGGTAGCGGGCGATGTTCTCGGCGAGCTGCTCAGGGGTCTGCGCCATCAGGTTGGTGACGACGCCGAGGCCCTCCGCGCCCGCCCGCCGGTAGCTCTCCGGGTTGCCGACGACGGCCAGGTACAGCGGCGGCTGCTGCTGGACGGGCCTGGGGTAGCTGCGCAGCTCGACCTGGCTGCCGTCGCCCGCGGTGGCTGGGACCGCCTCGCCTGCCCAGAGCTTGCGCACGGTGTCGAGCTGGTCGAAGACGAGATCGCGGTGCTTGCCGAAGTTCTCCGGTGCCAACGCGAAGTCCGTGGCGTGCCACCCGCTGGCCACGCACAGGCCCACCCGCCCGCCGGAGAGGTTGTCGACCACCGCCCACTCCTCGGCGACCCGGATCGGGTTGTGCAGCGGCAGCACGACCGAGCCCGCGTGCAGCCGGATGCGCCGCGTCCGCGCGGCGAGCGCGGCGGCCAGCACGGAGGGGTTGGGGAACAGCGCGCCGAAGGAGTGGAAGTGCCGCTCGGGCAGCCACACGGCGTGGAAGCCGTGCTCGTCGGCGAACTCGGTGGCGGCGGTGATCAGCCCGTACTTGTCGCCGCCGGTCTGGTCGGGGTAGTCGCCGAAGAAGTACAGGCTGAAGTCGCAGGCGGCTGGTTCGCCGGGGGGAGGCGTGGGGTGAGCGGAGCGGGTTGGCGTGGTGGGGGCCTGCTGGACCTGGGTGAGCGGGCGGGTCGGGGCGGCCGGTTGCTCGTCCGTGGACAGCAGGGCGAGCTGGCGCTCCATGAGGTCCACCAGCCGCTCGGCGATGCTGAGCTGGCGGGCCACGAGGTCCTTGGTGTCCCCGGTGACGGGCGCGACGGGTTCGGGCTGGGGCGGTGGCGCGATCAGCGCGGCCAGCTTGCGCGGGGTGTCGGCTTTGTCGAACAGCGACCGCACGGGGACTCGCACGCCGAGCGCGCGCTCCAGCTCGCGGTTGAGGTTCAGCAGCGCCAGGGAGTCAGCGCCCATGCCGAGGAACGTCTGGTCGGGGCGCACGTCCGCCAGGCCGAGCACCTGGCCGACCACGCCGACCACCGCATCCAGCGGCCCGCCCGCGGACGCGGAGCCGACCAGGGCAGGCGTGGTCAAGGCAGGCGTGGTCAGGGCAGGCGCGGTCGGGGCCGCGGTCACGGGTTCGGACGTGGGGTCGGACAGGGGAGCGGCTGGGGGGTCGGACGGGGGAGCGGATGGGGGTGGCGCGGGCGCGGCCGGGAGGGCGGGAGGGGGGATCGGGAAGCGGGTGCGGGCGAACGGGTAGCCGGGGAGCGGCACCCGCCTGCCTTCGCCGTTCACCCGGGCCCAGTCCAGGTCGACGCCGCGGGCGTACAGCTCGGCGACGGCGCGCAGGACGCCTTCGACGGGCTCGGGGCCTGCGAGCGCGGGAATCCAGCGCTCGCTCATGGCCATCCCGCTCAGCGCGTTCCCCGGGCCGACCTCCAGCGCCGTGCGGTCCGCGATGGCGGTGAGGACGGCGTCGAAGCGGACCGGGTTGCGGGCCTGGCTGACGAGGTGGTCGGCATCGGGCCGCCAGCCCGGTGGGCAGACGCGACCGTCCATGCTGGACACCACGGCGATCCGGGTGGGCTGGATCGGCACGGCGGCCGCCACCGCGCCGAGTTCGGGCAGGATCGGGTCGAGCAGGGTGGAGTGGAACGCGCGGTCGACGTCGAGCCTGCGCCACCGCACGCCCTCGGCGTCGAGGCGAGCGGCGGCGTCCCCGATGGCGGCCGCCGAGCCACCCAGGACCGTCGACCCCGGGCCGATCGCAACCACCTCAGCACCACTCGCCACGGCGACCCGCTCGGCCAGGTCGAGGGAGGCGCGGACGGCGAGCATCCCACCCGGCGCGCACCGCGCCATCATCCGACCCCGCGCGGCGCAGAGCCGCAGCCCATCCGCAACGGACAGCGCGCCGGCCGCGCACAGGGCGGCGTACTCCCCGAGGCTGTAGCCGGTCACCATGTCCGGAACCACGCCGAAGCTCTCCCACAGCCGGGCAAGGGCCACCTGGAAGGCGAACAACGCGGGCTGCGCCGTCTCGGTCGGCCACACCGCCCCCGACCGGTGCTCGCTGTCGACCAGCAGCCGGACGAGCCCAGGACACACCGCCTCACACTCATCGAGCGCGCCGCGGAACACCGGGAACCGCGCATACAACGCGCGTGCCATCCCAAAGCGGGCCTCGCCCTGCCCGGGAAAGGCGAGCACCAGCCCACCCAGCGGCGCAGGAACCCCAGTCCGGCCCAACGCCGCCACCAGCCCACCCGAATCCACCCCCACCACCGCAACACGATGCGCATGATGCCGCCGAGCCGCCATCGAGGCAGCAACATCCACCGGCCGCAGATCAGGATGACGAACCAGGTGCTCCCGCAACTGCCCCACAACCGCCGCAAGCCCCTCAGGACTCCGCGCCGACAACGGCACGACAACCGCCCCGCCGTGTCCGGGCCGGTCCTCCTCCGGCCGACCATCCGCGGCTGGCGGCACGACAACCGCCCCGCCGTGTCCGGGCCGGTCCTCCTCCGGCCCGCCATCCGCGGCTGGCGGCACGGCTGCTGGCCCGCCGCGTTCGGGCTGGCGCGGAGCCGTCTCCAGTCCAGCGTGCGAGGCGTGCGCGGACGTTGGCTCGGCCGCCTGCCTGCCGTGTTCCGGCCGGGGCGGAGCCATCTCCAGTCGGGCGTGCGCGGATCGCGGCACGGTCGCCTGTCCGGCGGGTTCGGGCTGGGGCGGGGCCGTGTTCAGTCCGGCGTGTGGGGTGTGCACGGCCGCTGGCCCGCCGCGTTCGGGCCGGGGTGGGGCCGTCTCCAGTCGGGCGTGTGCGGATCGTGGCGCGGTCGCTGGGCTGGCGGGTTTGGGCTGGGGCTGGGGTGGGGCCTCCTCCAGCACGACGTGGGCGTTGGTGCCGCCTACGCCTAGGGCGCTCACGCCCGCGCGGCGGGGTGTGCTGTTGGTGGGCCAGGGGCGGGTGGTCGTGCACAGCTCGAACGGGCTGTCGGACAGGCGCAGGTCTGGGTGGGGGCGGTCGAGGTGCAGGGTGGGGACCAGTTCGCGGTGGCGGAGCATGAGGACGGTCTTGATCAGGCCGGCCATGCCCGCGCAGCTGTCGAGGTGGCCGATGTTGCCCTTCACCGACCCGAGCCCGCAGCGGCTCGTGCGGTCGCCGCCCAGCGCGCGCGAGAGCGCCTCGAACTCCACCGGGTCACCCAGCGCGGTTCCGGTGCCGTGGGCCTCGACGTAGGAGATGGTCTCGGCGGGGATGCCGGCCTTGCGCACCGCCGATCGGACCACCTCGACCTGCCCGGCGACGCCCGGCGCGGTGAACCCGGCCTTCCCGGCGCCGTCGTTGTTGACCGCGGAGCCGAGGATCACCGCGTGCACGGTGTCGCCGTCGGCGATGGCCCGGTCCAGCCGCTTCAGCAGGACGGCGGCCACCCCGTTGCCGCCCACCGTGCCGTCGGCCGCCGCGGCGAACGGGCGGCAGCGCCCGGTCGGGGAGAGGATGAAGTCCGGCTGCGCCCGGTATCCGGCCTCCTGCGGGGCGAACACCGCCGCCGCGCCCGCGAGCGCCAGCTCCACCTCGCCCGCGAGCAGGGCCTGCACGGCGAGATGCACCGCGACCAGGGACGTCGAGCACGCCGTCTGCACCCCGATCGCTGGCCCGGTCAACCCGATCCGGTACGCCACCCGCGTGGCGAGGAAGTCAGCCTGACCACCCATCGCCGCGTAGACGCCGTCCTCCTGGCGGACCGGACCGGTGGGCAGCTGGTGCCCGTAGAGGGTCATCCCCGACCCGGCGAAGACCCCGACGTCCGTGGCGGTGGCGTACCCGCCGTCTTCCAGCGCGTGGTAGCAGCACTCCAGGAACAACCGCTGCGCCGGGTGGACCAGCGCCGCCTCCCGGGGCGTCAGCCCGAAGAACTCGGCGTCGAAGGCGTCCACATCGGCCAGCGCCCCGATGGTCAGCCGCCGATCCCGCTCGGCCAGCAGCGCTTCGGGAACCCCGGCCGCCGCCGCCTCCCGCGGGGTGAACGTCCGCGTGCTGTCCACCCCGGCCCGCAGGTTCGCCCAGAACCCCTCCACGGTGTCGGCCCCGGGGAACCGCAACGCCATCCCGATGATGGCGATCCGATTGTCCACCGTGGCCGGTTCACCGCCGACCGCAGCCGGCCGGGATTCGACACCGCCCGCCAGGTACTCGGTGAGCCCGGCGATCGTCGGGTACTCGAACAGGGCCGTCTGCGGCACCTCCCGCTCCAGCGCCCGGCTCAGCCGCTGCCGCACCTGCACCAACCCCACCGACGACACCCCGGCCTCGTAGAACGGCTCCGTCGGCCCCAGCGCCCGCCCGGCGACGGAAGCGACGCACTCGGCGACGACGCGCCCGAGGGACACGGGCTGGGACAGCTCGGCCACGAGGCGGTCGCGGAGCACGGAGCGCTGGAGCTTGCCCGCGGGAGTCCTGGGCAAGTCGGGGACGGCGATGACGTGCGCGGGGGTGAGGCGCAGGCGGCGGTGGAGGACCGCGCGGATGGCCCCGGCGAGCCCCGGGTCATCGGAGGCGTACCAGACGGCCAGGGACTCCGTGCCCGCGTCCGCGTCCGGGATCCCGCAGGCGGCGACGTCGCCTGCGCGGAGGCCGGGGACCGACGCGGCCACCTCCTCGATCTCGTGCGCGAAGTGGTTGTGGCCGTTGATGATGATGACGTCCTTGTGCCTGCCGGTGATCACGATCTGCCCGCCGCGCAGGAACGCCAGGTCGCCGGTCTCCAGCCAGCCGTCGTCGGTGTAGGGCGCGGGCGCGCCGCGGTAGCCGGGAGTGGTGCGAATTGATCGAATCTGGAGCCTGCCGACGCGGTTCTCCGGCAGCGTCGCGCCCTCGTCATCCACCGCCCGCACGCTCGCCTCGTGCGCGGGCGGCCCCACGGCGACATAGGTCACCCGCTCGTGGTCCGGGGTGCTCTCGTCCGCGTCGGCCAGGTCAGACTTGCGCAGGCGCAGCACCGTGCCGGGCGCGCTGAGCCTGCCGAAGCTGATGGCCGTCGTGGTCTCGGCCATGCCCCACGCGGGCACGATCACCTCGTCAGGCAGGCCCGTCGCCGCCAGGAACCGCCGCAGGACCGGCAGGGAGACCTGCTCGCCCCCGCACAGCAGGCTGCGCACCGACGAGAGGTCCCACGACCGCCCGCCTGCCGCGTCGGCCGCCATCCGGTAGGCGAAGGTCGGGCCCCAGCTGTGCGTGGCCCGGTGCTCGGCCAGCAGGTCCAGCCACCGGGTCGGCTCGGCCAGGACGGCCTCCGTCGGCGCGTGGACGTTCGTGCACCCGACGAACACCGCCAGCACGTGGTACAGCAGCAGGGCGCCGCTGTGGTCCAGCGGCAGCCAGTTGGCGGTGACGTCCTCGGGCCGCACGTCGAGCAGCCGACGGGTGCTCGCGGCGAACTGGACCAGCGCGCGCTGGGTGAGTTCGGCCGCCTTGGGCGCGCCCGTGCTGCCCGAGGACAGCATCAGCAGCACGACGTCGTCCTGATCCGGCTCCACCAGCCGCTCGGCCGGGGGATGCCCGGCGCACTCGTCCACTGTGGTCACATGGGCGGGTGACGTCACCGCCGCCGCGTCGGCGGGTGCGCCGGTGAGGACGAGCGGCTCGTCGAGCAGGCGCCAGGTGTGGTGCAGCCGCGCCGCCGCGGGCGAGCCCGGGTCGGGCCGCTCGGCGATGACCGCGGGCCGGATGCCGCCGAGCAGGCAGGCCCACAGCGCGGGGAAGAACCCGGCGGCGGGCAGACCGGCCAGGACCACGTCGTCGCCGTGGTCGATGCCGCGGGCCCGCAGGCCGCCGAGGACGCGCCGGGCCCGGTCGAGCAGCTGGGCGTAGGGCAGCGTCGCCGCGGGGCCGTGCTCGGGCACGATCACCACGCCCGCCGCGGTCTCGGCAGCCCGCAGGAGCGCCTCGGCCAGGCTGCGCGGGTCGTCGTCGGTGAGGTCGAGGTCAGGGCCGGTGTAGCAGGTCGTGGTCAGCATCAGCGCGTCCCAATCCCCGCCGCTCGCGTCGGCCGCGCGAGCGGACGGCAGTGTTGACGAGGAACCCGGCCGCGGCGCACAGCGCCACGCCGTGGAAGGCGGCGACGACCGCGGCGGCGGGCAGGACATCGGTGACCAGCCCGCAGGCGACCATGCCCGCGGCCAGGCCGGAGGTCTCGACCGACGCGGACAGCCCGAACAGCCGGGCCCGCGCAGGCTCGCGCAGCTCCTGGAGCCGGGAGGTGTAGGCGATCTCCCCGATGCCGTCGGCGATGCCCGCGAGCACGACCACGCCGACCAGGGCGGCGGGCGGCAGCCCGGTGAACGCCACCGCGAACGCCGCCGCCATCGCGCCGGTGGCCAGCGCGAACACCCGCTGCGCGCGGGCGGGCTCGGCCAGCCCGCCCCAGCGCCTGCCCACCTGCTGGGCCACCAGCACGCCCGCGGCCCAGGCCAGCCAGAACCGGGCCACGAACCCGGCGTCGCCGTCGGCGACCACCGGCAGCACGACGTTGTGCGACGCCGACGCCAAGGCGTCGACCCCGCGCAGCGCGACCACGGCGAGCACCGCGGACCCCGCCCCCATCAGGACCCGCCGCCCGCCCGGCCCGACGGCAGACCCCTGATGCGCGGCAGGCGCTTCCGCGTCCGCGCGCCGCGGCAGGCGGACGGCCGCGGCCACCGCCGCCAGCGCGTAGCAGCAGGCGATCAGCGCGAACGCCGCAGGCAGCCCGCCGAGCGCGGCCGCAGGCCCGGCGACCGCCAGCCCGGCGACCATGCCGACCGACTTCGCCATCACCAGCCCGCTGTTGGCGCGCACCCGCTCACCCGCCTCGACGAGCTCGGGGATCGACGAGCGCAGCGACACCAGGAACAGGCTTCCGCTCACGCCCAGCACCGCCACGGCGGCGACGAGCACCGCGACGCCCGGCGGGTTACCGGCGAGCGCGGCGGCCCCAGCGGCCGCCGCCTGCACAGCGGCGGCCGCCGTCATCAGCCGGGCGCGGTCCAGCCGAGCGGCCAGCGCCCCGGCGACCAGGCCCCCGATCCCGGCCGCGGCGAGCCGGACCGCGAGCAGCAGCCCGACTCCGGTCCCGGTCCCGGTCACCTGGTGCGCCGCGACGCCGAGGACCACGAGGTTGCCGAAGGTGCCGCACGTCGCCAGCCCGTAGGCCGCGGTGACGCGCAACCGGGCGGACACGACTTACGCCAGTCGGTAGACGCGGTCCTTGAGCTCCTGGATGCGGTGGTAGTCGCGGATCACGTCGTCCTCCCGCTCCCCGTGCATGAACACCCGGAGTGTAGAGGTGTAGAGGTCGACGGTCGGGCGGATCCGGCCACCCGGCTTGATCTTGACGTTGAGCCCGTAGACCGAGTCGAGCGCCTCGATCTCGGCCACCACGGCCTGGTCGATCTCGGCAACCACCCCGTCCAGCTCGGTCGGCGCGGTGTAGACGCTCGCCTCGCGGCCCTTGGTGTAGGTGCGGTCGGCGTAGCGCTCCAGGAACTCCTGCGGGCGGGCGTAGGCCAGCGCGGTCAGGTCGGCCTGGTTCGCGCCGAGGCAGTGGTCGTGGAAGCCGGGGTGCATGTTGCCCGCCAGCCGCGCGCCGACCTCGACCAGCGCGGGTCCCTCCGGGGTGATGATCACCTCCGCGTGGGTGGGGCCGTGCTGGATGCCCAGCGCGGTCAGCGCGGCGTCGACGTAGGCGATCAGCTCCGGCACCGGGGACGCGGACTCGGGCAGGACGACCTCGCGGTCGTAGATGTTGTGCGTGCCCAGCAGCCGCTTGCGGTACTCCCAGACGCCGCAGGTGTAGCGCCTGCCGTCGACCGACACCATGTCCACGACGTACTCGGTGCCCGCCAGGTAGGACTGGACCAGCACCTCGCGGTTGACCTCGTAGTAGATCGTCTCCGAGCCGAGCACGGCCTCCGCGGCCTTGCGCGCCTCCTGGGCGTTGGCGCACACCGCCACGCCGTCGGTGGCGGCCGAGGCGAGCGGCTTGACGACCACCGGGTAGGCGCCCCGCTGCTCGGCCCAGGCGACCACCGCCTCGGCGTTGTCGGTGCGGAGCTGGTCGGCGCAGTGCAGGCCCGCGGCGCGCAGGGCCTCGATCATGTCGTACTTGTCCCGCCGCGCCGAGGATAAGGCCGTGCCGTTGGTCGCCACGCCGAGCCGCTCGGACAGCTCGTCGGCCAGCGGCACGCCCGGCTCCTGCCCGGCGACGACGGCGATCGGCCGGTGCTCGGCGGCCAGCCGGGCGGCGGTCTCGGCCGGGTCGGCGCAGACCAGGTTGGCCCGGTAGGCCCGCAGGTCCGGGGCCATCATCGACGCCATCAGCTCCGGGGTGCTCTGCACGTGCACCACGTCGACGCCGAGCCGGTCGAACGCGGGCGGGAGGAAGTTCCCCGACGTGTAGGCGTCCACCAGCACCGCGACCGGTCGGTTCTGCTCAACCATGGCAACCCCAGGGTTCGTCGTCGTCCACCCGGCGGCAGCCGGGCCATCTGGCAACACACCTTGCCATGCGTTGCCAGAGCCTGGCAACCTCGGTTGATCAGGCCGGGTCGCGGTCGAGCGCGGAGCCGTTCGCCGCGGCGAGCGCGGTGGCCAGCGTGCGCCAGACGTGGGCGGCGAGATCGATGTTGAGCGACTCCTGGGCCTGCCTGCCGAGCTCCTGGAGCAGCTGGGTGCCCTCGTGCAGCCTGCCCCGGATGATCAGCAGCTGGCCGCGCAGGGCGTCGAAGCGCACCCGGTCGCGGAACGACAGCAGCGGCTCGCAGCCCGCCAGCCGCGCCATGAGCGCGTCCGCGTCGTCGACCCGGCCGTCGGCGAAGGCCAGCTGGGCCCGCAGGCTGAGCACCTGCTGCTGGTGCAGCTGCGTGCCGATCAGCTCGACCACCGCGGCCGCCTCGTCCAGCCGGAGCCGGGCCAGCGCGGTCGCGGGCGGGTCCACCTGCAGGTAGAGCGAGGCCGCCGCGAGCCGCAGCCGCGTCCACAGCATGAGGTCCTCGTGGCTGTCGAGGTGGGCGAGGGCTTGCTCCAGCGCGTCCTTGGAGCCCGCGTGGTCGCCCTGCCGGATGCGCACCGTCGCCGCCACCCACAGCGCCTCGACCAGCACCGGGCCGCCCAGCGGCGCGCTCAGCGCGCACAGCTGGTCGGCGTGCGCCCTGGCCTCGGCGAACCGGCCGATCTCGGTCTCGGCGGCGATCAGGGTGTTGAGCGCGGCGGCGCGGTCGGCGGTGGACAGCGCGCCCGAGAGCCGGTGGGCCTCGGCGGCGAAGTCCACCGCGGCCGCGCCCTCGCCCAGCACGCGCAGGCAGCGGGCCAGCTGGACCCGTGCGCGGCTGCGCAGCTCGGCCGACCCGATCGCGTCGCTGAGCTCCACCAGCTCGGCCAGCAGGTGCCGCTCCTCGGGGTAGCGCGCCTGGTTGTTGCGCATCCTGGCCAGCAGCCACAGCCCCTGCCAGCGCAGCGCCGGGTCCAGCCGCCCGCCCGCCTGCAGCGCCTCGGCCAGCGGCTCGGCCAGGTCCTCGCCCTGCTCGGCGGCGGTGACCGCGGCCAGCACCCGGGCCAGGGAGTCCGCGGGCCTGCGCTGCTCGTCGAACGCCGAGACCGGCAGCCCGAGCCGCTCGGCGAGCTTGGCGACCACCCGCTCGGTCGGGGGGCGGGCGCCGGACTCCAGCCGGGAGAGGTAGCCGGTGGACATCACGCCCTTGGCCAGCGCGGCCTGCGACAAGCCGCGTTCGAGCCGCAGCATCCGCAGGCGCTGGCCGAACGCGGGCTGTTCGAGCATTCCTCCTCCGGGGCAGCGGGGGCGGCGGGTCGCCGATCGCGGCCATTGTGGTGGTCCCAGACCGGTCTTGGCAAACTCGTGCCAAGTCGGCGTTCCGGGGTGAATGCCGGTTTCTGCGCCGGTGGCGGGGTGCATCGGGGTGTGCGAAGCTTACTCGGCAGAGGAGATTTGGCAACTTTCTTTCCAGGGGTTTCCAACCGCGATCACCGCCGCTACGTTTCCTCTTGGCGACGCCACCAAACCCGCTCACACACAGCTAGGAACTGGGGGCATGACCATGTCTGCTGTTGTCTACCGGCAAGCGCTGACCGCGGTCGCCGCACTCGCGATGATCATGGGCGCACTGCTGGCCTCGATGGCCGGTGACGGCGCGGCGGTCGACGGCGGCTCCGCCGTCGCGCTGCAGGGCCCGGCCTCGGACATCGACTGGCCCTGACACGTCCGTGCTGGCGGCCGGGGGGTGGGCCGTGCGCGGGCCTGCCCCCGGTCGCCTGCCCATGCCACGTCAGCCGATCTTGGGGGATCCACATGACACTGGAGTCGCAGCGCGGCGTGCCCGCCGACCTCGACTTCGCGAAGCTCTCCCCGCACATCCGGCGGGAGCTGCGCAAACTGTGCAAACTGGACAACTATCACGCCGTGCTCGCACTGCTGTTCGACTACGCGGTGATCGCGTTCGCGGTCTATCTGTGCGTCGGTGTGTCGTACTGGTTCTACCCGGTGTCCCTGGTGCTCATCGGGTCGACGCAGCGCGCGCTGGTCAACATCCTGCACGAGGCGTCGCACAAGGTGCTCACGCGCAACGGCGTGCTCAACGTGGTGCTGGGGACGGTCTTCTCCGGCCACCTCGTCTTCCACATGTACAACCCGTACCGCAGTTCGCACATCGGCTTCCACCACCGCTACCTCGGCGACCCGGAGAAGGATCCGGACTACGGGTTCCACGTCGAGATCGGCATCTACGACCCGACGCTGTCGAACCGGGCGTTCTTCCTGCGCAACATCCTCTTCGCCGTGCTCGGCATGCGCACCCTGGAGTACGTCCGCTACGTCGTGGAGGACCGCCTCCTGTTCCGCAAGGACCAGATCGCGGTGTCCATGCCGATCAGCCTGCGCGCCGAGCGGTGGCTGATGGGCGCGGTGTGGGTGGTGCTGATCGCGGTGTTCGCGGTGACGGGCGTGCTGCTGGAGTTCGCGCTGTTCTGGCTGGTCCCGCTGTTCACCACCGCCGTCGCCATCGGCTGGCTCTCCGAGCTCGCCGAGCACTACCCGCTGCCGGAGAGCGAGGACAAGCAGATCCTCATGACCCGCAACCGGCACGGCTGGGCCGTCGAGCGCTTCCTGCTCGGCAGGCACAACGACAACTACCACCTGGTGCACCACCTCAACACCGGGGTTCCGTTCTGGAACATGAAGAAGGCCCACAACGTCCTCCTCGGCGATCCCGCGTACGCGCGCTGGGACGGGCTGTGGGCGGGCATCCTGACCCGGTCTCCCGGCCGCGGCGACAAGGAGACCCTGGTCAGCTACGCGGCCAAGTACCGCGACTGGCGCCGCGCAGGCGGGCAGCCGCGCTCCCTCGACCCGAGCTTCGCCGAGCTGGCCGCCCTCGCCAGGGGGAACTGACCACCGCACCCGGTCCGCCGACCGCGGACCGGAAAGGAGGCACCCATGACGACCACCGAACCGCGGCTCGACCTGGCCGCCGACGTGCTCGCCTCGGGCGGGGCCGCGCTCAAGGCCCTCGCCGCCGACCCCGCCCACCGGGCGGCGTTCCTGCGCTCGCCGCAGCTGCGGGCGCTGCTCGCCGCGCCAGCGGGCCGCTACATCGTGGCCGGGGACCGCCCCGGCCTGTGGCCGCGCCTGGCGCTGCTGCGGGAGAAGGGCTACCGCGTCGGCGTCGAGCACGTCGGCGAGGAGGCGACCGACCCGGCCGAGATCGAGGCGGTCTGCCAGGAGTACCTGGCGCTCATCGACGAGGCCGACGAGCCCGTCCAGCTCGGCTTCGACCTGTCCAACGTCGGCCTCCTGCGCTCGCGCGAGCTGGCGGTCGAGAACACCGCCCGCATCCTGGTCGCCGCGGCGGCCAAGGGCATGGACGTGATCATCAGCATGGAGCGCAGCGGGTTCGTCGACCAGATCATCGACGTGTTCGAGGAGCTGGCCGCCGAGCACCCCAACGTCGGCCTGACCCTGCAGGCGCACCTGCACCGCACCCCGGACGACCTCGCCGCCGTCGCCCGGCACGGCCGCAAGGTGCGCCTGGTCAAGGGGGTCTACACCGAGAGCCCGTCGGTCGCCATGCCCAGGGGCCCCGAGCTGGTCAGCCGCTACGCCGACCTGGCGGCCGACCTGCTCGACCGGGGCGTCCCGCTGGCCTGCGGCACCCACGACGCCGCCACCCTGGCCGCCCTGGACGAGCGCGGTCTGACCGGGCGGCTGGTGGAGATCGAGATGCTGCACGGGGTGCGCCCCGAGCTGCTGCGCCGCTACCGCGAGCGCGGAATCCCGTGCCGCGTCGCCACCGTCTACGGCACCAACTGGTGGCTGCACTTCCTGCACCGGCTGGCCGAGTACCCGCCGAACGTGCTCACCGCGCTCGCCGACCTGCGCGACCCGGAGCGCATCCGGTTCGGCGCCGACTACTGACACCCCTGGAGGTCCTCCGCATGCCCACAGCCGCGTCCCCGGTGGCGGTGATCGTCGACGGTTACTCCACCGGCAACTTCCTGCCCAGCGCGTTCGCCCGCCTCGGGGTGCGCGTGCTGCACGTGCAGAGCACCCCCGAGCTGATGCCGTCGATGCTCGGCCCCGCGCTGGACGAGTACATCGGCAACATCGTCTGCCCGGACGCCGAGTCCATCGACGCCACGGTGGACGAGCTGCGCGCCTACCACCCGGTGGCCGTGCTGGCCGGGCAGGAGCCCGGCGTCCCGCTCGCCGACGCGCTCAGCGAGCGGCTCGGCCTGGCCAGCAACGGCTCGGCGCTCTCGCCGGCCAGGCGCGACAAGCACCACATGATCGAGGCCGTCCGCGCCGCGGGCCTGCGCTGCGCCGACCAGCTCCGCGCAGGCGACCCCGACGCGCTGGTGGCGTGGGCCGAGCAGCGCGGCGACTACCCGGTGGTGGTCAAGCCGCTCAGCTCGGCCTCCACCGACAACGTCTTCATCTGCCGCGACGCCGCCGAGGTCCGCGCGGCGGCCGAGACCGTGCTGGCCGCCAAGGACATCTTCGATCTGCCGAACACCGAGGCGCTGATCCAGTCCTACCTGTCGGGCCCGGAGTACATCGTGGACACCGTCAGCGTCGACGGGAAGCCGTACGTCTGCGGGGTGTGGCGCTACGTCAAGACGGTGCTGCCCAACGGGAAGAACATCTACGACAAGGACGTGCTCTGCGCGCCCGACGCCGAGCCCGTGCCGCAGCTGATCTCCTACGTCACCGAGGTGCTCGCCGCGCTCGGCATCCGCACCGGGCCCTCCCACGCCGAGGTCATCATGACCGCGGACGGGCCCGCGATCGTCGAGGTCGGGGCCCGGCTCAACGGCAACATGAACCCCGGCTTCCACGACCGCTGCCTCGGCGCGAACCAGGCCGACCTGATCGCCCTGGCCTACGCCCGCCCCGACGAGTTCCGCGAGCGCTACGCGGGCCGCGTCTACACCAAGCGGATGGACGCCATGGTGCACAACACGGCCACGACGCTGTCCGGCGAGGTCGTGGGCGTCGACCAGCCGGTGGTGGACAAGATCGCCGCGCTGCCGACGGTCCACCTGGTCAGCGTCAAGCTCGGCCCCGGCAAGCGGCTCAAGGAGACCGTGGACCTGCTCAGCAGCCCGCTGCGCATCTTCATGGTGGGCGACCCGGCCGAGCTGGCGGCCGACCACGCCGCGATCCAGACCCTCAAGGACCAGGTCTACCTGCTGCGATGATGCACCTGAACACAGCGGGCGCCGGGCTCCCCGCGCCCGGCGTGCCCGCGGTGATGGCCGAGTTCCTCGCCGAGGAGGCCGAGCTCGGCCCGTACGAGGCCGAGGCCAACCACGCCGACGCCATCGAGCGCCGGGTGTATGAGGCCGTGGCGCGCCTGGTCCGCGCGCGGCCGGATGAGATCGCCCTCTACGCCAGCGCGACCGACGCCTGGTGCCGCACGGTGTGCAACCTGGTGCTGCCGAAGGGGAGCCGCATCTGGGTCACCCCGTACGAGTACGCGGGCAACCTGATCGCCGCGCAGGAGCTGGCCCGCCGCGTGGACGGCGTGCTGGAGGTCGTGCCCACCGACCCGCACGGCGAGCTGGACCTGGACTGGATGCGGGCCGAGCTCGACGAGCGGGTCGGGCTGGTGTCGCTGGTGCACATGCCGTCGGGGGCCGGGTGCGTGCAGCCGGTGGTCGAGGTCGGCGAGCTGCTGGCCGGGTCGTCCGCCGTGTACGCCGTCGACGCCTGCCAGACCGTCGGCCAGCTCCCCGTCGACTTCGCCGCCACCGGCTGCCACCTGCTCACCGGCGCGGGCCGCAAGTTCCTGCGCGGCCCGCGCGGCAGCGGGTTCGCCGCGATCCACCGCTCGCTGTGGGACCGGGTGCGCCCGCAGTTCCACGACCTGCACGTCGCCGAGGCGCGGTCGCTGCACGAGCACCGGGTGACCGCCGACCGGGCGGCCCGGTTCGAGACCGCCGAGCGCAGCGGCGCGGTCGTCCTCGGCCTGCTCGCCGCGCTCGACCACGCCGGACCCGACCCGGTGGGCGCCGCCCCGGACGTCTTCGCCGCCTTGGAGGAGGCCGTGCGCGCGCTGCCTGGGGCCCGGCTGCTCGCCCCCGGACGTGAGCGGGCCGGGATCGTGTCGTTCGTCCACGACCGGTGCCCGCCCGAGCGCATCCGGGACGGGTTGGCCGAGGATGGCGTCACCGGCTGGGTGGCCGTCGGCGCGCACACGCCGCTCTACCTGGCCGCGGGCGGGGTCGAGCGGTTCGTCCGCCTCTCCGTCCACCACTACAACGACCTCGACCAGATCGAGGTCGTCCGCCGTTCCCTGCGCCGCGTCGCGGCCTGATCCCGAGGAGCCCCGCCTATGACCGCACCGTTCGACCCGGCCGCCCCGACCCTGGTGCTGGTCGGCGGGGCGGGCGCCATCCCGCTGGGCGTGGACGTGGCGGTCCACGCCCTGCGCCAGGCCCGCGCCCGCGGCCTGGTGACCCAGCAGCTCAACCAGGAGGCGACGCTGGCGGCGACGCCCGAGGTCGCCGCCCTGTCCGCGGTGTCGTGGCCGGTCGACTTCGCCGACCCGGCCGCGTGCGCGCGGTGGGCGCGGGAGCGGGCCGCCGCAGGGCAGCGCTTCGACGTGGTGCTGGGCGTGCGCGAGTTCGCGCAGGTGGCGACCGCGGAGGTCGCGGCGGCCACCGGGGCGCCCGGCAACCCGCCGGAGGCCGTGCGCACCGTCCGGGCCAAGGACCGGTGCCGGGCCGCGCTCGCCGCGGCGGGGCTGGCCCAGCCCGCCGTCGCCCTGTGCGCCGACCGCGCCGACGCCGAGCGGTTCTTGAAGACGACCGGCGGGCCGTGGGTGGTCAAGCCCCGGGACTCGATGGGCAGCGAGGGCGTCCGCAAGGTCACCGGGCTGGACGACCTGCCGGAGGCCATCGCCGCCCTGCCGGAGGGCGCGGCGCCGTTCCTGGTCGAGGAGTTCGTCGACGGCCGCGAGTACAGCGTCGAAGGCGTGTTCCTCGGCGGTGAGCCGGTGGTGCTCGCGGTGACCGAGAAGCAAGTGCTGGACCCGCCGGTCTTCGTCGAGGTCGGCCACGTCCTGCCCGCGCCGCTGCCGGAGGAGGCGCGCGCGGAGTTCGAGCGCGCGACCACCACCGCGCTCGGCGTGCTCGGGCTGCGGTTCGGCGCGTTCCACGTCGAGCTGTGGCACACCGCGGCGGGCGTCGTGCTCGGCGAGGTCCACGTCCGCAACGGCGGCGACTGGATCCACCGGCTGCTCGAGCACGCGATCCCCGGCTTCGAGCTGTTCGGCGTCCTCTACGACGACGCGCTCGGCACCCCGGTCGACCGCGCCGCGCTGCGCCCGACCCGGGGCGCGGCCGTCCGGTTCCTCACGCCCCCGCCCGGCGAGCTGGTCCGGGTCGACGGCTGGGACGCCGTCCTCGACCACCCCGCGGTCCTGCACGCGGGCCTCTACGTCTCGCCGGGCGAGACGATCCCCGCGATCACCGACTCGCACGCGCGGGTGGGGGAGATCGTGGTGGGCGCGGACACCGCCCAGGAGGCCGCGGCATTGGCGCGCAAGCTGGCCGACGGCGTTGGTTTCGTCGTGCGCGGCTAGGACGGCGGTGGCGCTGCCCTCGGGCAGCGCCACCGCGTGCTACCTGGGCACCATCCGCAGCGGCAGCGTCTCCGGGCCGCCCACGGCGATGGAGCGGACCATCTCGACCGGGCCAGCCAGCTCGATCGCGTCGAGGTCGGCGAGCAGCTCGGTGAGCAGGACGCGCATCTGGGTGCGCGCGATGGTCGCGCCGAGGCAGAAGTGCTCGCCGATGCCGAGCGCGAGGTGCCGGTTCGGGGTGCGGGCGATGTCGAAGCGGTACGGGTCGGCGAACACGTCCTCGTCGCGGTTGGCGGAGGGCACCCACAGCACCACCCAGTCGCCCGCGGCGATCCGCTGGCCGCGGATCTCGGTATCCCGGGTCGCCGAGCGCATGCTGTGGGTCGCGCTCGACGTCCAGCGCAGGATCTCCTCGACCGCGGAGGGCACCAGCGCGGGTTCGGCGCGCAGCCGGGCCCACTGGTCGGGGTGGCGGGCGAGGGCGAGCACGCCGCCCGCGATCGCCAGCCTGCCGTTCTCCGTGGCGCCGATCAGGTTCTCGCAGTTGAGCAGGATCTCCCGCTCGGTCAGCAGCTCGCCGTCGAGCATCCCGTTGGCCAGCGCGCTGATCATGTCGTCGGCGGGCTCCTCCATTCGCCGGTACATCAGGTCGCTGAAGTACTCC
Organism: Actinokineospora sp. NPDC004072; assembly: GCF_053604195.1. NCBI lineage: Bacteria > Bacillati > Actinomycetota > Actinomycetes > Pseudonocardiales > Pseudonocardiaceae > Actinokineospora > Actinokineospora sp. NPDC004072. Next base: position 400,569 of record NZ_JBSGHB010000001.1, on the reverse strand, counting down.
ATCAGCTCGTGCTGGGCGACCAGCGGCTTGTGCGCGGCGTAGGCCTCGTTGGTCCACGCGAACACCAATTCGTGGTCGGACTCCGGCACGCCGAGCATGCCGCAGATGACGAAGATCGATAGCCGGCCCGCGATGTCGTGCACGAAATCGCACTCGCCGCGCTCGTAGGCCCGGGCGAGGGTGGCCCGGACCGCGCCGCGGATGGACTCCTCCAGCCCGCGGGCCGACCGCTCGGTGAACCAGCCCGCGACCAGCGAGCGCAGGCGCTTGTGCCGGGGCGGGTCGGTCAGCGCGAGGGTCATCCCGCCGCCCGGGTCGGCGTGCTGGGTGACCGGGCGCAGCAGCACCCCGCGCGCGGAGCTGAACGTCGCGGGGTCGCGGTAGACCGCGCGCACGTCGTCGTACTTGGTCAGCGACCAGAACGCGGGCAGCTCGCCCTCGGGGTGGCGGTGCACCGGCGAGTTCGCGCGCAGCCACCCCCAGAGGGCGTGCGGGTCGCCGGTGGCGTGCAGGTCGGGATCGGCGAGGGCTTCCGGGGCGGCGGCTGCTGCGATCATGGGCGCGCTCCTGGGGTGGTCGTCAGCCGGGCGGCGTAGCGGCTGGCCAGCTCGGCGGCGACGGCGGGCGGCACGGCGCCGGGCCGGTAGGCGACCTCGACGCGCAGCCCGCCGTCGGCCGACGGCCAGATCTCGGTGTGCAGTTCCAGCGGCAGGTCCACGTACGGCTGGCGGAGGAACGCCGTGCGCACCCCGTCGAGGTCCAGCCGGGGGGTGGCGGTGTCCTGCACGGCGAACAGCACCTGGAACAGCGGCGGGCGGGCCGTGCGGCCGCGGTCGAGCTGGGCGAGGACGGCGGTCAGCGGCACGTCCTGGCGGGCGAAGGCGCGCGCGGCGACGCGGCCGGTCTCGGCGACGTCGCCGTCGGCGGCCCGCCCGGACAGCCGCAACGGGACTGTGCTGATGTGGCAGCCGACCGCGTGCTCGATCGCGGGGTCGTCGCGCTGGGCCACCGGCACGCCCACGGCGAAGTCGCGCTGCCCGGTCACCTCGGCGACGGTCTGCGCCCACAGCGCGAGCAGCACCACGAACCGAGTCTGCCCCTCGGCCGCGGCGATCCCGTCGAGCGCGGCGACGACGTTCGCGTCCACTGTGGTCTCGAAGCGCAGCGGGCCGCCGCCCTGGAGGGCGCCGTCCGGCCAGCGCAGGTCGGGCACGCCCGCGAACTCCGCCCGCACGTCGGTGTTCTGGGCGTTCTGGGCGGGGTGCGCGCGGTGGGCCTCGGCCAGGGTGGGCGCTGGGGGCAGGGTTTCGGCGGTGCCGTTGTAGGCGGCGGCGAGGTCGCGGGCGAGCACGGACTCCGACCAGCCGTCGAAGGCGATGTGGTGGACCGCGCAGCCGAAGAGGGTGACCTCGCCCGCCCGCACGACGGCGGTGCGCCAGATCTCGCCCTTGGTCGGGTCCAGTTCGCCGATCAGCGCCTCGCGCAGGGCCGCGATCCCGGCCGCCTCGGTGGGCTCGGCGGGCAGCTCGGCCAGCTCGGGCGGCGGCACGTCGATCAGCCACGCGCCCGGCCGGGGGTCGGCGACGTACGCCGCGCTCAGCGCCTCGTGGCGCAGGTGGACCTCTTCGATGGCCCACCGCAGCGCGGCGCGGTTCAGCTCTCCCTCGACGGACCAGAACAGCAGGCAGTGGTTGGTGCGGTCGGTCGGGTCGACCAGGTGCCGGGTCAGGTACACCAGCTGCATGGGGGTGAGCGGGACGGCGTCGTCGTCGGCGACGCGCGCCGCGGCCGGGGCCTCGGCCGCCAGGCGCGCGGCGAGCCCGGCGGCGGTCGGGTGCCGGTACAGCTCGGCCACGGGCACGGCGCGCCCCAGCCGCGCCGCCAGCCGGGCGCACGCCCGCCCCGCGCCCAGCGACGTGCCGCCGAGCGCGAAGAAGGACACGTCGGCGGGGACGGCCGAGCGCCCCAGCACCGCGCGGAAAGCCGCCACGACGGCACTGGTGAGCGGGTCGGCGTCGGAGTCCGTGCCGTCGGCTTCGGTGGGTTCCGCGGCAGGCAGCAGGGCGAGCAGGGCGCGTTCGTCCAACTTGCCTTGGGCGGTCAGGGGAAACGCGGCGACCGGGTGCACGACGGCGGGCCGGTGGTGCGCCGCCAGCGTGTCGGCCAGCTCCGCGGCCAGGTCGGCGAGCGGGTCGCCCTCGGTCGCCGGGACGCAGAACGCCGCGAGGTCGACCACCGCGCCCGCCGCGTCCCGCCGCGGCACGACCCGGCACCGGCGGACCCGCGGGTGGGCCTCCACCTGGCGTTCGACCTCGGCGGGCTCGACCCGGTGGCCGCGGACCTTCACCTGGCGGTCGGCGCGGCCCCGGAACCGCAGCAGCCCGTCGGCGCCCCACACCCCGAGGTCCCCGGTGCGGTAGACGCGGGTGGGACGGCCATCGATGGGCGTCTCGGTGAACTTGGCTGCGGTCAGCGCGGGGTCTCCGAGGTAGCCGTGGGCGAGGCCGTCGCCTGCCACGCAGATCTCGCCGGTCTCCCCGACCCGGCACGGCCGGTCGCCGTCGAGCACGTGCACCTGCGTGCCCGGCACGGGCCGTCCGAGCGGGATCCCGTCCGGGTGGTCGCAGTCGGCTTCCCGGATGCGGTGGGTGGTTGCGAACACCACGCTCTCCACCGGGCCGTAGCCGTTGATCAGCGCGATGCCGGGGTGCGCTCGGAGGAACCGGCGCACGTGGTCGGTCGACAGCCGCTCGCCGCCCACCATGACCTGGCGCAGCCCGGTGAAGGCGGCCACGTCCTCGTCGACGACCATGTTGAACAGGCTGCTGGTGAGCCACGTGGTGTCCACCCCGTGGTCGGCCACGCCCGCCCGCAGCGCCGCAGGCGACAGGTACGGCTCGTCCACGATGACCGAGGTGCCGCCGTTGAGCAGCACCGACCACAGTTCGAGGCTGAAGGCATCCCACGGGACCGGCGCGGCCAGCGGCACCGCGGTGTCGCTGGCGAACCGGGCGAACCCGTTGGCCTGGAACAGCCGCGCGGTGGCCCCGTGCGGGGTGAGCACGCACTTGGGTTCGCCGGTCGTCCCCGAGGTGAAGAACACGCACGCCGGGTCGGCCGCCGAGACGGCGACGGGCCGGAAGCCGTCCGGGGTGGCGTCGGGCGTCGGAGTCCACACCGGACAGTCGGCGGCGGTGCCCTCAGGGGCGATCAGCAGGCGGGCGGACATCACGGCGAGCGCGTCGGCGGTCCTGCGCGCGGGCCAGGCGGGATCGATGAGGGCGTAGGCCGCGCCCGTCTTCAGCACCGCGAGCAGGGCGGTGACCAGGTCCGCGTCCCGCGGCAGCGCGATGGCCGCGATGTCGCCGCGGCCCAGGCCGTCGGCCGCCAGGCGCGCGGCCCAGGCGTCGGCCGTGCGGTCGAGTTCGGCGTAGGTGGTCGCGCGGCCCGCCCACCGCAGGGCGATCGCGTCGGGGCGGAAGAGGGCGGTGCGGGCGACGGCCTCGTGCAGGCCGCCGTCCGGGGCGGTGGTCGGGTGGCCGGTGGTCCACGAGCGGTCCGGCAGCACGGCGTTCCCCCCGTCGGTGATCCGTGAACGGCAACAGATTGCCAGAATGCTGTCAATAGGTTGCCACGGCGTTGTCCAGTCGGGCAACCTGGATCTCGACCCGCTCCCTGAGCGCAGCCGAAGGTGGACAGATGGACCGTGACCGTGCCCTCGACATCGGCGTGACCGGGCTGAGCGTCCGGTTCCCCGGCGTCGCCGACCTCGACGAGTGCTGGACCGCGCTGCTCGCGGGCCGGGTGCTGACCACCAGGATCGACCGGGCCGACCTGCTCGCCGCAGGCGTGCCCGCGGAGCTGGTGGACGACCCCGACTACGTGCCGGTGCGCGGCCTGCTCGCCGACGCCGACCGGTTCGACAACGCCTTCTTCCGGGTCAGCCCCCGGGACGCGGAGATGATGGACCCCCAGCACCGGCTGATGCTGGAGGTGGCGTGGACCGCGCTGGAGGACGCCGGGCAGGACCCGTCGGCGGTCGAGCCGACCACCGCGGTCTTCGCCTCCGGCAGCGGCAGCGGCTACCTGCGCGCCATGCTGACCGCGGGCAGGCTCGACCCGGCCACGCTGGACCAGGCCATCCACGGCACCGAGCCGGACTTCATCGCCAGCCTCATCTCCTACAAGCTCGGGCTGACCGGCCCCGCGATCGCCGTGCAGACCGCGTGCTCGTCCGGGCTCGTCGCGGTCCACCTGGCCGTGCAGGCCCTGCTCAACGGCGACTGCGACCAGGCCCTGGTCGTCGCGGCGGGCATCGACTTCCCGCAGGCCGGGCACCTGCACATCCCCGGCGGCATCCAGTCGGCCACCGGCGCGTGCAAGCCGTTCGACGCCGACGCCGACGGCGTGGTGGCGGGCTCGGGCGTCGCCTGCGTCGTGCTCCGCCGCTACGCCGACCTGCTCGACGGCCCCCCGCCGCACGGGGTGATCCTCGGCACCGCGATCAACAACGACGGCTCGGCCAAGGTCGGCTACTACGCCCCCTCGGTCGCCGGGCAGGAAGCGGTCATCCGCGCCGCCTACCGGGCCGCCGACGTCGGCGGCGAGACGATCGGCTACCTGGAGACCCACGGCACCGGCACCCGCGTCGGCGACCCGATCGAGTGGTCGGCGGCCTCGACGGCGCTCGCGGACCTGGGCGCCGCCCCCGGCCAGGTCGCCATCGGCGCCCTCAAAGCCAACACCGGCCACCTCGACGCCGCGGCAGGCCTCGCCGCCCTGATCAAGGCCCTCCTGGTCGTCAAGCACGGCGTGATCCCACCCGTAGCTGGCTTCACCGCCCTCAACCCACTCCTGGAAACCGACGGTTCACCACTGACCGTCCCCACCGAGGCCACCAAGTGGCAAGGACCACTGCCCCGCCGCGCAGGCGTCAGTTCCTTCGGCATCGGCGGCACCAACGCACACGTCATCATCGAGCAACCACCGCTGCCCACCCACGCCGACGGCGCGCCCCCCGCCGAACGAGACCTAGCGCCGCCCTCCGCCGCCGACCCCGAGCCCCTGCGGCCCGGTGATCACCTCACCGCCCACGCACCCGCGCTGGCCGACGGCGCGTCTCCCGTCGAGCGGGAGCTGAAGCCACTCTCTGCCGCTGACCCCGAGGCTCCGCGGTCCGGTGATCACCTCACCGCCCGCGCATCCGCACTGGCCGACGGCGCGTCTCCCGCCGAGCGGGTGCTGATGCCGCTTTCCGCCGCTGACCCCGAGGCCTTCCAGCCCGGTGAGCACCTCACTGCCCACGCGCCCGCGCTGGCCGACGGCGCGTCTCCCGCCGAACGAGGGATGCCGCTTTCTGCCGCCGATCCAGAGGTTCCGCGGTCCGGTGATCACCTCGCCGCACGAGCGCCCGCGCTGGCCGACGGGGCGCCTCCTGCCGAGCGGGAGCTGACGGCACCCTCTGCCGCCGATCCCGAGCCCCCGCGGCCCGGTGAGCACCTCACCGCCCACGCACCCGCGCAGGCCGACAGGGTGACCCTTGCCCAACGGGAGCTGGTGCTGGTCTCCGCCGCCGATCCCGAGGCCCTCGACCGTGCGACCCTGCGGCTGGGTGAGCACCTCACCGCCCGCGCACCCGCGCTGGCCGATGTCGCCACCACGCTGGCCACCGCCCGGGCCGCCCTGTCGCACCGGCTCGCCGTGGTTGGGCGGGACAGCGCGGATGCGGCTGCGCGGCTCGCAACCGCCGTGCGCGGAGTGCGGCCGGCCGACGGGCCCGCGCCGCTGGTCTTCCTCTTCCCCGGCCAGGGCACCCAGCGCCCGGGGATGGCCAGGGCGCTGGCGGATCTGCCCGGGTTCGCCGACGCCCTCGCCGAGACCCTGGCCGCCTTCGAGCCCGACCTGGCCGCCCGGCTGGCCGCCGCCCTGCACGACCCGGACTTCCCCGCGGCCGAACTGGACGAGACCGACCTGGCCCAGCCCGCGATCTTCGCCGTCGGGCACGCCGCCGCGGTCGCCCTCGGCGGACTGGGGCTGCGGCCCGCCGCCGTCGCCGGGCACAGCCTGGGGGAGATCACCGCGGCCTGCGCGGCGGGCGTGCTCGACCTGCCCGCGGCCGCGCGGCTGGTCACCGCCCGCGGCCGGGCGATGCGGGACTGCCCGCCCGGGGCAATGGTGGCGTTGGACTGCGCCGAAGCCCAGGCCCGCGCGCTCATCGCCGAGTCGGGGGCGGCCGTGGAGCTGGCCGCCGCCAACGGCCCGGCCAGCTGCACCGTGGCGGGCACCGCCGCCGCCGTCGAGGAGTTCACCGCGTGGCTGGGCGAGCGGGTGCGCGCCCGCAGGCTGCGCACCACCCGCGCGTTCCACTCCGCCCTCATCGAGCCCGCGCTGCCCGCGCTGGCGGCGGCGCTGTCCGGGGTGCGCCCCGGGTCGCCGAGTGTGCCGATGGCGGCCAACGCGACTGGCGAGGTCATCGAGCCGGGTACCACCGTCGCCGCGGCGGTGTTCGCCGACTCCGCGCGGCTCCCGGTCCGCTTCGGCGACGCGATGGCCGCCATCGCGGCCAGGTTCCCCGGCGCCGTGGCCCTTGAGGTCGGCCCGGGGCGGGCGCTGTCCCCGCTGGCCGCGGCGGCCGAGCTCGACACCATCGCGCTCGCGCCGGGCCGCGCCGACGACGAGGTGCTGACGGCCCTGGGCACGCTGTGGACGCTCGGCCAGCCGCTGGACACGCGGGCGCTCTGCGCGCGCGGCAACCTGATCCGCCTGCCCGGCTACCCCTTCGCCGGACCCCGCTGGCTGGCCCCGGAGATCGCCGCGGCGCGCCCGGCGGACCACCCGAAGCCCCCTGCGGCCGACACCCCGCCCATCGCCGGCCGACCCGAACGGGACGCGGGGGAGGTGCTCGCCGCGCTGTGGACCGAGGTGCTCGGGCACGGCGACCTCACCGAGAGCTCCGACTTCTTCGAGCTGGGCGGCGACTCGCTGCTCATCACCCACCTCGCCCGCAAGATCAACACCGAGTTCGAGATCAAGGTCCCGCTGCGCGACATGCTGGCGGGCCGGACCCTCGGCGGGCAGACCCGCATCGTGCGCGACCTCGTCGCGGCCGCCACCGCATAACTGGAGGGAAACCCGATGTCACTGGAACAGGCAGGCGCCCGGACGCGGTTCGCCGACGACGAGCGCGACGCCCTGCTGGCCCTGGGCCGGGGGCCGGAGCTGCCCGCGGCCGCGCCGGTGCCCGACCTGGTCGCCGAGTACGCCGAGGCCAACCACGACCACGTCGCGGTGGAGTCGGCCGGGGCCGCGCTGACCTACGACCAGCTCGACCGGTGGGCCGGGCGGGTCGCGGGCAGGCTCGCCGCCGCGGGCGTGCGGCCCGGCCAGCGGGTCGGCCTGCTGGTGGAGCCCTCGACGGCGATGGTCGCCGCCGCGCTCGGCGTGCTGCGGGCGGGCGCGGCGTACGTGCCCGTCGACGCCGCCCACCCCGACCAGCGCATCGCCGCCCAGCTCGCCGACGCCCAGGTGGCGTGCGTGCTGACCACCGAGGCGGCCAAGGACCGCTGCGGCGGGCTGCCGACCGTCTTTATGGAGGACACCCACGACGGCCCCGTCGCCCCCGCCGTGCCGGTGGCCGCCGACGACCCGGCGTACCTGATCTACACCTCCGGCAGCACCGGCGAGCCCAAGGGCGTCGTGGTCGAGCACGGGCAACTCGCCGCCTCCACCCTGGCCCGCCGCCGGGTCTACCCGGGGCGGCCGGTGTTCCTGCTGGTCTCCCCGCTCGCCTTCGACTCATCGGTCGCCGGGCTGTGGGGCACGCTGACCGCGGGCGGCCGCCTCGTCGTCGCCACCGCCGACGAGGTCCGCGACCCCTCGCGCCTGGTCGAGATCGTGCGCGACCACCAGGTCACCCACCTGCTGTGCGTGCCGTCGCTCTACGGCGTGCTGCTCGACGCCGCCGACCGCGCGGGCCAGGACGGCCTGCGCTCGCTGACCACCGTGATCGTCGCGGGGGAGGTGCTGCCGCAGTCCCTCGTGGAGCGACATTTCGCCCGGCAGCCGCACACCGAGCTGGTCAACGAGTACGGGCCGACCGAGACCACCGTGTGGGCCAGCTACCTGCGGCTCACCGCGCCCGGCCCGGTCACCATCGGCGTCCCCGTCCCCGGCGCCCGGCTCTACGTCCTCGACGACCAGCAGCGCCCCGTCCCGCGCGGGGTCGACGGCGAGCTGCACATCGGCGGCGCGGGGGTCGCGCGCGGCTACCACGGCCGCCCGGAGGCCACCGCCGCGGCGTTCCTGGACGACCCGTTCGTCCCCGGCGGCCGGATGTACCGGACCGGCGACATCGCCCGCTGGACCGCCGAGGGCACGCTCGACTTCCGCGGCAGGCGCGACCACCAGGTCAAGGTCCGCGGCCACCGGGTCGAGCTCGGCGCGGTGGAGGCGGCCCTGCGCGCGGTGCCCGGCGTGCGCGACGCCGCCGTCATCCCCGACGCGGCCGGGACGCACCTGATCGGGTTCGTCGCCGCCGACGCCGTGACGGCCGAGGACGCGCGCGCCGCGCTGGCCGCGCGGCTGCCCGAGGCGTGGGTGCCCGCCCGCGTGCACGTGCTGGACCGGCTCCCGGTGACCGTCAACGGCAAGGTCGACCGCGCCCGCCTGGCCGCGCTGCCCGTGCAGGCCGCGCCCCGGCCCGCCGCCGCCGACGACACCACCGCGCACGTCGCCGCGGCGTGGGCGGAAGTCCTCGGCGTGCCCGACGTGCCGACCGACGTGAACTTCTTCGACCTCGGCGGCCACTCGCTGACGATGTTCCACCTGCAGGACGCGCTCGAATCGCGCACCGGCACCCGGCCGTCGGTCGTCGCGCTGTTCCGGCACACCACGGTCGCCGCCCAGGCCGCGCTGATCCGCGACGGCGGCTCCACCCCGGAGGAGTCGGCCGCCGGGATGCGCGAGGCCGCCGCCCGCCGGGCCGCGGCGATGCGCGCCCGCCGCCAGCGCGCGGAGCGGGGGGCGGCCAAGTGAGCGGCTGGCTGCACTGCCCGACCCCCAGGCCGTCGGCCCGCGTCCGCCTGGTCTGCTTCCCGCACGCGGGCGGCGCGGCGTCCTTCTACCGCGACTGGGGCGGGCGCCTGCCCGACGACATCGAGGTCCACGCGGTCCGCTACCCCGGCCGCGCCGAGCGCATCGACGAGCCGTGCGCCACCGACCTGCGCGCGCTCGCCGACGACATCGCCGCCGCGGTGGCCGCGGTGGCCGACCGGCCGGTCGCCCTGTTCGGCCACAGCCTCGGCGCCGCCGTCGCCCTGGAGACCGCCCGCTCGCTGGCCGCCCGCGGGGTGCAGGTCGTCCACCTGTTCGCCTCGGGCTCGCGCGACGGGGACCTGCCCGACCTCGCCGAGCCGTCCGATGACGACGACGCGGACATGCTGCGGATGCTGGAGCTGGGCGGCACCCCGCCGGAGCTGGCCGCCGACCCGGACTTCCAGGAGCTCGTCCTGCCCTACGTCCGCGCCGACAGCCGCCTGTTCCACGGCTACGCCCACCGCGCCGACCCCGCCCTGCCCTGCCCGGTCACCGCCATCGCGGGCGACGCGGACATCGACGCCGACCGCCGCCCGTGGCGGGAGCTGACCCCGGCCTTCCAGCAGCACGTGGTGCCCGGCAACCACTTCTACCTCATCGAGAACCCCCCGCTGGCCCTCATCACCACCACCCTCACCCGCTCCGGAGCCGCGCTGTGACCACGACCGACACCACGGGCAGGCGCGGGGACCCGGCGCCCCCCGCGCCTGGCGTGCCCGCGTTCGACCGGGAGCTGGACCAGCCGCTGCGGGACATCCTGGCCGGGCGGCCGTCGCTGACCGCCGAGCTGATCCCCGAGCGGCGGGCCGCCGGGGCCGCCGCGCGGCTCACCGACGAGCAGATCCGCCGCGACGGCGCGTTCGAGATCGCCGAGCGGGTCGTCCCCGGACCGGCAGGCGCCCCGGACGTGCCGGTGTTGATCTGCACCCCCACGGGCGTTCCGGGGCCGCACCCGGTCGTCTACAACACCCACGGCGGCGGGATGGTCACCGGGCACAACCGCACCACCGAGCTGGTCGGCGAGCTGGACCGCGCGCAGGCCCTCGGCTGCGCCGTCGTGGCCGTGGACTACCGCCTCGCCCCCGAGCACCCCGACCCGGCGCCCGTCGAGGACTGCTACGCCGGGCTCGTCTGGCTCGCCGAGCACGCGGGCGCGCTCGGCTTCGACCCCGACCGGGTCGTGCTCAGCGGCAACAGCGCGGGCGGGGCGCTGGCCGCCGGGCTGGCGCTGATGGCCCGCGACCGCGGCGGACCGCAGCTTCGCGGCCAGCTGCTCCAGTTCCCCATGCTCGACGACCGCTGCGACTCGCCCTCGGCGCGGCAGCTGGAGACCGTCGGCATGTGGGACGGGCGGTCCAACCGCACCGGCTGGACCGCCCTGCTGGGCCAGCGCCGCGGCACCGATGCGGTGTCCTGCTACGCCGCCCCCGCCCGGGCCGCCGACCTGTCCGGGCTGCCGCCCGCGTTCATCGAGGTCGGCTCGGTGGAGGCGCTGCGCGACGAGGGCATCGACTACGCCCAGCGCATCTGGCGGGCGGGCGGCGCGGCCGAGCTGCACGTCTGGTCGGGCGCGTTCCACAGCTTCGACGAGTGGGTGCCCGCCGCGGAGGTCTCCCGCGCCGCCCACCGCGCCCGCGTCTCCTGGCTCCGCCGAATCCTCGCCGACTGAGGGAAGGACCCCATGGCACTCGACCACATCTCGCACCCGGACGGGGTCTTCCCCAGCGACGGCTACACCCATGTCGTCACCGGGACCGGCCGCCTCGTCGTCCTCTCCGGCCAGATGCCGTTCGACCCCGACGGGGAGTTCGTCGGCACGGGCGACCCCGCCGCGCAGGCGCGCCAGGTGTTCACCAACATCGGCCGGTGCCTGGCCGCCGCGGGCGCGTCGTTCGCCGACCTGGTCCGGCTGAACTACTACATCACCGACATCAGCCACGTCCCGGTGATCCTCGCCGTGCGCGACGAGTTCATCGACACCGACCGGCCGCCCGCGAGCACCGTCGTGCAGGTCGTGGCGCTGTACCGGCCCGACCTGCTGATGGAGATCGATGCGATGGCGATCGTGGCGGAGGGATAGGTTTCCGACCATGCGCGTGCGAGAGTTCACCGATGCCGACTGGCCCGCCGTCTGGTCGATCATCAGCGAGGTCGTCAAGGCCGAGGAGACCTTCCCCTACGACCCGGCGATGACGGCGGAGCAGGCCAGGGCCACCTGGGTGGTGCCGAGCCCGGGGGTGACGGTGGTCGCCGAGGAGGGCGGCCGCGTGCTCGGCACCGCGCACATGCAGACCAACCGCGGCGGCCGCGGTTCGCACGTGTCCACCGCCAGCTTCATGGTCGCGGCGGACGCGCGCGGCCGCGGCGTCGGCCGGGCGCTGTGCGAGCACGCCCTCGGCTGGGCCCGGGGCCGCGGCTACGCCGGGATGCAGTTCAACGCCGTCGTCGAGACGAACACCGCCGCGGTGAACCTCTACCTCGGACTCGGGTTCACGATCGTGGGCACTGTGCCAGGCGCCTTCGACCACCCGATCCACGGCCGCGTTGGTTTGCACGTCATGTATAGAGAGTTCTGAGTCACACCCCGTCTCTTCGCAGGTCGGAGTGCGTTGCCAAGTAGTCATCCGGTTTGCCAGAATGGGCTGAAAGCGACGTTCCGCGCAGTCGAAACGCATCGGAGGAGGAATGCTCGAACAACCCGCCTTCGGCGTGCGGCTCCGCGCGTTGCGCTTGGAGCGCGGCCTGTCCCAGGCCGCCTTGGCAAAGGGTGTCATGTCCACCGGGTATCTGTCCCGGTTGGAATCCGGCGCGCGCCCGCCGACCGAGCGGATGGTCGCGCACCTCGCCGAGCGCCTCGGCGTCCCGCTGTCCGCCTTCGACTCCAGCCACCCCACGGCGGCCTCGCTCGCCCAGGTGCTCGCCACGGTGACCTCCGCCGAGCAGGGCGACGACATGGCCGACAAGCTCGCCGACGCCCTGTGCGCCGACGAGCCGTTCGACCCGGCGCTGCGCTGGCAGGGGCTGTGGCTGCTGTCCCGCATGCGCGAGCACCAGGCCCGCTACTCCGACGAGCACGACCTGCTCGCCGAGCTGATCGCCCTCAGCGACGAGCTCGGCTCCCCGGAGCTGCGCACCAGGGCGCGGGTGCAGATGGCCCGGTGCCTGCGCATCCTCGGCCACCTCGCCGAGGCCGTCGACCTCGCCGACGAGGCCAACCGGATGGCGGGGGAGCTCCCGGTGCGCGACCGCGCGAGCGCGCTGAGCGCCCTCATCTCCGCCGAGACCGAGGCGGGCAGGCTCGTGCAGGCCCGCGCCCACGCCGACGAGCTGTGCGCGATCACCGAGCCGCTGGGCGGCACGGTGTTCGTCGAGGCGCTGTGGGCCAGCGCCACCGTCCGCATGCGCCAGGGCGACCACGCGGGCGCCGAGGCGGCGCTGGAGCGGGCCCTGGCCGGGCTCGCCGGGCACGAGAGCCTGACCCTGTGGACCCGGCTGCGCCTGGCCGCGGCGTCGCTGTACCTGCAGGCGAGCCCGCCGCTGACCGCCAAGGCCAGGGCCACATTGGACGAGGTGGCCCCGGTGATCGACCTCGTCGGCACCGAGCTGCACGAGCAGCAGCTGCTGAGCCTGCGCGGCCAGCTCGCCTTCGAGGAGGGCGACCTGGCGACGGCCGAGGAGCTGAGCGGGCGCATCGACGCCCAGCGCACCCTGCTCTCCTTCCGCGACCGGCTCCGCTTCGAGTCCCTGCGCGGCCAGCTGCTCATCGCCCGCGGCCGGGTCGACGAGGGCGCGCAGCTGCTCCAGGACCTGGGGCAGCAGGCGGAGGAGTCCGGCAACATCGAGCTGGCCGCCCAGATCTGGCGCGGCCTGGCCCGCATCCTCGCCAGCACCCGGACCACCCGGCGCAAGCCGAGGAAGCAGACCCGCAACCCCGAGGTCGTCAACGGCTGACGGTTGGTGTCCACACCGGACGCGCCGGTGTGGACACCAACCGTGGTCACACCGCCGCAGGCCCGGACAGGATGGCGTCGAGCAGGCGGTCGGGGCCGTAGCGGAGCACGTCGGTGGCGGGCAGGCCCGTCTCGTCCTCGATGCGCGCCAGGGCGGCCCGCGCCTCGGCGTCGGACACGCTGCTGGTCACCACCGAGATCCCGAGGACCGGGCACGCGCGGTCGGGGTCGGCCCAGCGCGCGGCCTCCTCGTTGATCTGCACCGCGCGGGTCAGCGCGGGGAGGGCGACCTCCCGCAGCAGGCCGACGGACGTGCGGCCGAGGACGTGGCACAGCACCATCGAGTCGGGCCTGCTGCCGTGCAGCAGGCCGAGGGTCACCGCCGAGTAGCGCGGGTGGTTGAGCGCCCCCTGGCCCTCGACCAGCACCAGGTCGTGGGTGCGCGCGGCCTCGTGCACCGTCTGCTCCACCACGCCGTTGACGAAGTCGCTGACGATCCCGTCGACGGCGATGCCGCCGCCGGAGACCATCATCCCCACCTGGCCGGTGGCCACGAAGCCCGCGTCCACGCCCCGGGCGCGGGCGGCGCGCTGGACCTCCAGCATGGTGGTCATCTTCCCGCTGCCGCAGTCGGTGCCCACCGCGAGCACCGTCCGGCTGCCCGGCCGGTGCGGTCGGTAGTGGACGATCGGCCTGCCCTCGGCGGAGAACTCCGTCAGGTACCACTCGGGCGACGGCTTGCGCAGGTCCCAGAGCCGCGCCCCCGACCGGTCCGCGGCCGCGACGATCTCCGGGTCGGCGGAGAGGTGGTGGTGGAAGCCGTTGACCACGTCCACCCCGGCCCGCACGGCGACGAGGATCTGCTCGCGCCAGTAGGGCTGCATGCCCGCGCCCACTGGTTCGTCGGCCAGCACCAGGGCGTCGGGGCGGTGCTCGATGGCGGCGGCCACGTCGGCCACCACCGGGATCTCCGCCATCGCGCCGCCCGCGGTCTCCCGATCGATCACCGCGACCACATCGTCGGCGCGGTAGCGCAGCAGGGCGGTCAGCGTCTTGGACGGGGACGGGACGACCTCCCCGTCGGCCAGGAGGGCGAGTCGCTTCAGGTCGTGCATGTCAGGTTCCCTTCTCGCTGCCGAGCGCCACGCGCCGGGTGATCACCCCGGTTGCGCCGAATCCCACCCCGATCGCCAGCCAGCCCCACGCCCCGAACGACAGCGCCGCCGTCGTCGCCACGATCGGCCCGAGGAGCAGGCCGATCCCGGTGGTCGTCTGGAACACGCCCTGGTACTGCCCCGGCGCGCGGGGGTCGGCCAGGTCGTAGCTGAGCGTCCACCCGCCCGCCGCCGCCCACATCTCCCCGATGGTGAAGCACGCGACCGCCGCCACCAGCACGGCCACCGTCACCCACCCCGACGCGGAGCCCGCCGCGCCGACCACCGCGCACGCCGCGCCCAGGGCCAGCCCGCCGCGGCGGACGGCGGCCGCCGCCCCGGGCAGCTCGTCGGCCCCGCGCGCCGACCACACCTGCAGCGCGATCACCATCGCGGTGTTGATGAACAGCAGCACGGCGACCATCGCCCGGGGCGCGTCGGTGCTGGCCGCCAGCCACAGCGGCACGGCGATCACCAGCACGCTGTCGCGGATCTCCAGCAGCCCCACCAGCAGGCCCACCGCCAGGTAGCGCCGGTCGCGCAGCGCCCGCCACGCCTTCGCGGTCCGGGGCGGGCGCGGGGAGTCGGGGACCCCGCGCACCAGCAGCGCGCTGACCGCGAGCGTGGCGGCGGTGAACAGCAGCGCCGCGACGTAGGCGCCCCTGGTGCCGACCTGGAGCGGGACCGCGGCGACCAGGGTTCCCACCGAGATCCCGATGTTCAGCGTCGAGCGCTGCACGGCCCGGAACCGCGCCCGACCGCCCGTCATGGCCCCGATCAGCGCGTTCTCGCCGATCCGCTTGCCCATCCGGAACGAGGTGACCAGCACCTGCACCACCACGAAGGCGAGCAGGTCGAACACCACGGTGTACGCGGCCACGGCCACCGCGGCGCCCCACGACATCCACACGGCCACCCCGCGCGCGCCCCAGCGGTCGGCGAGCCAGCCCACCAGCACGGCGAACCCCATCGCGACGAGCGTCCCCGCGCTGTAGGTGAACCCGAGCTCGGCGGGCGCGATGCCGACGACGGAGACGAAGTAGACCGCGGTGCACGCCATCGCCGTGCCCTGCCCGACCGACTGCGCCAGGGTGGCGGCGAGCAGCCGCCCGCCGCCCGCCGCGGCCAGCTCCCGGGCGGACTCCCGGAGCCCGGCGGCGCGAGCACCCGTCATCGCGCCGTCACGTGGTCCGCTGTTACGTGGTCCGCCGCCGCTGCCGACCCCGCCCGCCACCGGCCGTGCGTGCCCATGTCGATGGCCACCGCCCAGAACTCGGCCGCGGCCTGCCGCACCGCCTCGGCGACCGAGGGGCCGTGGTGGCCGCCGTCGCCCAGCTCGGTGCGCATGAGGATCAGGTTGCCGTGGGTGTCGACCGACCGCAGCGCGGCGACCCACCGGGCAGGCCGGTGCACCAGCACGCGCGGGTCGTTGAGGAACGCCGTCACCAGCACGGGCGGGCGGCGGCGGTCGTGGACGCGCTCGTAGGCCACGTACTCGCGCATCAGCCGGTAGGTCTCGGCGTCGCGCGGGTCGCCCCACTCCTCCCACTCGTTGATCGACAGCGGGACCTTGGGGTCCAGCAGGGCGTTGAGCAGGTCCACCGCCGGGGCCTCGGCGAGCACCCCGGCCCACAGGTCCGGGTGGTCGGTGTAGGCCTGGCCGCACACGATCGCCCCCGCGCAGCTGCCGTAGCAGACCACCGAGCCCGGGTCGGCCCACCCCAGCTCGACCAGCCGCTCCCGCGCGGACACCAGGTCGTGGAAGGAGTTCTGGGAGGCGGCCATGCTGCCGTCCACCCACCCCTTGCGCCCCAGCTCGCCGCCGCCGCGCACGTGCGCGATCGCGTAGACGAACCCGCGGTCGAGCAGGCTGATGACGGGCGGGGAGAAGACCGGCTCCCACGGCCGCTCGTAGGCGCCGTAGCAGAACAGCAGGACCGGGTTGCCGCCGTCGGGCCGCACGCCGTCCCGGTAGGCGATCGTGACCGGGATGGCGACGCCGTCGGCGGGCTCGGCGAACAGCCGCTCGGTGTGGTAGCCGGAGCGGTCGTAGCCGCTGGCGGTGTCCTGGCCGATGACGTCCACCGCACCGGTTGCCACCGTCACCCGCAGGTGCTTCGGAGGGTCCACCAGCGAATGCTCCACGAGCACGATCTCGGCGCTGTCGTAGGCGGTGCGGTTGTCCATCTGCACCCGGGTCGGGTCGCGCCTGCCCTCGAAGATCAGGTAACCGGCAGGCGTGGCCGGGACGATCTCGCGGAGCTGCCCGTCCAGGCCGAGCAACTGGACCACGCTGGTGCCCGCGCGGTGCCCGCTGAGCATCAGCCCGTCGGCGAACACGTCCAACCGCAGCCAAGGAAGCTGCGGGTCGGCGGGCAGGACCTCGGCCCAGTCGCGCTCGGCCAGCCGGTCGGTCGGGGTGCCGACGAGCCGCCGCTCGGCCCCGTCGACGGAGATCAGCAGCACGATCCGGTCCACCGACGGCGCCGTCTGGTGCTCGGTGAAGTAGATCGTTCCGTGCTTGCGCGGCTGGACGACCACCGGCTCCGCGTCCACCTGGTCAGCCGGGATCAGCAGCTCCTCGGTGGTGACGCGGCTGTTGTTCGACACCACGATCCACGCCCGGTTGCGCGTGGTGCGCACGATCGTGTTGAAGTGCTCGTCGTCCTCCGTCCACACGAGCCGGTCCTGCTCGCCGCCGAGGGTGTGCGCGTGGACCTGGTAGGGGCGCATGGCCGCGTCGTGGACGGTGTAGAGGAAGGTGGTCGAGTCGGCGCTCCACGCGCCGGTGTAGTAGGTCCGCTCCCGGGTCTCGGGCAGGTCGTCGCCGGTGCGCAGGTCGCGGAAGCGCAGCTGGTAGGACTCGTAGCCGACGTGGTCGACCGAGTACGCCAGCCACCGCCCGTCCGGGCTCGGCTCGAACACCCCGATCCGGGTGAACGGCCGCCCGCCGCCGATCTCGTCGAGGTCGAGCACCACCTCGACCATGCCGGTCCCCAGGTGCCTGCGCAGGTAGCGCGGCTGCCTGCTGCCCGCGGGGGCCCGCAGGAAGTACTCGAACTCCCCGATCCGCCAGGTGAACTCGTGGGCGGAGGTGGTGGTCCTGGCCGCCAGCTCGGCCCGCACCTCGGCCACCAGCGGCGCCAGCTCCGCGGCGTGCTCGTCGTAGTACGCGCGTTCCTCGGTGAGGTACTGCACCAGCCGCGGGTCGCTGTGGTCGCGCATCCATGCGTACGGGTCCACGACGGTCTCCCCGTGCAGCGTCCGCGTGCTCGCTTCCACCGGCGCGACCGGCGGCGTGCTCCGGATGCCCATGTCTACTCCCCTCAAGAGCGTGCTGAGCCGATCACGTCCGCGGCCCGCCACCACGACGTCCGCCCCGCGGCACCGAGCCTGCTGAACGAGAAGTGCACGTGGTCGATGTGCGGATTCGCACCCCCGTACGGCCGCCACCCCTGCTCGGCGGCATAGGAACCCCAGATGCGCGAATCCCAGATCAGGTACATCACCCCGAACCGCCGCGCCGCCGCATGCGGCCGCCCCTGCGCGTCCGGGGCGAGCAACCACCCCAGCAGCGCGCTGGCGAGGTCCCCCTGGCACTCCCGGCACACCCGCCAGTCCCAGGCCCGCCCCTCCTTGTGCTCACTAACCCCCGCCACCTCAGGCGCCCGGGTGATCCCCATGCACCCGGTCGTGGGGAAGACGCTCAGCACCAGATCGCGGAACGCCACCACCCCCGGCTGCGGAAAGGGATACACGGTGGTCTGCGGCTCATACTCAGCCAGATCATCAAGCTCACCCCCAACCCCACGCATCCCCGCCTCCAACACCCCAATCGCCCCGCCCGGATCCGCAGGCCCCCCACCAGAACACCGACACACCTTCACAACCACCCCTCCCCTCAGCACGGCCCCCTTGCCCGCACCAACCAGGTCGCGCCCAGTGTGACACCGTTGACAACAACCTGGCAATCTCTTGGCATCATCAACACCCATCCGGCCAACTTCCACCAAGACCTTTGGCAACCAAGCCCCTCCCCACCCCGCCGACCACCATGGCCGCACGCCCCCGTGGCCGCGCCGCCGACATCAACATCACCAGCCCAGATCGCCGCAATCACCCCACCTTGCAACCACCCCAACCCGCGCGCCCTCCCGATGTCAGCGCAGCCACCCCTCACCGCACATCCCCACCCACGGCCCACCCAGCGATCACCTTGCCACCCACACCACCGCCAGCGCTCCCAACAGCCGCGACCAGAACCCCCTCGCCAAACCGCATCGGCTTCCAACCCGTTGATATTCAGTTCCCGGGACCGTTGCCGCGGCCCCGCACCATGGCCGACGTTTCTAACTCCACTGACGCTGAGCCCGCGTTCCGGGCTAGCCTCCCAGGCTCCCCGCCGCCAATACGGCCCAAGATCCTCACCCGCACACCCCACCTCAACCCGCCCGCCCAGCCTGATGCGGACCACTGCAACCCCACTCACTCTCGACCCAGACCCCAGCGACCCTCTTGCAGCACCATCTCCACCGTCAGGCTCTCGGTGCCGCCCCGCAGACCAGCCCCGCGGGGGATCAGGCGGATCGCGCCGATGTCGTCGGGACCAGCCCCGCGTGCGCGGGGACGACAGGGCGATCGAGACGCAGCGGCCGACCGGCCTGGGACCAGCCCCGCGTGCGCGGGGACGACCTGACCGACGCGCTCCTCGTGCTCGACCTGCTGGGACCAGCCCCGCGTGCGCGGGGACGACACTTGCTGACCAGGGACGATAGCAAGAACTGGGTCAATTCTCATTCACTTTGGCGCGCAGCGCGGGGTCGTGGTGACCGGATCAGCCCCGGCCTGGTTCAGGGGCAACTGGACTGATCGGGGCACGTTAGCTCTGTGCGGGATTGGCAAGGGCGACTGGGCGCTGTGCTAATGGCCAGGAGCCCTGGATGTGCGCCAACTCGATAGGTAGGTGAGCGGCGTCGCACTCGAGCTGACCCCGGGCGATCACGGGAGATCGAAGGGGGCGGGGGAGTGGCCCTCCCATACCTGAAGGGATGCCTGTTCAGGGTACGGAACAGTCTTCGACTCGGTGTCCAGGACGCGGGTGAGGTGCTTGTCGGGGTGGTGGGTGGGCCAGCCCGCGTTGCCGGTGGTGATGAAGCGGACCCAGGACTCCCGGAGTTCGCGGGAGAGCGCGACGGCCTCGGGAGTTGGCTTCTCGCCGATGAGCTGGGTGCCGACGGGGCTGTCGAGCGTCCCGAACGCCAGGGGGAGGTCGAGGCTGTGGCAGGCGCCCAGGATGCCGCCGAGGACCGGGGCGACCCAGCACAGCTCGAACAGGTACGAGGTGCCGCCCGCGACGGCGTTCGCCTCGGCCAGCTTCTGGGTTGGCATGCGGAAGAGGGCGTCGGAGAACACCGTCTCCACCATGTCCTCCGGGCCTGCCTGCGGGAACGCCGCGCGGTAGGCCCGCGAGCCGTCCGGCTGCGGGGCGTGCAGTTGCAGGGCTGCCCGGGCGTCCTCCTCGGTGAAGGTCCCATACCGCCCGCTCACGACGCTGAAGTACCGGAACTCGTCCCGGGCGTGGCCGACGAGCAGCTCGGTCCCGTTCGCCCGCGCGCCGGTCAGCGCGGCCCATGGCGTTCCGGCAGAACCTCGCCGTCGACGACGGGGCACAGCGCGGTGCCGGCGTCCGTGAGGCGTCCCCAGCGCTCCCGGTGCGCATGGAGTCCCGCGTTGAAGGAGGTGAGCTCCGCGGCCAGGCGCCACGGGTCGATGTCGCGCAGGGCCTCGGCCGTGGGGGCCGCGCCGAGCCGGGCCGCGAACGCAGCGGTGACGTCCCGCGCCAGCGCAGGGGTGCTGTATAGCCCCGGCACCGAATGGGCGATGGCCCTCCGGAACAGCCCGCGCACGGACTTCATCGTCAGCAGGGCGGCGACCGAGCCCGCCCCGGCCGACAGCCCGCCCACGGTCACCCGACCTGGGTCGCCGCCGAAGGCGGCGATGTTGCGCTGCACCCACTCCAGCGCCGCGATCTGGTCGAGGAATCCGCGGTTGGGCGGTGCGTCATCGAGGAACGCGAATCCCTCCGCGCCCACCCGGCAGTTGATGGTCACCACGACAACGCCCGCCGCGGTCAGCGCTGCCGGGTCGTACATCGGGTCGCTCGACACTGCCGAGAGGTAGCCGCCCACGGGGATCCACACCAGCACCGGCAGCCCCGCCGCGCCGGGATCCGGGGTGCCGACGTCGAGCGTCAGCCAATCGGTGCCCTGCGGGGGCACGTCGATCGGCAGGGACAGCGGCACCACGGGGCCGAACTCGACCGCCTGCCGCGTCCCCTCCCAGCGCTGCGGCGGCGCGGGCGCGGCGAAGCGCAGCGCCCCGACTGGCGGCTGGGCGTACGGGATGCCGCGGAACACGGCGTGCCCCTGCCGCCATCGCCCCTGCATCATGCCTTCGCTGGTCCGCACCTTCGGCTGCTCGGACATGTTCCCCCTCAGACAGGTCCCAGGGTTGTAGGTCAGATGTATTATGTCAATCGTATTGGAACGGGAGCCCGAGGGAAGCGATGCCGAAGCAGGTGGATCACCGCGAACGGCGCGAAGCGATTGCCCGCGCACTGTGGCGGGTGGTGGAGAAGCGCGGCGTCATGCAGTTGACGATGCGCGTGGTGGCGCAGGAGGCGGGCATGTCACTCGGGCAGCTCCAGCACTACTTCGCCTCCCGAACCGCCATGCTCTCCTTCGCCATGGATTTCGCCTCCGAGCAGACCTCGGTGCGTGTGCAGAAGGGCCTCGAAAGGCTCGGAGACCGCCCGCACCCCCGTGACGTGCTGCGCCTGACCCTCGCGGAGATGCTCCCCCTGCACCCCGACGCCCGCGCGACCAGCCGCATGAGCGCCGCCTACGTCCTGGAAGCGCTGCACGACGAGACCGTGCACGAGCAGGCGCGCCGCGGCCTCGTCCAGGGGCGTGCCCTGGTCGAGCAGTTGGTCCGCCAAGCAATCGCCGACGGGCACATCGACCCCGACCGCGACCCGGCGACCGAGACCAACCTGCTCCTCGCCCTCACCGGCTTCACCCCCCTGATCGAACTCGGCGTGATCGAGCCCGAGGCCGCCCTCGCCACGATCGATATGCATCTGGACCGGCTGTTCAGGGGTTCAACGTGACCTGCCCCCGGACCGCGGAGCAGGTGGCGGAAGGATCAGCTTTAGTCCACGCCGACGAGTACAGATCAATTAGGTCGCTCCTACTATCGGCGCGGCCACAACAGTAGCTTCCGGTTGCTGCCTGGGGTGGATCAACTCGCCTGCGACGCCCGCTGCGCCAAACCAGCACCCTCGACCTCGGTCTTTCTTGACGGCCAAGGCTTGTGTCTGTCGTTGCCCAATCTGCGGGTGTGGAATTACAATCCCGCAGGCCGGTGACGGAGGTTCACAGTGGCGCAGGGCGAGCCTCCGCATGAGCTTCGGGCCAAGCTTGCCCTCGGACTCCCACTTCGCGAGGGAGTCGAGCTCAGCCGCAAGCGCGGCTTCGCCTTGACGGCGGTCCTCGGGTGCGGTCGCTGCCATCAGCACCTCTTCACCACGGGCGAACCCGCTGACCAACTCGTCAGCCCCGCAGCTCTGCTGCGCGCCGCAGAGAACGGCAGCGCACTCGTGCTGGACACCAGT
This sequence comes from Actinokineospora sp. NPDC004072, assembly GCF_053604195.1. Classification (NCBI taxonomy): domain Bacteria; kingdom Bacillati; phylum Actinomycetota; class Actinomycetes; order Pseudonocardiales; family Pseudonocardiaceae; genus Actinokineospora; species Actinokineospora sp. NPDC004072. The sequence continues at coordinate 378,700 of NZ_JBSGHB010000001.1, read as the reverse complement.
TGGACCCGGATCATCTGGGGAGGGGTGGCGCTGGGCTGCGTTCCCGAAGTCGTGCGGACGGCTCACCCGGTGCTGGTCGTCGACGCTGGGCAGCAGGCGGTGAGATTACTGGTGGGGGAGCGGCACTACCTCTTGCGCGAGCGCTCAGTGCTGCGCAACGAGGTCAACCACATCGTCAATGCCCTGCGCCTGCTGGGGGGCGAGCATCAGGAACCACACGGATGCTCGGATGACGGGAACGGGCTCGCGCGCGCCATGCTCGATGAGCTGAGCGGGCATCTCCTGGAGTTGGGAGATTCCGGCCGTGCGCTCGCTGTGGAAGGGGCGAGGCTCGCCGCCGAGATGGGCCTCCACTGGCCCCTGCCCGACATTTCGCCTGCCCTTGGGCTGTCCCCGGAGCCTGACCGCGCGGGGGATCCGGGCTCTCCGCCGCAGGTGTTCGACGTGCGCAACGAGTCGACGGGCACGGTGCAGAACCTGGTGCAAGCGGGCTCGATCGGTTCGGTGGTGATCGCCGCAGGCCCGCCACCGGTCCCACCTCCCCGGCAGCTCCCCTTCGTGGCGCGCGACCTGGTGAACCAAACAGCGGTCCTTGCCCGGCTGTCGGCGATGGTTGCCGCTGACGGGCCCGAGATTCGCTGCGTCATCGGCCCGGCCGGAGTCGGCAAGTCCGCCGTGGTCGTCCACTGGGCGGCAGCGCACGAGAACCGGTTCCCCGACGGGGTCCTCTTCGCCGATCTGCGCGGCTTCCACCCCATCGGCCGCCGGACGGAACCCGGCGAGGTCCTCGACGTGTTCCTCGCCGCGTTGGGTTTGTCCGATCAGACGGCAGGGCACTCGCTGCAGAGCCGGGCCGCGGCCTACCGGACAGCGATGCACAACCGCAGGATGCTCGTCGTCCTCGACGACGCCGCCACCGACGAGCAGGTCCGGCCGTTGCTCCCCAGGGGGCGCAGCGCGGTCATCGTCACCAGCCGCTCCGCGCTGCGCGGGCTCGCCGCGAAGGAAGGGGCCGAAGTGATCTCCCTCGGCCTGCTGCCTCTGCCGGAGGCCGTCGAACTGCTGCGACGCATCGCCGGTCCGGTGGTGGAGCCGGTCGGATCGCGAACCGCCGAGTTGGCCCGGCTATGCGGCTGCCTGCCACTGGCGCTGCGGATCGCGGGTGAACGCCTGGCCAGCGGCGAATACGCCGACATCGACGAATTCATCGACGAACTGTCGCATGACGGCGTGCTGGACCTGCTCGACACCGGTGATCCGGCGTCCGCTGTGCGGTCCGTGTTCACCGCCTCCTACCGTCACCTCGACGCCGAGCAGGCTCGCGTCTTCAGGTTCCTCGGCCTGTTCGCAGGTACCACGGTCGGGGCGGACGCCGCCGGGGTCTTGTCCGGCATTCCCGCTGCCCGGGCGCGTCGGGCTTTGACCTCGTTGCACCAGGCCAATTTGCTCGAGCTCGACGGCCCCGGGCGCTTCCGGATGCATGATCTGCTCAAGCACTTCGCCGTCGAGCAGGTTGCGCGGGAGGACGGTGACGACGCCGCGGACCGCGCTTTCCGGTCGTTGGCGGCCTGGTACCTCGCCACCGCGATCAACGCGGACATCCTTATCGGCCCGACCCGTCCCCAAGCTCGGTCGGATGGGACGCCGGGGCTGGACCTCCGCGACGCGACCGCTGCGGACGAGTGGCTGCGCGCTGAGCAATCCAACCTGGTGGCCTGCGTCCACCAGGCTGCCGCCCGGGGGCACGACGACCTGGCCTGGAGGCTGGCCACGACCCTGTTCGAGTACTTCTATCGCGCCAAGGCATGGGACGACTGGATCAGCACCCAGACTGCGGGCCTAATGTCGGCACGTCGGGCTCGCGACCCCCGGGGGACGGCCGAACTGCTCGGGAGGGTGGGCGTCGCGCGTCGGGAGCGAGGGGAGCACGACCGCGCGGAGGACTGCTTTCGCGAGTCGCTGGGTGGTTGGTCCGAGCTCGGCGATGATGGAGGGTTGGCCTGGGTGGCGGGGCGCTACGCGCAGCTTTGCCGCGAGCTCGGCCGCCTCGACGAGGCGGTGCGGCTCTGTCACCAAGCGCTCGCTGCCGCCCGTCGCGCGGGCGACAGGCGGGAGGAGGGCATCCTCCACAACAACCTCAGCGGCATCCACCGCGATGCGGGACGCCTCGACGAGGCCCTCGAGCACTCTGGTCTCGCCCTGACCGCTTTCGAGGCCGTCGAATATCACCGAGGGGTCGCGTGGGCCCGTGCCAACGCGGCCAACGCCTATCGCGATGCGGGCCGCTTCATCCAGGCCCTGCGCCTCTACGAGCAGGCGATCCGGGAACGCGAGCAGCTCGGCGACCACTACGGCCGAGTGCTGACCCTTAGCGACATGGGCTACGCCCAGTGCCTCGCGGGCGATGTCGAGGCAGGACTGGCGACCCTGCGCGCCAGCCTTGGGGCATTCCCCGCCGGTGACCCCCTGGCTGCCCGCGTCCGGGCGTGGATTGCCGAGTTCGAGCGGTGAACCTGGCTCGGCTGCGTCCCCTTGTGCCCGCCGCTCGCGAGGATTTGTCGGTGCCCGGATTTAGCATTCTCGAAAGCAGGGACGAGTGATGAGGTGCTGAGATGGGTGTCGGGAATGCCTTTGACGAGTTTCAGGAGATCGTGAACGCCGACAGGGGGCTGCTCAAGGTGGCCCGCAACCGCGCGAGCGCGGTCAAGGTCGCGTTCGAGGCGGAGCCCGATGTGACGCGCGCCTGGCTCTCCGGATCGCTCCGGCGATCGACGCAGCTGGACCCGGTCCACGACGTCGACATGGTGATCGAGTACGACCGGCCGGACTGGGGCGCGCCGGGGCTCTCCGCCGCAGCGGCGATCGAACACGTGCGCGGCCGTATCAAGGACCTCCTGGGCAACCCAGGGGGTTCGGTGGAGGAGCTCGTCCGGCGCGCGGACGGCAAGAACCACAACCGCGCCGTCAAATGCTTTGTTGACGATCGCGAAGATCCGGATGCCTTCACCATGGATGTGATGCCTGTGCTGAGGCAGATGGACGACACGCTGCTCATCCCCGACGCCCGGTCCGAGCAGTGGATCAAAGCAGATCCGGAGCACTTGATCGGGCTCGTCGAGGACAAGCAGCGCGCTTGGGAGTTCTTCCGTCCGATGGTCCGTCTCCTCAAGCACTGGCGGGAGGGTGTTCCTGCCAACCTGCCGGTGAGGTCGCTGTACATGGAGGTGCTGGCGATCAACTGCCTCCCCTTGGGCCCTACGCGCCCTCGAGCGCTGGCCGCCTTCTTCACCAGCGCGGCGGTGCTTGTCAACGAGCCAATCGAGGACCCCGCAGGCCATTGCGGCCCCATCCAGCCGGACTTGGACGTCGTCTCGCTCCGCACGGCCTTCGCGGAGGCAGCAGACCTGGCTGCCGGCGCCGTCGCCGCAGAGGAACGCGGCGACACCGATGAAGCCTTGCGGATGTGGCAGAAGGTCCTGGGCAGCCACTTCCCGGCTCCGGAGGAGGTCAAGACGACGTTCGCGGCCCCTGCCTTGATCTCCGCCAAGCCCGTATTCGATCGACCCCAGGGGTGATCGGACCGTGTACAGCTGGTGGCACTCCGAACCGGGAAGGCTCGACCAGGACAAGGCCGAGGTGGCCGCGCGTTTCCCCGACCTCCGGTTCATTGCGGGCGGGTCGGGAGGATGGCGCGGGCGTCTTCCCGTGTGGCCCTTCGACCGGGATGAGCCCGCGGGGCTGGACGCCCTCACGGGTGGGAGGGGGCTGGCTGTCGAGATCCGCTACGGGGAGGCGTACCCGGTCGTGCCGCCGAGCGTGTTCCCGACCGACCCCAGCCCCGAGCCCTTCCGCAGGACCGACCATCGCTGGCACCTCAATGGGGACGGGAGCCTGTGCCTCTTGCGATCCGAGGCGCTCTGGACCCCGCGGGAGTCCCTGGTTGGGCTGCTGCTCAAGGCCGCCGGCTGGCGGGTGGAGTACGAACTGATGGAGGCCCGGCTCATCACCAGCATGAGCGAGAACGGCATCGTCAGCGATCTCGGGTACGACGACCTGGTTCAGGAGGCGGTGTGGCCCGCTTCTGCATCGTCCTGACCCGAGCCGCCGCCGATCTCATCCGGGGATCCACGAGCTGGGGATATGTCACGATCGGGATGTCCGACGCCGATCCCACGGGTGTTGTGCGCGCCGTCTCGGATGGCAACGGGAACCGGCGCCCGGTCGCGGTTGACAAGACCCACTACCTCTCCGTGGCGGACTCGCACCCGAACTGCGTTTGGCACCGCGTCCCCGCGGAGGTCAACGTGCAGTGGGTCCTCAACAGCGCCCAGCAGACCATGATCACCTTCGAGGGGTTCGCGGAGTGCATCCCCACCGGACTTCGCCAACCGGGCGATTCCTCTTACTACGCGATCACCCATGCTGTCGATGCCCAGGATCGCTATTCGGGCTTTCCAGTCCCGGAGTTCGTCGCGTGGCATGTCAGCCGCGGCGGAGCGCGACCCATTGACATCGATGTGGAGCCTGAGCGCTCGGGAACCGCGCTGCTCGAACCGCACTGGCCCGTCGCCACCCTCGCGGGGGCGCGGGTACTCGTGGTCGGTGCGGGAAGCATCGGCGGTGCCGCGGTGCTCGCCCTCGCTTCGACGGGGATCGGGGCACTTGACCTGCTCGATCCCGATCGCCTGAGGTGGCATAACTTGCCAAGGCACGTGTGCGGCCCCAAGCATGTCGGTAGGCTCAAATTGAGGCGTTGTCCCTCGAGCTGGGGGCGCTCCGGCCGGAGACCACCGTCCGCAAGCATGCGTGCGACGCCGTGATCAACGCCGATACGGTCCGACAGTTGTTGACCGAAATCGACTTGGTGCTGTGCGCTACCGATGGCGTCGCACCCCGTCGGGTCATCAGCCACCTCGCCCGGCGCGCGGGCAAACCCGCCGTGCTTGCCTGCGTCCTCGCCGACGGCGCCTACGGCGACATCGTGCGCCTGCGGCCCTGGCCGGACCACGGGTGCCTCTCCTGCCGGACCGATGCGTTGACGGACAGCGGCGGCCTGCGGCCCGACCTCCAGGCCTCGACAGGCTACGAGGGCGGGAACAACCCGATGTCCGCTGTCGGGGCCGACTTGCACCTCGTGGGCCAGCTCGCCGCGAAGGTCGCGGTCGCCACCCTCCTGCACGGCCGTGGGCACCACGACCAGTGGACCGCGGGCGAGCACGCGGTGATCGCCCTGCGCCCCCGACCAGGCTGGGCAGCGCCCTACGACCTGCGTCGCGCAGGCGAGGTCGCGTGGTGGCCCGCTGCGGCGCCGCGGTCCGGCTGCCCCACCTGCGCAGGAATCAGCCGGCCGGGGGTGTGAAGCCGCGTTTCCGATGCCAGCGGGGAGAAGCACTTCACCGCTCGACCCTCAGGGATCGGCTATCTTGGTCAACCGCGTACGCCCACCTCCGGTGGGCGTACCGGTGCGAACGGAGCTTCGATGGCCGAGAAGAGGGATCTCCCGCTCGAGATCCGCAGGATGCTGGCCTTCGATACAACCCTGCGCAACGCTCTGGAGCAGGTGCGCGAGCAGGGGTGGGGAACGACGGTGGTACTGGGGTGCGATCCCTGCGACGGCCACCGCGAGTGGATCGTCCACGGTGAAAGCCGCGTCGTCGATTTCACCCAGGAGTGGATCTACCGGGGCGCACGGGGTGAGGGGGCCACGGTCTTGGCGCGAGGCTTGGACAAGATCGTCCGTAGAAATGCCGCGTTGTGCGCGCCTGTCGACCCGGAAATAGAGAAGACCGGTTTGCGGCACCAAACCGCCGCTTGGTTCGCCGCTGCTTCTGGTCACCCCGTGGTGGTGGTCAGTCAATCACGCAAAATGCTCACCTTGTTCTTCGGTGATCAGGAGTATCCATTCGAGGTTGAAGATGTGGTGCGAAGTCGGATCGCAGACTCGACCGAACTGCTCGGATCCGTGGGGGAGGCATTCCCGGCGGGAACGCAGGCGGACTGCGATCAGTTGCTCGGAGGGAAGCTCGAGGGAATACTTGCCGATCTGCGAGGTGACCTCGTGGAAATGGGTGATCGCGGGTGTCACTTCGAACTGCAAGCCAAAGCGCTGATGAGGCGTTTGGGGTTGAGTTGGCCGCAACGGGGGGCCGGTCGCGCGATGGGCGGAGCCGTCCCGATCAGAGCGGATCGCATGCGCGCGCCCAGCGCCGCAGTGCAGGATGCCGTCATCTCACCAGCGGGTCGAAACAAGATCATTGACCGGGTAGAGGATGTGGTCAGCCTCAAGTCCCGAATCGTAGGGGGACAGTGGGGTGTCAGGGTGCTGTGGGGCACGCGCGGCATCGGCAAGACGCGGATCGTGGACGAGGTTCGCCGAAGTCTTGAGAACGGGAGTCCGGCCACTTGGGTGCGCTACCACACCGTTAACGCGGGTACACGTCTGGACATAGCCACTCTGATCGACCTCGTCGAAGGAGTCCCCGAGCAGGTGCCGAGACCGGGCAAGTCGTCGTTGGTCCGCTTGGAGGAGGTCCTGAAGCGGCTGCGGGACACCCGGGTCGTGGTCATCGTCGACGCCGCCGAGAAGCTGCTGGACCCCGATAGGCACTTCCTGCTCGACACGGACCTCGACGAAGCGCTGGAGATGGTCGAGACCATGCGCGGGCACCGCCTGCTGGTCCTGCTGGTGACCCAGCACAGGCCGAGATCCCTGCTATCCAGCACGTGGTCGGCCCCTGAACTCAGCGTCTCGGTCGACAAGCTGCCCCCAGAGGACTTCCTCCACTACCTTCGGACCCTGGGCGACGACGAGCGGTGGAACGGTTGCCCCATGTCGGAAGAGGATCGGGAGGACCTCTATCTGCAGCTCCACGGCAACCCTAGGTTGGGCGAGCTGGCCTACGCTGTGGTGTCCCTCTCGGGGCACGGGTTCACCCTAGGTTCTCTGATCGACAGATTGCGGACCGTGGAGCAGAGGGCAACGCCCGCCGAACTCGTCTTTCTGCTGCTGGGGAGCATGAACCCCGCCCAGCGTGCGGTCCTCCGAGCGCTCGCGGCATTCGACACCCCTGTGCCCGCGTCCTCGGTCGTTTCGATGGTCGAAGCCGAGGGGTCGGTGCTGGGCGAGCAAGCGCTAGTGGAGCTCGTCGGGCACCGGATCGTCTACGAGCTCTCGAACGGCGATCTTTTCCTCCCCACCGCCGACTGCGACCTCGTGATGGACTTCCTGCCCAAGTCCGAACAGGAAGTCCTCTACGTCCGGGCGTCGGAGGAGCTCACATCGCTGCGCGATCCGGACCCGTGCCACGTCGAGGACCTGCGCGTGCACTTCGCGGAGATGGACGCGCTCCTGCGGGCCGATGAGCACGCGGCCGCATATGGGGTGCTGCAGGAGATCGATGACGTCCTGCGCGAGTGGAACTGCGCCCACCTGCTCCTCGACCGGCGGGAGCGCATGGTGGGCCAGCTCGGCGACGACCACCTGGAGAAGGTCAACCTCGACGGTTTGGCCGACCTCTACTTCGGGCAAGGTCTGCACGACAAGGCTTTCGCGACCCTCGAACGAGCAACAGCCATGGCCCGTGCTCAGAACCACGACTCCGCGGTCGCCCAGCTACACGGCCACCTGGCGGGCTTCTACCTCGCGGTCAACGATGTCGGTCGAGCGCTCGGATACTTCGAACTCGCCCTTGATGAAGCCAAGCGGCTGCGTGCGCCCTTGGCGCTCATGTCCGCCCGTGAGGGCATCGCGAACTGCTTCCGGCGCGTGGGCGAGTTTGAGCTCGCCATTACGAACGCGCGGTCCGCGCTGGATGTCCCCGCCCGCGAGGATCTCGCCGCATCGGGTGCTGTTGAGGCGTTCATCGGATCCCTGGCGGTGAGGGTCACGCTGAAGCTGGCGAGATGGTTCGCCGAGCAGGGAAACACCGCAGGGGCTTGGGAACTCGCCAGTCCGATGCGCGGGGCGGCGCCGGTCGGCAACGAAGGGCCGCTCCGGGCGGAGTTCCTCGACGGGATGGCCGACATCGCCCTCTTCCACGGTGACTGGCAGGAAGCGGAGTACAACGCGCTCGCGGCTGTGGACCTTGCGCTCCGACGCCGCGACGCCTTCGTGCTGCTGCACGCCCGGACCACCTTGTGCCTATCCTACCTGCAGCAAGGAAGGTTGGACCACGCCAGGAAGGAGATCGAGCTGGCACGCCCGTTCCGGCAGGAGGGTCAGTCGCTGAATGTCTTGGCCCTCCTCGCGCTGACCGCTCGTTTGAAGGGCGATCGCCGCGCTGCGGACAAGTACTTCCAAGAGCTGCTGCAGGAATCAACGCGGCGGACCGAACGGGAGAGCCGGGACTTCGCAGCTTGGGAAATGCGAGGACTGGCGTTGTGCGGGCTACGGGTTCATACCCCGGAGGGGCGGACGGCCGCGAGTTCCGCTTTCCACACCGCACGCTCCATCACCGGTGGCGCGGTACCCGGGCTTACCAAGCGACTCCGCTTCCTCCTCGAGCAGCTCGACGAGGAAGCGGCGTTCGATGCCTTCCACCAGCCGCGCTGAGCCGGATCGCGCTCACAGCCAGCCCGATTGCCGGGCGAGCATGATGGCCTCCAACCGGGTTCGGGCACCCAACCGCTGGTAGACCCGGCTCAACAACCGGAACATCGCACGCTCGGAGTAGCCTGCCCCGTTCGCGATCTGAGCCACGGTCATGCCGTTCGCGAGTTGCTTCAGCCAGTCGACCTCTTGGTCGCGGACCGGCATCGATTCCTCTTGGCGGGCACCGGAGGCTAGCAAGACAGCGACTCCTGCGGGCATGACCGCTTGACCCCGCGCCGTCGCGGCGACCGTCTGCCGCAACAGCTCCGCCTGTGCCGCACGTGGTACCACTGATCGAGCCCCGACGCGCATCGCTCGTGCTCCAGCCGCGTCCGAAGAGCCTTCGACCACGGCGACCACGGCGTGATTCCCCGAAGCCCCGCAAAGCCCCTGGAGTACCTGCCAATCCTTCTCGGAAGCGACAGTCAACAACACGATCCCATCACCCCCCTGACGGACCCATTCCACCGGGTCCGCCGGAGCCTCGACCTCGTGGCCCGCTGCAGCCAAGGCGGTGGCAACTCCTTGCTGGTACAGGGGCAGCGGGTCGATGACCGCGATCCGAACCACGGTGACGGACGGCTCCTTCCCGGCAGCGTCGCCGCTGCCGCACGAGGTACGGGCAGGCACCACCACGGATGCGTAGTCGCTTCGAGATCATCCCGCCCGCTCCGCGGGGCAGCGGGGCATCCGTCATGGTTCCGCCTGACCGCGGCAGGACCCTGCCACCCAAACCGTCCTGGACCTGCAACCACGTCCGTTTCTAGCTTCGGGGTGACGAGGGGGTGGGGCTGATGCTCGACGACGACACCGGCAGGCGAACCCACGTGCCGATCAGGAGCGAGGACCGGCCGCCGAGGTCGAGATCATCGACCCAACCACCCTCGGATGCAGTGCGCGAGCTGATCCTCGATCACCGTCAGCGTCACCCGCAGTGGGATGCCAACCGCCTCGCCACCCATTTTCGCAAGATCCACGGACGTCACGACATCTCCCTGGCCGCCATCGAAGTCGTACTCGGCCAGACGCGCTATGCCCCTCGGCCCGGCGAGCGGCAGGGCTCGAGCGGCGAGTTCTGACTGGGCAATCTCGCACGAACAGCGCGCACAAGCACGGAATGAATCACCGGTGCCCCGCCCGGACGCTCGCTTCGGACCCTCCCGTGCTGGCTGGGCACACCCGTCGTTCCTCTACGTGCGGGAGGACCCGATCCGGACGCGCTGGACCTGGTTGGGGTCGGCTGTTCGGCAGGAGAACCTGGATCGGTTGGTTGGGGCGCTGATCGAGTCCGCTGGCGGACGTCCCGGCTCAGGTGATCGTGGTCACGCACCGAAGCGGTTGGCGGCGCCGCGATGACCAGTTCAACGGTTCCAAGCTGCGATCGCGGCCCGTGTGGACCCGGCTGGCCTAGTAATACGTGTGTCCGAAGAGCGTCTATGCACGGTTCCGCTTTGGGCTTCAGGTCCTATCTTCAAGCGGATGTGTGTGCGGTCCACCTGATCTCGGTGGTCTGCGTGGTCCGCATCGGCTTGGCATACCAGGTTCGCTGGGTCGGGGGGTGCAGCTGATCTACGTGCCCGAGATTCGGCCGATGCAAACCGCTACGTCCAAGCCCCCTACCTGCGCATTTCCTTCGAAGCTGGTGCGCTCATGATACCTCCGATTGAACGCCGTGACCGGTGGTTGACTTTGCGCGGGTCACGGTGCTCGAGAGGTGCCTTAACGCGGCATGAAGGTCACGGGTAGGCGGTCCAGGCAGATGTGGCGGCCGTTTTCGTAGAAGCGGCGCGGCCGCGCAGTCAGGTGGTAGTTGGGGTGACGGGCTAGTTCGCGCAGGACGGCGGCGAATTCGAGGCGGGCGAGGTGGGCGCCTAGGCAGAAGTGGATGCCTTGGCCGAAGGTGAGGTGGCGGGTCGTCGGGCGGTCGAGGTCGAAGGTGTCGGGGTGGGGGAAGCGGCGGGGGTCGCGGTTGGCGGCGCCGGTGAGGAGGACGACGCGGGAGCCGCGGGGGATCGTCGTGCCGTCGATGGTGACGTCGCGGGTCGTGGTGCGGGTGCCGTGGTCGACCGGGCTCCACAGGCGCAGGGTTTCCTCGACCGCAGAAGGGATCAGGGTCGGGGTGGTGCGGAGGCGGTCTTGCAGGTCGGGGCGTTCGGCGAGTTGGCGCAGCAGGTGGGACAGGGTGTTCATCGAGGTCTCGTGGCCCGCGATGGCGTAGGCGACGAGCATGACGTGCAGTTCGTCGTCGGTGACCGGGCGGCCGTCCACCTCGGCCCGCACCAGGGTGGACAGGTAGTCGTCGCCGGGGTGTTCGCGGGCGCGGCGGATCTCGGCGTGGAACAGCTCGGTGAACGGGGCCCAGAAGGAGGTGTCGCCCGCGGGCATCTTCGACCAGGTGTTGGCGGTGAGGTCGCGGATGCGGCGCTGGGCGTCGGGGGAGAAGCCGACCGCGAGGCCGACGACGGCCAGCGGCAGCGGCACGGCCAGCTCCGCGACGAGATCGCCGTGCCCGCGCTCGGCGATCGGGGTGATCAGCTCGCGCACCAGCGGGGTCAGCCGCTCACCGAGGGCGCGGGAGGCCGCCGGGGTGAACGGCGGCCGCATCAGCGCCCGGAACGCCGTGTGCTCGGGCGGGTCGTACTCCAGAGGCGCGAACCGCGGCGCCCGCGGCGGTTTCGGGTGGAACACGCCGTCAGCGGAGCTGAACGTGGCGTGGTCCTTGAGCGCGGCTTCGACGTCGTCGTAGCGCGACAGCACCCACATGCCCCCGTGCGCGCGGGAGTGCGCCACGCGGCCGCGTTCGCGGATCTCGCGGTGCACGGCGATGCCCTGCTCGGGGTCGAAGGCGTGGTGGTCGAAGTCGTCGGCGAGGGCCACCACGTCGGTGCGGGTCTCGTCGACCACCCACTTCACCATGCGGCGCACCGGTTCCATCGCGTCCTGCGGCAGCTCGGGCCGGAAGTCGTTGGCGCAGCCGAGCGCGACGAGCCGCTGCACGCCGTGGAGGGCGGCGATGTCGCGCAGCTCAGTCTTGAGCGAGTCCGGCCACACCCCGACGGTCTGGGTGTAGGCGTTCATCCGGCGCACGGCGGTGTCGAGGTCGCGGATCGGGACGACGTTGGCCACGCGGCCCGACAGCGACTCGTGGAAGTCGACCGGCTCGCCCGGCGGCGACACCACGACCGCGCCCTCGTCGTCGTGCCCGCCGATCACCCGGTACCAGTCCGGGCTGGTGCGCAGCGCGCGCAGCTCGGCGCGCAGTTCCGGGTCGAACCGCTTGGCCGGGGTGCTGAGGTCCGGCGGGAGCTTGGTGATGGCCTCGTGGAGCAGTTCGCCCCAGCGCGCGGCGAGTTCGGGCGTCGTCATCGCGTAGATGACGCGCGCGCTGAAGCACGCCTCCTGGTTGACCAGCCCGACGTCGGCGGCGGCCAGCTCGGCCACCTGGCGCATGGTCTCCTCGTCGGTGAACGCCTCCGGCCCGATGACCGTGGCGCTCAGCTTGGGGTCGAGGGCGATCAGCTCCAGGCCCGGCTGCAGGTACCGGGTGATGTGGCGGACGGAGGCGAACCCGCCCCACGCGACGATCTTCTCCACATTCGCGGGCCGGTACAGGGCGCGCTCGAAGTCCTCCGCGCCGCCCTTCCAGTAGACCGCGCTCAGGTGCCGCACCAGCGGGTGGTCGGGGTCGACCTCGGCCATCACCCGGGCGATGGCCACTGCGGTCACGGGGTCGTTCGACGGCAGCTTGACGATCGCGTCGCCCCGGGTGATCGCCGAGCGCACCAGGGTGATGGCGGCGATGACCGGGTTGTTGCCCGCGATGACGTGCACCGCCCGCGCGCCGAAGGCCCGCACCGCCGCCCCGCGGTGGTGCACCCAGCCGTCGAGGTGGGCGATGCCCACCGACCGCTCGGCCACCTCCCGCACCGCGTCCGGCGCGAAGTACGCGGGCAGCTGCTCGTAGGCGCCGCGCAGCACCGGCGGGGTCAGGTCGGAGTGCTCGGCCAGCCGGGCCAGCGCCTCGGCCATGACCGGGCTGGCGGGCAGCCGCGCGCCGACCTCGGCGAGGAAGTCGACGACCTCGGCGGTGGACAGGGCGTGCAGGTCGGCCATCGCGGCGGGGTCGCCCAGCGGCAGCCGGGGGAGCAGCGCCATCGGGTCGGGGGCGGTGAACCCGGCGAATGCCACCGGTGGGCCTTCGACCAGCTCGCCGCGCACGAACGCGGGGATCACGACAGCTCCCCGTTGAGGAACTCCAGCGCGTCGACCAGGGCTTCCGCGCTGGCCGCGCAGGTGATCTTGTCGTCGCCCCCGGGGCCGCCGAACCGGCCGATGTCGGTGTGCAGGCGCGGGGTGGTGCGCCCGCACGGGCACGGGCTCCAGGTGGCGGTCACCCGGTCGCCGGTGACGAACCCGCCCCAGAACAGGTCGGCGGACAGGTCGAGGAAGGCCGCCCGGCCGGTGCGGGTGCCCGTGCGCGGCAGCGGCCGCCCGGTGTCGGGGTCCAGGATGTAGAGCACCAGCCACGGTTCGATGTGGTAGCCCTGGTTGGCGCACAGCAGGTTCAGCGAGATCACCTCGACCATCGCGTAGACGAACTGCAGCGACGGCACCCCGGCGAACCGCGCGACGCCATCGGCCCAGTCGTCGGGGAGCACCCCGGCCTTCGACCCGCCGCCGGGGAAGATCACCGAGTCCGGGGCGAACACGCCCGCCAGCCCGCGGGCCGCGGCCGCCTCGGCCATGCTGTGGTAGACGTCCCACGTGCTCAGCGAGGCGATCCGCCGCCCGCCGAGGGTGTCGGCGATCCGCTGGACGAACTCGCCCATCCCCGAGCCGGTCGCGCGCAGCGCCTCGTCGAACTCGGCCTTGCGCCGGGCCAGCGCTTCGGGGATCTCGACCCGGCCCGCTTGGCCGCGGGCCGCGGCGGCGCGCAGGCGGCCCGCCAGAAACATCACGTCGGCGCTCAGCGCGCCGTCGTGCAGGGTGTGGAAGCGGTCGGGCCTGCCCGCGATCTGCTCGGCCATGGCGGTGGCGTGCCGGGCGATCCCGCTGCGCCCGGAGCGGAAGCTCGGCCACACCACGTCCAGGCCCTCCGGGTCGCGGTCGGGCAGCACGTCGAGCCGGACGATCTCGTAGAGCCGGTCGTACTGCACCTGGGTGTGCGGGACGAACGACATGCTGCCGGTGGTGCCCGACGAGTGGGCCAGCCGCAGCGGCGTGCGGCTGTCCAGCAGGTCCAGCCAGGCGTCGATCGAGTCGCACCCGCGGGTGTCTAGTCCGGAGAGGTCCACTGTGGTCAGCCGGGACAGCCAGGTGGTGAGCTGGTCGAACCGGCTGTCGACCAGCAGGCTGGCCGGGTAGGACTTGTAGACGGTGTGCGGGAACAGCAGCGGCGCGGCGTCGTCGAGGTCGCCGATCTCGGTGATGCGCTGCTCGTCGGCCAGGGCGCGCAGCACGGGGAGCCGGTCGCGCAGCTCGCTGAACCGCAGCCGGAGCGCCGCGAGCTGGAGCGCGGCGAGGTCGGCGGCGGGGAGGGTGTGCATCGCCATGCGGTCGTGGTCGAACCAGCGGGTGGCGTCGGCGGCGAAGGTGCGCAGGTCGGTGTCGGAGGCGGCGATGGTCACGGTCTCTCCTGGGTGAGGTGGGCGGCGATGGCGGACACCGTGGGGTGGTGCCACAGCGCCGTGGCAGGCAGGGTGGTGCCGATCCGGCGGCCGAGGTCGACGCGGAAGGCGACCGACAGCAGGGAGTCCATCCCGAGCTCGGTGAGCGGGCGGTCGGCGGGCACTCGCCCGGGGTCGACGCCGAGCACGGCGGCGGCGACCTCGGCGACGGCGGCGGCCACGTCTGCCGGGTCGGCGGGCCGCGGCTCGCTGCGGGGCGCCGGGGGCAGGACGGCGACCTCGCGCGCGCCCAGCGGGACCCGCGACCACACCGCCAGCGCCCGTTCGGCGTCGATCGGCGCGACCCCGCGCGCGGCCAGCTCGGCGTCCACGGCGGCCGAGTCGCCCATGCCCAGGCCCCGCCAGCTCGTCCAGGCCAGCGACAGGGTGTCCGGGCGGTGGCGGGCCATGCCGTCGAGATAGGCGTTGCCCGCCGCGTAGGCCGCCTGGCCGGGCAGGCCCAGCAGGTGCCCGGCCGAGGAGAACAGCACGAGGAAGTCCAGGCTCCCCGGCGGGAACGCCCGGTGCAGGGCGGCCGTGCCGGTGATCTTCGGGTGCAGCACGGCGCGCAGGGTGGCTTCGTCGAGGTCGCGCAGCCTGCGGTTGTCCGCCACGCCCGCCGCGTGGACGACGCCGCGCAGCGGCCACCGCCGCCGGATGCGCGCCAGCGCCTCCTCGTCGGCCACGTCGGCCCTCACGTGGTGCACCCGCGCTCCGTCGACATCGACGCGGCGTCCGCTGCGCCCGAGCACCACCAGCGTCCGCGCGCCGCGGCGGACCAGCCAGCGGGCGATGTGCGCGCCGAGCGCCCCGGTCCCGCCGGTCACCAGGTAGGCGGCGGCCGGGTCGCAGGTGATGCCCTCGCCCGGCTCGGCGGGCACGAGGGTCGCCGCGGTGATCCGACCACCGGAGATGGCGAGCACGTCGACGTCCCAGCGGTGGTCGAGGACGTGCCGCAGGGCGGCCTCGTCGTCGGCGGTGGGCTGCGCGGGCAGGTCGACGACGCCGCCCCAGACGTCCGGGTGCTCGGTCGCCGCGACCCGGCCGAACCCCCAGAGCGCGTTGTGCGCCAGCCCTTCCGCCGTGCGGGCCTCGCGGGCGCCCCGGGTCAGGCACCACAGCCTGCCGCGCGCCCCGGCGAGCGCCCGGCGCAGCTCGTCCACCAGGTCGATGGGGTCGCCTGAGCCTGCGCGGAACAGCTCGGCGGCGTGGTCAGGGCCGCTCGGCTCGACCGCGACCCAGGCGGGCCTGCGGATCGGCGGCGGGGCATCGCCGTCCGGCGAGCCTAGGCGCAGCCCGCGCAGCACGCCGACGACCTCGCCGGACGACCGGGCGATCGCCACGTCGAACTGCTCGCCGACGCGGCGCACGGCTAGTTGCGCGCAGTCGGGAGCCGGTCCGGTGATGGCGGCGGAGGCGATCCGCGCGGGCATCCGCAGCGTCGCGGTGTCGGCCAGCGCCGCCGCCGTGGACAGCGCCGCGTCGAGGATGGCGGCCCAGCTCCCGGCCCGCACCCGCGCGTAGCCGCCGTGGCGGTGGGTGCGCAGGTCCTCGACCGCCCAGTCGAACCCCATGTCGGCGACGCCGAGCGCGGCGAGCCGGGCGCGGACCGCACTGGGATCGATCGGCTCGCCCGCCTGCTCGACCCGGCCCGCCGGGCGGTCGTGCCCGACGAGGGCTTCGGTGTGGGTCTGCCAGTCGCCGTGCCGCCGTGAGGAGATCCGCAGCCTGCCGTCGCGGTGCTCCACCTGGACCTCGCGCGGCTCGACGGCGATCGGCACCCGCAACTCGACCGACCGCAGGCTGCGGACGCCCGCGGCGGCGAACAGCGTGCTGAGCAGCACGGCCGCGGGCACGATCTCGCTGCCCAGCACGGGGTGGCTCCCCGGGTACGGGCGGGTCTGCGGCGTCAGCCAGCGCCGCCAGCACTCCGCCGCGGCAGGCTCGCCCAGCAGCGTGTGCTCGGTGTCCCCGGAGGCCAGCGCCCAGTGCCTGCGGTGCTGCCACGCCGTGGTCGGCAGGTCGGCGCGCGGGCCCGCGGGGTGCAGGACCGACCAGTCCAGGTCGACGCCCGCCTCGTGCAGCGCCGCGGCGGCGGTCAGGAAGGCGCGCCGCCCGGGGGCGCCGCGGCGGAGGGTGGGCACGACCACCGCGTCCGGAACGGTCTCGGCGATCGAGTGCGCCACCACGGGGTGGCCGGAGACCTCGAGGAACAGCCGGTGGCCGTCCTCGGCGGCCGCGGTGATCGCGGAGACCAGCCGCACGGGGTCGCGCAGGTTCCTGACCCAGTACGCCGCGTCGCGGGGCGCGGTGGACCGCGGGTCGAGCAGCGCGGTGCTGTAGAGCGGGACCTCGGGCTCGGCGGGGCAGAGGTCGCGCGCGGCGCGGGCGAGGTCGGCGCACAGCGGGAGCATGTGCGGGCTGTGGAAGGCGACGTCGGTGTCGACGCGGCGCGCCCCCGCCGCGACCAGCCGCTCGATCTCGGCGGGGTCGGCGGCGACCACCGTGCTGGTGGGCGAGGCGGCGATCGCCGCGTGCGGGCCCGCTTCGGCGAAGGGCAGCGCCACCATCGCCATCGCGCCGCGCCCGGCGACCCCGCGCAGCAGCAGGGCGCGGCGGCAGGCCAGCCGGGCGGCGTCCTGGCGGGGCAGCGCGCCCGTGGCGACCGCGGCGGCGAGCTCGCCGACGGAGTGCCCGACGACCGCGGCGGGCCGCACCCCGTGGGCGCGCCACAGCTCGGCCAGGCCGACCTGCACCGCGAAGATCGCGGCCTGGGCCAGGTGGGTTGCGCCGAGGTCGGCGTCGGTGAGCAGGTCGCGGGCGCTGCGGCCGAGTTCGTCGGTGTAGACCGGTTCCAGCTTGTCGAGCACCTCGGCGAAGACCGGCTCGGTGGCGAGCAGGTCCCGGCCCATGCCGCTCCAGTGCGAGCCGTGCCCGGAGAACACCCACACCGGGTCCACCGAGCGGGCGGGGCAGGCGGGCTGGACGTCGTCGAGCGCGGCCCGCAGCTCGGCGCGGTCCTCGGCGACGACGGCGAGCCGGTGGGGCAGGTGGGTCCGGCCCGTGGCCAGCGTGCGGCCCACCTCGGCCAGGCGGGCCTCGGGGTGGGTGTCGAGCCAGGCGGCCAGCCTGCGGGCGTTGTCGCGCACGGCCTGCGGGCTCGCGCCGCTGATCGGCACGACGGTGAGCCGGTCGACGGTCTCCACGGGGTCGGTGGGCGGCGGCTGCTCCACCACGAGGTGGGCGATCGTGCCGCCGTAGCCGTAGCTGGTGACGCCCGCCCTGCGGGGCGTCCTGGGCCACGGCGTCGCCTCGGTGGCGACGGCCAACCCGGTGCCCGCCCAGTCGATCGCCGGGTTCGGCGCCCCCGCCAGCCGGGTCGGCGGGATGACGCCGTGGTGCACGGCCAGCACCGCCATGATCAGCCCGGCCACGCCAGCGGCCGCTTCGAGGTGCCCGATGCTGGCCTTCACCGAGCCGATCAGGCAGGGCGCGACCACCTCGCCGAGCGCGCCCGCCTCGACCGGGTCGCCGACGGGCGTCCCGGTGCCGTGCGCCTCCACGTAGTCCACAGTGGCCGGATCAACGCCCGCCGACCGGTAGGCCGCCCGCAGCAGGTCGGCCTGGGCGGACCGGTCGGGGGCCATGATGCCGTCGGTGCGGCCCTCCTGGCGCACCGCGCCGCCGCGCAGCACGGCCAGCACCCGGTCGCCCGCCGCCTCGGCGTCGGCCAGCCGCTTGAGGACGACGAACGCGCAGCCCTCGCCCCTGCCGTAGCCGTCGGCGCGCGCGGAGAAGGGCTTGCTGCGCCCGTCCGGGGCGGTGGCGCCCGCCCGGTCCAGGACGACGCCGAGCCCGGGCTCGGCCACCACGAGCACCCCGCCCGCGATGGCCAGCGGCACCTCGTCGTCGGCCCACAGGGCCTGCATCGCCTGGTGCACCGCCACCAGCGACGACGAGCACGCCGAGTCCACCGCGGCGCTGGGCCCGCGCAGGTCCAGGGCGTGCGAGATCCGGTTGGCCGCCCCGCACGGCGACGCGCCGATGCCCGTCCACGGCTGGATCGCGGGCAGGTCGGCCAGGGTGCGCCTGCCGTAGTCGTCGGACCCGACGCCGACGAAGACGGCGGTCGCGGTGCCCGCGAGGGCCGATGCGGGCACCCCGGCGTGCTCCAAGGCCTCCCACGCGACCTCCAGCGCGATCCGGTGCTGGGGGTCCATGACCGCGGCCTCGCGGGCGGGGATGCCGAAGAACCCGGCGTCGAACCCGGCCACGTCGGCCAGGAACGACCCGAGCTGGCGGACCCCGCCCACCGACCGCGCCCCGACGGCCTCGCGGCCGTCGAGCACGAACCGCCACAGCTGCTCGGGGGAGCAGACGCCGCCCGGTAACCGGCACCCGGCGCCGATCACGGCAATTGGAACACGATTCACTGGGGTCTCCTCATAGGGCGGCGCCCCCGGCGCGAGTGCACCGGGAGCGCCGCGATCGCCGGTGTCAGAGACGGACCCGGGTGCCGTCCCAGATCTCCTGGCTGAAGATGTCGCCGAAGAGCCAATTGCCGCGCGCGTCCGGGTCGGAGCTGGTGTAGAACTCCTGCCAGGCGACCAGCAATTCGTCGACCTCCAAGTAGCCGTTGCCGTTGTGGTCGAGCTTCTCGAATGCGATCCTGATGTTGTCGGCCGAGGTGCCGAACGCCTTCTGGAAACCGGCGAACTCCGCAGGTCCCACCTTGCCGTCGCCGTCCCGGTCGCAAATGGCGAACAACGCCTCGGCCAGCGGCCGGAAACCGGCCTCGAACTTCGCCGGGTCGCCAGCGAAGGCGGTCTTCATCCCCTCCCGCCACTCCAGCGGCGTGACCTTGCCGTCCTGGTTGGCGTCCATCGCCTTGGACATGTGCGCCCAGAACGTCTCGAAGGCCACCAGCAGCGCCTGCGCCTTCTGCGTGCCGAACGGCTCACCGAGGAACGCCACGATCCGCGCCGCGAGCGCCAGCGCGTCGGCGGGTTCCAGCACCCCGTCGCCGTTCTGGTCGCCGTGGCCGAAGCAGACGTCGATCTTGCGGTCGAGCAAATTGGGAACCGCCGTCACCGTCACGGGTGCGCCTTTCTTCTGAATGGAATACGAGGCAGGGCCGTTCGATTCAGCGCAACTTTCCGCTCGCGGCCCGACGTCGAAAAGGTATCCACGCCCCCGCCCCGCGACAAGAACCCCCGATCGTTTTCATTCGACCGTGGCCAAAGCTGCTCGGCTCGGTAGCACTGGTCCGCCCCAAGTCAGAGACCAATGGCGGCTACCGCCACCCCGAATTCACCCGTCCGCACCCAAGTTTGATCACGATCGGTAGCGCCCACCCGAGCCGCCATCCGTTATCCCCGCCGAACCGGGCATAACGGATGCCCCGTGCTCAGCGTCGATCCGGTGGATCTGCGAGTCCCGATCCGCGACTACCGGCCCAGGTGCTTGCCCGGCTGGCTTCTAGCACCACAGCTCCGGTCGCGGCGGTGAAGCTAGCTGGCGGCCTCTGCGGGTCCGGTCGGGTGCGGCCGGTGCCGCGGCTGGAGGTCGGGTGCGAGGGCCAGGTGCGGGCGCCGGTGTTGAGCGAGCTGGCGCAGCTCGGCGGTGCACATCATGAACCCGTCCGCTGGTAGCTGCCGCACGTAGTGGTCCATGTCGTTGAGCAGCGCGAACACGTGGACAGGGGTGCCCGCTTCCCCGGCTGCGTCGACCACGTGGCGCAGCGCAGCCGCCACGGCCGGGTGCCGGGTCTGGTAGGAGGGGGCGACCAGGTGGTTGCTGCGGTCCGCGGCGAGGTAGAACTGGACGAGGTCCTTGGTGCCGACGAACAGCTCGCTCGCCCCCGCCGCGCAGAAGCCCGATGTGGAGTGGACTGCGGCCGGGGTCTCGATGAAGACCGACAGCGGGAAGTCGTCGGGGAGGCCGAGGTGCCCGCGCAGCCGCAGGTACTCGTCGTGGTCGTTGACGAACGGCACGGCGAAGCTCAGGCTCCGGCCGAGCCGCTTGCCCACGTACTGGCGTAAGGCCCGGAACGCGATCGGGTAGTGCGGCTCCTGGAGCAGGGCGCGCGCGCCGTGCAGGCCGAGGTCCGGGTTCGTCTCCTGGTGCACCTCGGTCTCGGTGGTGATCTTGGTGGCGTCGTCCGAGCGGAGGTCGAGCAGCCGCATGACGAGGCGCTGGCCGGGCCGGAGCTCCTCGGCGATGGCGCACACCTGCGCGCCGAGGGCCGCGCCGTACCACTCGGCCGCCCGCGGTTCGGCGCGCAGCAGGTCCAGCGGGCTCAGCCCGGCGGACAGGCAGACGAACTCCTCGCGGACGAAGAAGGTTGCGACCTCCTCGACTGGCGGGGTGATCGCGTTCGTCGCCCGCACGTCGCTGGCGTCGGCGATGACCACGCAAATCGAACCCAGGTCAGCGGGCGTGATGGGGAAGTCCCGCGCAGGCCCTTCGAGATCGTCGACCTCGCCGAGGATGACCGACTGCCGGTCGAGCCGGATCGTGACGTGGCCGGTCAGCCTGCCCAGCTCCGCCGGGTCGACGCGCAGCACCGGGATGCCGCGCGAGCGGCAGAGGGACTCCATGTGGCCGGTACGCCCGCCCTTCGCGCAGATGACCGCGGAGGAGGCGACGATGGCGTCGTAGAGTCCGGGATGGAGCGCGTCGACGACCAGGACGGAGCCGTCGACGGGGGTCTGGGAGTGGTTGCAGGGACCGCCGACGCTCGTCGGCGCCGCACCGACGAGCAGGACCCCGAAGATCTCGACGTGGCTCACGACGCCCACCCAGAGCTGGTCATGATTCCCAGGCTCGCACCTGCTCCGCCCCGCCTACATCTCCCCGGGTGCGCCGCGATTCAGCCAATCGCCTCCAGCCGCCGCCCCAACCCGAGCGCGGCGCGGAGTTCCCTCGGGGTCACCGACAGGTCCTTCAGCTTCTCCGTCGCGGCCGAGGTGACGGCGAATCGCAGCACCGGCGCTGGTACGGCGTCGTCGCCGCCGCGCGCGGCGAGCTCCCGCAGGCTGTCCTCCAGCCGTGCCACGAGCGCCTGCCGGTGGTCCTGCCGCCGGGCGGTCATCCGGCGCACGTCGAGCATCGTCGAGTACGCCAGCGCCTCGTCCCACCCTTGGTCCCGCGCGCCGGGCGGGGTGGTGGCCATGTCGTAGCACGATTCGAGCTGGCACAGGATGGTCGCGGCCACCTCCACCGAGTGGTTCTTGATCGCGGCGAGGTTGAACGAGAACGCGCCCAGGCGCCCGTTCCGGACGATCTCGTCGCCCTCGCGGGGGTGACCCACAACCGCGATCAGGCGCGACGGGGTGCCCGCCGCGCCGACCAGGCGCCCGCGCTCGTCCACCTCGACGCCTCGGCCCGTGCGCCGGTGCGGGCAGGCCAACCCCTTCCGCAGGAGGTTCCGCCAGAGCGCGGAGCCCACGCGCCCGTAGTCCGACTCCCGGCCGAAGTTCGAGATCACCAGGTCCGCCTCGATGCCGGTCGTGCGCCCGGACACGGTCACGACCAGCCTGCCCGCCTCGGTAGCGCGGATCCCCTCGACCCTGCCCGCGGTCACGACGACCGGCCCGCCTGCCTCCACCGCGCTGTTGACCAGGTCGGCGGTGTAAGGCATGACTCCGACCCGCAACATCGCCAGCAGGCTGCCGTAGCGGTCGAGCAGCGCGCGGAGATCCGGCGTCGGGATCCGCGCCAGGATGGCGGGCAGGTGCGGCTCCCACGCCTTGAACACCCGCTCGGTCACCACCGCGGGCGACACCTCGGGATGCTCACGCGCCACCGCCGCGCACGCCCGCTCCCACTCCTCGGTGAAGCGCAGCACGAACTCCTCGCGCCCGCCGTAGGGGCCGTCCTCGAAGAACCGCGGCGTCGGCAGGTCGATGACCTGGTGCCGGTGGTCCGGCGGATACGTCCGCAGGGTCAGCCCGGAGCGCGAGATCATGTGGATCGTGCCCGTGTGGCCCCGCCGCAGCAGCAGCGTCGCGGCGTCGTACGCGCTGAGCAGCGAGCCGACGATGGCCACGACGTCGTCCCGCCGCGCGCTGAGGATGCGCTCGAGCCCGGCCGCGGAGTAGGGCTCCGGCACGAACGCGGGATGGCCCACCACGTCGGCGGCGAAGGTCGGGGACTTCCGCTCCAGCCCGGTCGCGAGCACGACGTGATCGGCGCGAAGCGCCACCCGCCCCGACTTGGTTTCCCCACCCACCACCGAGAAATCCTCAACGACGACGTCGACGTGATCCTCGTGCACCTCGACGTCAACGACCTCGCCGTCCCCCTCCACCAGGACGACGCCCGGCAGGGCCTCCCGGGCAGCCTGCGCGAGGCGGTCGGCGAGGTACTCGGGATAGATCCGCCGCGGCGCGGGCCCGGACTCCACGAACGTGAAGCCCTTCCACTCCGCAGGCCACCCGGTCCGGTCGGCCTCGCGGTTGGCCCAGTCGATGAAGTCGTCCACATCCTCCCGGAACACCGACATCCGACCCGCCTGGATGTTGAAGACGTGGTGCCAGTGATTGCTCTCCGGATGATGCGCGACCCCGGCATTCCGAAACCCCGGCCGCCGCTCGACCACGACGACCTCAACAGCTTCCCTGGCGAACTGCAGCAGGCGGATGGCCGTAGCCGTACCAGCCAACCCAGCACCGACGATGACAACTCGACGACGTCGCCCGGGTCTCACCACGCGCTCCCCGCCTTCTCAGCGACCGGACCCAGCCGACCGGCATCGCAGACCTGGTCGAAGGCCCGACATCGCAAGATCATGGCAGATATCTAGTGCATGCCCACCCCGAACACTTCTCCCAGAATGCTCGACCGAGCACGATCGCGAAACCCCACCAACGACCGACACGACGTTCGGCCCGCGGAGCACGCCCGGCTGCTGCTCGACGCGGTTCGGGGCCACGTGCCGGTCGTGCTCAGGCACGCACCCGGCTGTCCGATCCTGGTCGGGGACCGGGGTTGCCGACCCGTTTCGCCCCGAGCTGGGCTGTAACGGCAAGAGCCACTCGGCGTACTAAGGGGGTAAGCCTGGCGCCCGGAGGGGGACACATGGAAGAGGACAACGGCCTCGTGCTGATGGATGAAGACGGGATCAGCCTGTCCACGGCCGTTGAACTGCTGCGCGCCGAGTTGGCCGAGGCGCTGGCGGCGGGGGAAGGCGAGCGGGTTCGGTTCGTGCCGGAGCGGGTCGAGGTGGAGCTGGAGATCACCGCGAAGGTCTCGAAGAAAGGCAACGGCAGCGTCAGCCTGTGGAAGGTCGCCACGATCGGGGGTTCGCGGCAGAACGACCAGACGGCCACGCACCGCCTGCGGCTCACCCTGCGGCCCCGCGACATGACGCTGTCCACTGAGGACGATATGCTCATCGGCGACCTGGCGTGACCGTTCCCGGCTCCGAAGACTGGCTGCTGGCGCGGATGGTGCGCCTGCAGGGGGCGAGGTTCGGCAGCGGCTTCGTCATCGGGCCCAGGTGCGTGCTCACCGCGGCCCACATCGTCGGCCCGGTGGGCTCGGCGGTCGTGGTCACGGACTCGGCGGGGGTGGAGCACGACGGCGTGGTCGTGTGGCGGCACCAAACCGCCGACAACAAGGTCGATGCGGTTGATGCCGCGGCCGTCGCGTGCCGGGAGCCCTTCGTCGACGACTTCGTCCAGTGGGGGAAGGTCCAGGGTATCGCCGAGGTGGAGTGCGTCGGGTTCGGCTACCCCCGGGCGGGTGAGCAGAACAGGCGCCGCGAGTTGGTGTCGTTCAAGTTCACGCTGATGCCCATGAGCGGCGGCGCCATCCACTTCACCCTGGGAAACGCGCGGAGCACCTGGCCTGCCGAGGGCGAAGACGGGTGGCCGGGCATGTCCGGCGGCCCGGTGCTCACCGAAGACGGCGTCCTGATCGGTGTCCTGCGCGGCGTGCCGTTGAAGTGGGAGGGCGCCCTCCGCGCGGTCCGGATGACCGCCGTGGTCAACGACTCCGTATTCGCCCTCACCCACGGCACGGGGCTCGCCGAGCCGGTGCCGGTGAGCGGGGTGCCCGCGCCCGCCGCGGCAGCCGCCGCCCTGCCCGCGGTGTACGAGGTCGACCCGCTGCCCGGGGACTGGGAGCCCGAGCTCACCCCGCTCCGCCTGGACCCCGCCGGCCGGTGCAGGCTGGACACGCTCATCGCCACCTCCTCGCGCGGCTTCACCGCGGTGCTGGCCGACAGCGCCGCGGGTGCGGCACGCAGGCGGGGGACGGCCGCCGCGCTCGACGGGCTCGGCGGCAGGCGGTGGACGACGGTCCCGCAGCTCGACGTCGGCGACCCCGGTTCCCGGCAGGCGTTGCGGCAACTGGTCGGCGGGGATTGGCAGCCGGACGGGCGGACCGGTGTCGTGGTGCCGCTGGTGCGCACCGCCGTCGGCGGGATCGGCGCGGCCACCGTCGGGACGGCCCGGCGGAGCGTGCAGACCCTGCGGTCGCTGCTGCCCGACGCCGTCGTGCTCGTGCGCTCGATCGGCCCGACGCCCTACGACGCGGCGCGCACCGCAGCCGACCTGGGCGCGCAGCTCGGCTGCCGGGCGTTCCTGCTGCGGCCCCACGACCCCGACGACCCCGACCCCGTTGCTGACGGCGGCGACCCGTTGGCCACGCTGGCGGCCCTCGCCCGCGACGGCCTGGTCAAGCGCGGGCTAGCCTGGGAAGTGCCGGAGGTGCCGGGCGAGGTGGGGGAGAGCGCGCCGAGCTCGGCTTCCGTCGCCGAGGCGCTGTCGCGGTCGCGGATGGGTGACACCGCAGTCCGGGCACTGCTGCGGACCGCCTGGGTCAGCATGCCGGACACCGTGGCCGCCGCCCTGCCGCGCCTGGCCGCCACGGCGCACGGGCCGACCGCGCTGCGCGTCGCCGTCGACTGCGGGCTGGACTTCGCGGCCTGGCTGCCGCGGGTTCGGGGCGTGCCTTCCCCCGGGCTGCCGAACACCCGGCTGGCCGCGGCCGTTGTCCCGGTCCTCCTGCGCAGTGCCGCGTCGCGCGCCGTCGTCCAGCCCTGGCTCGACCACGGCGGGCAGGTGATGCGGTTGCTCGGCAAGCTCCTCACGCGCGACGACCAGGCGTGGCGCTTCGCGGTCGGCCGAACGTCGGTGGTCGGCGACGACGCCGCGCAGGCGGTGGCTGCCGCCGCGGTGGCAGCAGGCGTCCACCCCGCCGAGGTCGAACCCGGGGAACCGCTGTTCTGGGCGCTGCTCGCCCGCACCCCCTACGGCGCTCCCCTCACCGGGCTCGTCGACGGCCTGGATCCGCACCACCGGGCCGTGGTCGCCTGCGACGACGATCTCGACCTCGACCTGCGCACTCTCGTCGCGGGCCTGCGCGCTCAACTGCCTCACCTGCCCAACCGGAGATGACCATGCTCGCCGACTGGTACTTCTGCAGCGCGATCCGGCTGGCCCCGGCCCCGACCCACGCCTTCCTGGACATCCTCGCCGCGCTGCGCGGGAGCGACCCGGAGTTGGCGGTGGAGGCGCTGGCGCAGCTGGAGCACGTGGAGACGAGCCAGTTGCTGTACGCGCTGCCGGATGTGCTCCGTGCGCGCGCCGCGTTCCCCCACCACGAGGGGGTGCGCGTGGCCGCGGCTGCTCGACTGGCCGACGCGGGGCACGAGGCGTCCTGGGACGCGCCGATCGATGACCGCCTGCGCGCCTTGGCCGCGTCGGCCCGGCAGCGGCGCGACCCGGCAGGCGTTCGCACCACCCGGCCCTACCTGGACACCGCCGACTTCGCCGCTGAGGTGCTGGTGCTCGCGTCGCTGCTGGACCTGGTGCTCACCCACCCGGATGCCGTCGATCGCGCCGTCGCCGACCCGGCGCTGTGGACGCTGCTGGTGGATGCGGGCGCGGGGGAGTACGGGCGGCTGTGCCGGGTGCTCGCCTGCCGGGTGCTGGTCCTGGTCGACCCGGCACGGGTGCTCGACAGGCTGCGCTCCACCCGGCACGGCTTCGCCGCCGTCGAGCCGGACTTGGCAGCGCTGGTGGCGCTGGCTGCCTTCGCCGGGAACGGCTCGGCCGACTACGCCGCACTGGCCGCCGAGGCGAACCACCACGAGTTGCTCAAGTCGTTCCAGGCGGAGGAGGCCAAGCCCGACACCCGCGTCTTCGACGTGCTGGCGACGCTGGGGGTGCGCAAGGTGCAGCCCGCCAGAGCCGCGGCGGTCGTCTGGGCGGCGACGCTGGCCGGGGCCGCCGCCGCGGCGCCCGACCCCGCAGACCGGGCTTGGTTGCGGTCCTGGCTGGCCGCGCCCGCGCCTGGTGACGGGGCCAGGTTCGCCGTGCGCAGGCCCTGGGTCGCCCCGCGCGCGGGGACCAGCTTCCTGCGCAAGAACTACGAGGTCTTCCCCCGCGTCGATGACGACCGGTTGCTCGCGGTCTTGGCGGGCGGCGTGCTCGCGGTGGCGCTCGCCGAAGGCGACGCCGATCCGGACCCGGAGTCCGACGTGTTCGCCGAGTTCGTCCTCCACGCCGCGGACGTGCTGAGCGACAGCCGGTACCGGGAGGAGGTGCAGGACCTCTACAAGGACAAGGTTCTGATGCCGCCGCCGGGCAGCAGGCTCACCCCGCCGCTGGCTGGGCTCGCGGTCCACGCCCGCGCCGCGGCCGAGCGCCTGGGCACCGGCAGGCTGGCGGCGGTGGCGCCCGAACGGCTCGTGGTGTTGGTGGTGCGCCAGGCCGAGACCGCGGATGTCGCCACCGAGGCGGGCAAGCTCTACTACTCCGCTGCCGCTCTGCTGGTCGCCAACTGGGTGAACGAGGCGGTGTCCGGCCGGACGGAGTCCTCGGGCACCGACCTGGCCAACCGGTGGTTCACCGCGCACGCGGGCCAGATCCCGCCCGCGCTGTCGTTCCTGCGGTGGCTGGTCCAGCGCATCCTGAACCAGGCCCGCACCGACAAGTTCGCGCTGGCGACGGCCAACCAGCCCAGCCTGCTCCTCAAGCAGCTGTGGCCGGACGAGGACGTTCCCGAGACCGCCAGGTGGACCAGCCGGGTCGGGGCGAACAAGAAGCACAAGATCGGCGCGCTCGAACTGCTCACCAGCAAGCAGGTCGAAGCCGCCGACTGGGAGCGGCACACCGCGGCGCTGGCCGAGCAGGCCACCGAGAAGGGCGCTCCGCTGGTGGTCGCCACCGAGCGGCTCGCCGCCCTGTTCGCCGTCACCCCGCCACCGTGGGGCGGACCGGAGGCCACGCCGCGGGAATGGCTCGCCGAGTGGGTGCGGGGCATGGACGCTGTCCACCGGCCGTTCATGTTCCGCCGCGAGCTCCGCAGGCGGTTGGTGCAGCTGTTCAACCTCCCCGCCAGGGATATCGCCGAGGAAGCCGCGCTGCGGGCGATCCTGGAGAAGGTCGTGCACGCCATCGTCGAGTTCTCCTTCGACGCCCCCAACGACTTCTGGTCCCTGGCGCGGGCGCTGTCCACGACGTCGCCCGGTGGCGCAGGACCGGAGACGGTGCAGCACCTGCGCGCGGTCTTCCTCGACATCGCCGCCGCGCTCGGCTCCGGCCCGGGCAGGCGCCGCCGCGTGCGCAGCCCGTACGCCTCGCTGCACGACCGGCGATCCCAGGAGGTGCGCACGGAGGCGGTCCGCGCGTTCCTGCTGCGCACCGCGGACACCCCCTTCCGCACGGCGCTGCCCGCGGGCACCACCCTGGGCGATGTGCAGCGCACCCTCTTCGACGAGGCGGCGCTGCGGCCCGCGCCGCTGTCGGTCGAACAGGGCGACCCCCCGGCCGACGAGCGCCGCGTCGCCGCGGTCTCGGTCGACCACGGCAACCAGGCCGTCCACTACGAACTGGTGGTCGGCGGGACGGACGCAGCCGCTGACCTGTTCGCCGCGTCTGCGGCGGAGCGCGCTGCGCACCTGCGCGCGGGAGGCCGCGTGTCGGGCGTGGTGTGCGCGGTGGACGACCCGGGCGCCGACCCGCGCCAGGTGTGGGTGAACTGCGGACTGGCGGAGCCGGTGGCCGGTGTGGCGTCGTTCCGCGGGTTCGTCGTGGGCGAGCCCGTCGTGGTCGCGCTGGGGCCAGACGGCGTCGCGCGCTCGCTGGAACCGGTCGGCCCGCCCGCGCCCGCACCCGGTGAGGTTCGCGTCGCCGTGGTCGGGGCCCGCGCGGGCGGCGGCGAACTGCTCGGCCTGACGATCGAGGACGGCCTCGGGCGTGCGGTGCCGCACGGGTACGACGTGGTGCCCCCGGGCGCGCGTGAGAAGTGGCTGAGGGCGTGGGATCCGGACACCTCCGCCGCGTACCGGCCAGCCGACGAGGTCCGGACACTGGCCCGCTGGTCGTCCGGTGACGGCTGCTGGTTGCCGGTGGAGCGCGGCTTCACCGAGCTGGTCGCGGACCTGCGCGGCGGGCAGGCGGCCCGCCGCGATCCGGGACCCGGGGGCGGTGCGGTCGGGGACGGGCGGCGCGTGGGCGCCGACGGCGTCCCCGCGACCGTGTCGTCCCGCACCGCGGAGGGATGGGTGCTGTCCACCTCTCCCGGGATCGCCTACTTCGTCGCCGACGGCGACTGGCGGCCGTCGGACCTGGCCCGGGTGGAGCAGTCCGGGCCGGTTGCTGGGCTCCGGGTCCGGATCGCCGTGGTCGAGGACGGGGGCCGGGCGTCGCTGGCCCTGGTCGGCGACGTCGACCGGCGGAACCTGGACTGGGCAGGCGTGTTCGCCGACGACCGGGCCAGCCTGGAGGCCGTCGTGGACCGGGACGCCGGGCGGTGGGTGCTGCCGGTGCAGACCGCCCCGGATGGCTTCCCCGCCGTCTTGGCCGTCGACGGGCTCGACGGCGTGGTGGGCATGACCCGGTGCGCCTTCACCGTGGGCGAGTGGAACGCTCGCCACCATCGGACCGGCCGGGTGAAAGCGATGCAGGAGCCGGTGCACACCATCCCCGACTACGAGAACCCGGACGCCGACCGGTTCCGGCGGCTGATGTCGCCGCGCGACGGCGACCTGTTCACCGTGGACTGGGTGATGGGCGACGCGCCCCGCTACGACACCTGGCGCGCGATGACCACCGACGGGCTCGTCGTGGAGGTGTTGGCGGAGTCGATCTCGATGGCCCCGCTGACCGGCGGCCGGGACGAGCGGTCTCGCGCCGAGAAGCGGGACGTCGTCGTGGTGGGCGGTTGGCCGTGGCGCAAGCTGGACCGCAGGCGCGCTCAGCCGCTCCAGACCTGGGAGCTGTTCCGCCACGTCGAGCCCGGCACGCAAGGCGACATGGACGAGATCCAGGGCACGCCGGGGATCTGCGTGGCCAAACCCCGGGGCAACAAGGACGGCCAGTACACGCTGTGGCTGCGCGTCAACGGCAAACCGCAGGTGTGCACGGCCCCCGGGCGGGCGTTCGCCGTGCTGCCCGCGCTGGCGGGCGACCCGGTGTGGGCCACCCGGGGCCATGACGGCCGGTGGGTGCTGGAGGCCCAGCCGCGCGTCGTCCAGGTCGAGGCGCTGTGGCGGGAGGGCGCGGGCAGGCCCGGCCGCGACGACCACTACCTGGGCACCGTGGAACGCGACGGGGAGACCGTGGAGGTCTACGAGCGGGGCAGGGGCCGCAGAGCCCTGCTGGTGTTCGCGCAGGCAGGTGGTCGCCGCACGCGCAGGCACCTCGACGGGCAGGTCGTCGGCCGCGTCCGGGACACCCCCGAGGTCGCCGTCCGCCACAACCGGGTCGAGGTGACGACCGGCGGCGGGCGGGTGCACGGCAGCACCTACCCCGTCGGCAAGTACGTCGACCAGCGGGTGGATTCCGTCGCGGTCAGCGGCGAGCCCGTCCGGCTCCGCGACGGCAGCACCGGGTGGCGGCTGCGGCGGCACTTCACGCTGCGGCCGGTGTCGCGCTCCGCCGCGCGGAAGTCGGACTCCGACGAGCACGCGGCCGCGTGGCGGGAGTACCAGGCCGCCGACGACAAGCACCGGATCGGCGTGATGCGCGGCGCGGACCGCGTGCGGCTGCACGACCTGCACGTGCCCGTTCCCGGCGGCGGGTGGTCCAGCGAGGTGCCGCTGGACGCGGCCCAGGTCTGCTGGGTCACCCAGGACTACAACCGCGACGACATGCGGGTCGTGCTGGTAGCCAGGGACGGCGGGTGGCACGCCAGCCACACCGGCGCCGTCCCGCTCACCGTGGCGGAGTTCGCCGCCCACGTCGAGTCGCGCGGCGCATCCGTGTCGGCGGCGCACTCGGCGCTGCGGGTCGAGTTGCGCTACGCGGGCCGGGTGGCGGGCAGCCCGCCTGCCCACCGGTTCGAGTGGGGCTACGGCTGGCGGCTGGAGGTGCCCGAGAACCGGTTGACGGTGATGGGCAAACCGGTCGCAGGCAAGTTCCCGCTGTTCTTCGGCGAGATCGTGCGCCGAGCCGGGTTCGTGCCCGGCAAGGACGGTGCGCTCACCCTCGACCTGCCCGAGTTCTCCGTCGAGCACGAGGACGTCTCCCCGGTCCGCCAGTTGTACGTCGAGGCGTCGGAGGAGCGCATCGTGCACCGGCTGGAGGTCGAGGTGTCGCTGGCGCGCAGCTCGGTCCGGGTGCTCACCGTGCACGGCAGGCA
This sequence comes from Actinokineospora sp. NPDC004072, assembly GCF_053604195.1. Classification (NCBI taxonomy): domain Bacteria; kingdom Bacillati; phylum Actinomycetota; class Actinomycetes; order Pseudonocardiales; family Pseudonocardiaceae; genus Actinokineospora; species Actinokineospora sp. NPDC004072. The sequence continues at coordinate 347,848 of NZ_JBSGHB010000001.1, read as the reverse complement.
GCGCCGCTACAGCGATGGCGACACCGACGACTCCCAAGCCCTGCGGGTCGACCGCGCCGAACTCGACCCCGAGACCGCCCAGTGGCTGCTCGACCAGGCCAAGGCCGAGGCGGGCGACTCGGCGGAGCCCAGGCGCTACCAGCTGCTGGCCCGGCTCGACCACCGCAAGCTGGCCGAGCACCTGGGCGGCAGGGTGGTCTTCGAACGCGCTGTCGGCCTGCGCAGGGGCGAGCGGCTGTTCATGGTGGCAGGCGAGGTGGTCGACCGCGGTCGCAACGACCTGTACCTGGAACTGACCCTGCCGCCCGGGCTGGACCGCTGGTCGACCAGACCGCCGGTGGCCAGGGTCTACAAGCGCAACTTCGCCGTCCGCGAGAGCACGCTGCGCAACCTGCGGCGCACGCCAGCAGCTCTCCAGGGGAACGTGATGCTCGTCGAGGTGCTGTCCGACAGCCGAGCGGGCGACAAGTTCTGGAGGAGCGCCACCAGCCTGCGGCTGAGCAGGCGGTTGTCGCACCTGCACAACTACATCCGCCACCACGGCGGCCGCTGCTACGCGGTGCTGGTCAGCGCGGGCAAGGCGGCGTTCGGCTTGGAGTTCCGCCCCGGCGTGTACTTCGCCGTGCCCGCGGGCAAGGTCCGCAGGCAAGGACGGGTGCCCGAGCGGTCCATCGTGCGGTTGGCCCTCGACGGCGACCAGATCCAGGTGTTCTGCGCGGTCCAGGACGACAACGACTACGTGACACCTGCCGGACGCCCGGTGGTCGTCCTGCCCAAGCAGCTGCTGCTCCACGACGGCGTGGACGCGGCCGAGGCGAACGGCACCAGGGTGTTCACCATCGGCGGTCTGCCCGGCGTCGAGGCCACCGCGGGCGGACCGGAGCTGGATGGGGCCGCGCTGATGCGGTTCCGCCACCCCAAGGTGGCGCTGGCGGTGCGCGACGGCAAAGAGGTGGTGCTGCGCCGGGCCGCTGCGGAGCGGCACCCCGTCGGCTCGGTCCGTTTCGACCTGGCGGCGCGGGTGCCGCGCATCCGACCGAACGCGCGCAACTCCGCCGAGATCCCCACCACCTGGTCCCGCCTCACCTTCGCTGACGAGGGAGCGCTCAGCCTGGTTCAGCGGTGGGCGGAACGCCGGTGGATGCTGCACGACCGGCTCACCGGGCAGTGGGTCGAAGACGGCGATGGCCGCGTGAAGGTGCGCATCGACATGCTGGCCAAGCAGCGGCGCGACGAGGTGTCGCTGGAGTCGGGGCCGCTGATGTTCGCCGAGGGCCACGTCCTCCGCTATCCGGAGGCGCAGCTGCGCGGCTTCGGGTTCTCCGCGGGCGAGGCCGTTGGCGCGCTGTCCGGGGAGTTGGGGCGCGTCCCCGCCGATTACGCCGTTGCCGCGCCCGTGCGCGGCGGGGCGGGCGGGCTGTGGATCGAGGTGTTCCCCGGCCGGGTGCTCGAGCTGCCTGCCGACCTGCTCGTCGCAGGCGCCACCGAGGGCCACCGCCCGCTGCGCGACCTGGACTGGACGCGGTTCGGGCCGGGGGACCGGGTGCGCCTGTCGTTGCACCAGCCGGACAACGTCAACGTCCAAGTCGCCTGCGTCGCGCTGCACTCGTGGTTCCCGGGACCGCGCGCGGCGTTCGGCCCCCACCGCACCCTGCTGCCCGCCAAGGGCGACAGCGTGGAGATGAAGATCCGGCTTGGCCACGGCGACAACCGGTTCGACTACCCCGCCGTACCCGCGCAGCTGCCGAAGAACTCCGGCCCCAAGGCGGTGTGGCTCTTCCCGGACAACACGGTGGCTCCCGCCACCGGGGCCCCGGTCGCAGGCGACACGGTCCTCATCGGACTGGACCGGGAGCGGGCCGGGCTCCGGGTCCTCGGGCTGGACGGTTGGACCGCCACCACCGGCGGCGGCGACGACGCCTGGCCGGGCAGCACGTGGCTGCGCGACGCGCTCGCCGGGGACAAGCGCGCCCACGTCATCGACCTGGCGGGTGGCTCGCTGGTCGTCACCGTCGAGGACGTCGGAGACCGCGTGGTGGTGGTCTCCCAGCGGCACCAGCCGCACGGTCGGCCCCGTCCGGGGCGGTGGCTGCGCGGGCGCGTTCGCGGTGCGCTCGACGGCGAGCACGTCCTGCTGCGGGTGGGCGCCTCGCTGCTGCAGGCCCCGGCGCGGGCCGTGGTCCCCGGCGCGCCCCCGGCCGCGGTGCCCGCGCTGGTCGCGCGGCTGGTCGGTGACCGGCGGCCCCAGTGGTTCCACGCCGACGCGGACGGGCGGCTGGTCGCGGGCCTGCCCGCGGTGTCGGGGACGCGGGAGGTACGGGTCCAGTTGGAGGACGTGGTCGCGGACGCGGACCGGGTCACGGGCCTGCTGTGCAGGCAGGTGGACACCGGCGGGCCGCGCTGGCTGCCCGCCGACCGGCTCGGCTGGGCGGGGGACATCGGGGAAGCCGAGCTGCGCGGCCTGGTCGAGGTCAAGCGCGGCCAGCAGGTGACGTGCGCCGTGCTGCCGGACGGCACCCTGTCGGTGCCCGCCGCGCGAGACGGCGCGCAGCGGCTCAGCGCGCTGCGCCTAGGCGATGAGCTGCGCGTGGTGCCGCTGGTCGAGCGCACCCCGCTCGCCGGGAGCGGCGTCCGCCGCTACCTGGCCGCCATCAACCAGTCCGACACCCTGGTGGAGTTCGCGAGCCCCGCGCCGGTCCTGCGGATGGGCGAGCCGCTCATCGTCGAGGTCAGCGCCCTGGTGCCCGGAAGCCACCTGACCGTCGTCGAGCGGGGCACGCGCCGCTCGGCGATTGATCTGCCCGCCGCCGTGGTGGCCGCTGTGGCCGGGGACGCGCTGCTGCGAGACCCGGTCGACCAGCTCGTCATCGACGCCGTCGGCGACGAGCACGGCCGGTTCGCGCTGACCACCTGGCTGGACGCCCGCGTCGATGCCGCTGTCGGGCTGACCGACGCCTGCGTCGACGCAGGCGCGCTCGTGGCCGCGGCCCTGGTGGCTGCCGAACTCGGCGACCAGCGCGACGACGGCGACGCGGGCAACGCCGACCTCGGCCCGCTGTCGGTCTGGCTGGCGTGGCAGGCTGGCGTGCGCGCGACCCGTTCCCGGCATGTGGAGCCGATCGTCGCGACCTGGGTCCGCGACCGCGCCCGCCTGGACCGGGGCGAGTGGCAGCGCCTGGCCAAGATCACACCCCAGCTGGCTTCCACCGTCTCCCAGCACGAGGCCGATCTCATCGCCGACGTCTGCCGCGGTGTGCTCAGCCGATCACGGGTGCGCCCCAGCCCCGACCTCGACTTCGCCGCTTGGGGTCTGCTCACCGCCGTCGGCAGGTACGCGCCCGCCCCCGCGTACGCCGAGACCGCAGCACTGGCGGTGCTCGCCCCCCTGGGCCGCGCGCTGGTCCCACCGCGAGATCTGGAGACCGCCCAACCGCACCTGCTCGCACCGCAGCGCGACATCCTCAAGATGGCCCTCAACGACCTGGCCACCCACCCGCTACCCCTCCTCCCACCCGCGTGGCCCCACCCGACCACCCGCACACCACACGCGAAGCGGATGGCCCAGGTGCGGTGACCCACTGCTCGCGCGCCTGGCCCGACGGTGCGCGGTTATCGCATGGCCGTGCTCCTTTGGAGCACGGCCATGCACGGACCCACGCGGGCAAATAGCACGGCGGGGACAACCGCCCGGCAGCGGTCCCGGTCGGGGCGTTCACCGCAGACAAGGTCGAGGCCGTGTCCTCGGGAGGCTGGCATGCCCGGGGGGTGCCGCTCTGTCACGCGCGTGGTCGTCGCGTCGCTCCCCTCCAGTTCTCGGGCAGATCCGGTAGGCAGGGAGTGACTAACTCGGGTGCGCGGGCGGGCGGGTTAGCCCGATGATGGCAGAGTCATCAACCGGTTGGCGGGTGTACCAGTGGTGCAGGATCTGGTGGCCCTCGGCTGCGTAGGGCCACAGGTGGGGCTCGAGTCCGTTTATGAGTTCGACGATCGCCTGCTGCAGTTCAACGTCGCGGAAATCGGTGGTCGGTGAGGTGGCCCGTGCGAGCAGGCTCGCGGCATTTTCCAGTGGCGGTCGTCGGTCGATGGGTGCGTCCGCCTCGGCGATGGCGCGCAGCAGCACGGTGCGAAGCGGTTCGGTTTCGATGTTAGGACGTTGGATGCCCTGGTGCTGCCAGATCGCGTTGTCGCTGTGTACCCGTAGTTGCTCGACGGTGTCCTGCAGAGCCAGTGGCGTGCTGTTGCGAATTCTGTCGAATCGGCTGCGGGCGCTGACCGAGGCGACACCGGGGTGTTGTGCCCAGGCGGCAAGGGCATCTAGGGCGGTGACGGTGCTCTTCCCGCGGCTGTTGGTGCGGGCGTCGAGGGCGGCCAGCACCGGGCGGATCAGGTCGAGGTGCTGGCCGGTGATGCGATGGATGACCGCCATCAACCGGTTGACCGTGTCGCCCGGGTAAGTGTCGAGCAGTCGCAGGGCCCTGGTGAACAGCAGTCGGGTATAGCGAGGTTGCTGGGCGGCGACATCCTCGTCGAGCATGTCGAGGGCGAGTCGGGCGCCGGGCATCAGCCAGTCCGCCAGAGGGTCGGCGGTATCGAGTTCCTCGAGCATGAGGATCACGTCGTTGCGCAGGGGCTCGTGGTCGGTGAAGATCCTGCTGGCCGCGAACAGCCAGGTGTTGCGCCAGTGAGCCGACACGGCCAGGTGCCTGAGGGCCCGCATCAGCTCGGCGTCGCCTGCGGTGAACAGCGCGCGGGCGGCCATGAGTTCCTGCAGGCTGCGCACTTCGAACCCGATGGTTGCTCTGGGCATGCCCACCAGTAGCACCAGACGATCGGTGGCCAGGATCAGCAGCCTGCTGGCCAGCCGTGCGGCCTGGTCCTGGTCATGCCCCTCCTCGAGAAGCCGGTCGTGGATGATGCCTCGCAGGTCGGCTTCGGGTAGGTGTGCCTCGGCCTCGCCGGCGTGTTCGGCGCGGATCTGCAGTAGCAGTCCGGCGCGTTCGTGGATGCGATCGATGTTGCGGCGCTGGGCGGCCATCAACCGGGAGTCGGGCGTGTCCTTGCCGATTTCGCGGTCGTAGAGGGTGGTGTAGTAAGCCTCGAACAGGCCGTGTCGGTCCTGGGGTGCGCGGGCGCGTCGCTCCAGCAACAGGGTCATGATCGTGACCTGCAGCGGGGTGCGCATCAGTCGCGCGGTGAGCGGTTCGGCGGCAGCCGTGCGCAGTCGCTGCACGATCAGTTCGTGCATCTCTGGGTCGTCGGCGAACTGCAGTTGCGCGAGGTGTTCGGCGTAGTCCAGGGAGCGGTCAGCCTCCATCGGCCGCAGGGTGAGCTGCCGGTAGTAGGCCGGGCTCAACTCCCCGCGGTAGCCCTGCGGCCGGGTGGTGGCGACCACCAACAGGTCGGCTTCGGCCTGGGCGGCGTCGATGAGGAAGTCGCGGATCGCGGCGAGGGTCGCGTCGCGGATATCGGGGTCGGCGACTTCGTCTAGGCCGTCGAGCACCACCAGCCAGGGCCACTCCCGCAGCCACGCCCGAACCATCAGCCCATTGATTGGGCCGGTCGAACGTGCCTGATCGGTGATGTAGTTCAGCAGACTGACCGAGCGCCGTGCCGCCAGCGCGTCGGCGAACTGGCTCAGGACGATCCGCACAGGCCATCGCCTGCACCGCGGCGTCGGGATGTCCAGCGTGCGCAGATGCCGCTGATAGCGCTCCAGCATCTCCGGCACATCCGGGCCCAACGTGTGTAGGGGCCGTTCGGCCAACAGCGCCACCCGGTAGACCTGACACAGCAACTGCCCCAGGGTGGTCTTGCCCTGCCCGGGGCCGCCCACGACGATCAGATGCGGCAGTGAGGCGGAGGCGGGCCGCCCCCTGCGGATGAGGTCGCCGCGGTCGACGATGTGGGCCACTACGCCCTCGACGGCTTCGGGATGCCCTCTTCCGTCCGGACCTGGCTCGAGGTGAGCAGGCAGGTCGATGGCGACGTTGCTCAGCTGCAGCTTGCGGTTGGTCGGCTCTCCGGCCTGGCCCAGCCGCACCCATTGCTGTGCCAACAGTTCTTTGGCGGCCTGGCCGGTCAGCAGGGTGGGGAAATCCGTGGACGGTACCTGTTCAGCGGTCAACGAGGCCAGCGCGCGCTGCGCCTCGGCCAGCACATCACCCGCAAGAGTGAGCCTGGCGTAGGTGCGTCGCACCCCGTCGTGGACGTCGAGCAGGCGGCAGATTTGGTCGTGGTGCCATACCGCCCAGCCCTGAAGTTCTTGCCTGTGACGTAGTGGCGGATCAGCTTCTCGACCCTGTCGATGCCTCCCCGGCCGGGATCGGGGGATAGCACGACGTTGGTGGTGAAAATCAGATACTGCGGGAGGCGCCCTCGCTTGACACGTCCCGTGTTCGGATGAATCCAACTGTTTAGTTCCTTGCGGACCTCACCGAGGAACCAGTCGGTGTCCGGCCCGGTGCGGGCTGCGGTGCGGCGGAACTTGGCCTGCAGTACCCCGTAGCCGTCCCAAGGCCCGGTAGCGGGTTCGGGCTGCGGGTAGCGCATCAGTCCCTCGAAGGTGGCCTCGCGACCGCCGTCGGGGCCGGAGCCGAACACCGACACCGCGCCGCCCAGCACGGCGATGGCCAGTGCCTGTGACATCTCCTCGAATTCCTGGGCTCCCAAGCGGGTCAAGTCGTACCGCACGCACACACCTTCCCGCCGCAGTGCCACCCCTAGCACCGCGCATCCTACTGCGCGCCGTTCGCCCAATTGGTGTCGGACCAGTGCTTGCTCAACCCGAGTTGCTGTGGACGTCCCGCGTCGACCCGGCCTGGTGTTCGGCGTCGAGCAGTTCCTAGACCCCGGGGCCACGTAGGCGGGGGCGGGAAGCCGTAGTCGCTGACGTGCCTGCCGCTGTGCAGGATCAACTTCCGTGAGGACGTTCTGGTGTTCGCTATCAACGGGTGGATCGGCAGGTTGTTCGCCCCCGAGAACCGAGACGAGACGTCCGAGCGCTTCTGGCGTCCCAAGGCGGTGCCCACAGCAGTCGAGCGGGCAGCAGGCCGCGCGACAGGGGTTGGCGGACGCGGGATCGCGCTTGAAGCGTTATCAGGCGGCGATCGCCGCCGGCGTCGACCCGTCCGCGCTCGTGGAGGTGATCAACCAGGCGCAGGCGGAACGGGAAGCAGCGCGGGCAGATGTGGGACACCAACCAACGATCGGGAAGCTGGACGTTGCGGAGGTCTACGCGATGATTGACGCTCTCAGGGACGTCCGTGTTGTGCTGGAGGACGCACAGCCGGAAGCCTGGTCAACCTCTATCGTGACCTGGGGCTGGAATCGGCTACCTTAATGACAGAGACGCTGCTCGGCGACAGCGTCTCTCCGTGTGGTTAACAAGTGTCCGAGGCCCGGGTTAACCGCCTATCCCCTCTACCAGCAATTTTGCGTCGAGGCTGGCGCGTAGAAGGCTGTGTCGCGCCCACTACGGGGGCTTAACCTCTGTCGGAGCAGAGCAAGCCGAAATGGCGCCCGCTGCGGCGAGGAACGAGACCCGACGAGAACCCAGCAGCCCGACGCCACGGTCGGACTGCTGGGTGCCTGTATCGGCCAGTGTCGCAGGTCAGGTCAGCGACGCCTGCCAGGCAGCAAGCAGCCGCGGCTCGACGCTGTACGAGCCGTCACTGTGGGTGTCGAACACCTGTAGCGCTAGCAGCCGCTCAACGACGTCTCTGGCGGAGCCGTCCATGTCGGCGGCGACCTGCAGGTCGGCCCGGCTGACCTTCTGGTCATCGACGAGTGCGACGATCGAGGCGTAGGCGCGTGCCAGGTCGGGATCGTGGGCGAGCCCGACACCATCAAGCAGGTCGTTGTGACCAGCCGGACTGTTGACGTACGCCTCCAGCTCGTCCAGGGCCGTGGGCTCCTGAGCCCCCTCGCTGTCGGCGAGGGTGGCGGCGTGCTCGACGAGCATTGGCCACCCGCCGGTGAGACCCCACAGCCGCCGCAGACGCGCATCGTGGCTGAACATCTGCCGCGTAATCGTCCAGACCCGCAGCGTCTGCTCGTCGTAGCGGCGTAGCGCGACTGCAACGCCGTGCTCAAAGGCGCTGTTCCACAGCTCGGCCTGCTCCACGCTGGAGATCAGGACGGCGGCTCGGGTGACGCCCGCAGCGGTCGGCACGCGGGTGAGTGCCAGATTGAGCGCCTCCAGGCACGCCGACGCCTGCGGTTGGACCCGGGTCAGGTCGTCGATGATGACCCGCCGCCGTCCGGCCCGTCCGCCTCGCAGCTCCTCCTCAAACGAGCGCCGGCCGCTGATCGGCGGGATGTCGAAGTCGCCAGCCTTGCTGGTGATCTCACGCAGCGCCTCGTTGACGCGGTACAAGCCGGTGGCGCGCGAACCGACAACGACGCGGACATGCGTGCTGTGATCACCGAGTATGTCGTCGAGCTGCGCAGCAGTCAGTGGCGCGCTGCTGCCGTCGGACAGCTGCGGGCGGCCTTCCAGCGCCAGGAACGTCTCGGGCACCGACTCGGACTCTGCCATGAGCAGCTGCCGCTCGACATCGGAGCGGTTGCCGATCATGTTGAGCACGTTCGGGCTGCGCAGCCGCCACCCGCGCCCGTCGGTGTTCGGCGCGACGACCCCGAGGCCGTCCATCTCGTTGAGGTAGGCGCGGAAGCTCTCGCTGTCGAGCGACTCGAAGCCCACACGCCACCAGCTCAGGCACTCCTCGCGCAGGTCTGCGTCCTGCAGGCGGGCGTCGAAGCCGAACCGGAACGCATGGTCGGCCAGCACGTTGGCGATGACGTTGTACCGGGGGTCGAGGTTCAGGGTGTCCTGGAACGCCGAGGTGATGTCGGCACGCAGGTCGCGGTTGCGCTCGACCACGGCGACGTCGTCGTCGGTGATGATGTACGGCGGCTGGTCGCCAGCCAGGCCGTCGCGCCGCTTGGCGTGCAGCGCCTCGACCAGCCGGTGACCGAACATCTGCAGCAGGAATGGCTGGTAGGAGCAGTAGCCCAGGACTCGGTTGACGAGGTTGTCGTCGGCGAACTCGTAGCCGAGCACACCCAGCGGGACGGTCAGCAGGTCTGCGGCGAACTGCGGGCGCAGCGGCCCGATGACGGTGGGGCGCTGCGCGAGGTGGCTGAACGGGCCGTTGCGTGCGCTCTTGGCGTACCGCTGCACCGAGTGAAGGCCTGCGAACACGACCTTGATGTTGTTGTCGGTGACCACGCCGATGTCGCGCAGCCGCTTGGTGTCCAGGAACGCCGGCGCGTCGGCCTCGAAGAACGGGTCGGACTCGTCGAGCAGGATGAGCAGCCGGTTGCGGCTGTCCTTGTTGCGCCAATCGAGCATCCCGGCGCGGACTTGGTCGTAGACATCGCCGGTGTCCTTGGCCTTGCGGGTCGGGACAGGCAGCACCTCGCGCTTGATCAGCTCGTTGCGCAGCCCGACCCACAGCGCGTCCTTGCTGAACGCGGCGCCAGCAGCGACTGAGTCCAGGCTCAGGTAGATCGCGATGCGCTGCCCGAGTTCGGCGGAGGCCTCGAACTTCTCGGCGGCGTAGCGCAGCAGCGCGGATTTGCCCAGACCGCGACCGCCGTAGAGCACCTGCGTGCCGTCGGGGTCGATGACCTGCACGCGCTCGAGGTCGCGTCCGTAGAACATCTCCTCGGCGACCGCGCCGCGCTTCATCCGGATGTAGGGGTTCACGGCGGCGAACGGCATGAGGATCGACATGGCCACGCCGAGCTGGCGGTTGCCGCGGGCGGCGAGGTAGGCCAGGGCTGCGTCGTCGAGTATCGCGACGGGACCGCCGGTGCGCTCGACGCGGGCGGCGAACTTCGCCCGCGCAGCGGCGCTCATTGTTCCGAAGTGCGCGATGAGCAGGCTGTCGCCGGACTGGTCGTGATCGGCGTAGGTCATCAGCACGTCCTCGGTGGGTTGGCCCCACACGAGCAGGACGCGCAGTCGGCCGCCGAGCTTGCTGCCGAACGCCGGGATCTGCGCGTCCCGGTTGGGCCGGACGTCGGTGATCTCGATGAACCGGCGCTCGCCGCTCTTTGGCATGTCCTCCAAGCGCCGGATCTTGGAGCACTCGTAGCCCATGAGGCGGATCGCGGGCAGCAGCAGGTCGCGCTCGGTGAAGCTGCGCCGACTGGCCACCGGCGCTGTCGCGGCCTGGCGCCAGGCACCGAGCGCCTCGGCGATCTGCTCGGCTGCGTCGGACGATAGGTGGCTGTAGTCGAGCACAGCGCTGCCTGCGTAGCTCGTCCTCTCGCGGACTGCGGTTACCAGCTCGGTGGTGATGCCCTGCGGCAGCGCGTCCGGGATGGCGGGGAAGAACGCGCGCAGGTCGCGCCGACTGTGGTCAGTGCGGGGGACAGGCTCGCCGACGTCCTGGAAGTACAGCAGCTCCTCGGCGGTGAGCAGGTCGCCCTTCTCGATCGGGTCGCTGATGCGGGCCCGCTCCTCGTCGTCGATGTCCAGCGCGGCGAGCCGGTCGCGCAGGCGCTGCGCGGCCTGCTCGCGGTAGGCAGGCAACAGGTTGCTGATCGTGGCGAGGGTGGCGCGGACCTGGCCGAGGTTGTCGCGGGCTGGGTCGGCGCTGGCCAGCAGCGCGGTGAGCTCGCTGTCTGCTTCCTCGGTGATGACGTTGCTGCGGCGGGCACGACGCAGGTCGGCGTCGACGGTTTCGCGTTCGACGACAATGTCGGCGCGGCTGCGCTCCAGCGCCGTGGTGTAGCGACTGCGGGCGTCATCGCCGAGGGCGTCGTCGGCCAGGATGCCAGCGTCCTGCATCTTGAGCAGGTACTGCGCAGCGGGGTAGTTCTCGCGCCGCAGCTGCAGCGTGAATGCTTCGATCCAGTCCCGTTGGACGGCGGTGATAAGCGCTGAAAGCGGGTCGGTGCTGCGCAGCTCGAGCGTACCCGCGTCGGTGACGACGACGTCGTCGGACTTGAGCAGCTCGAGGTCCAACGCGACCGTGACCCGTGGCTCGCCCGCCTGCAGCGGCTCGACGCCGTCGAGCATGGTGAAGGTCCGCTGCAAGCTGGCGTGCGCGCCCTGGGCGGCGGCAACCAGCAGGGGGTCGGCGGTCTGGGTCTGCGCCAGCAAGGCGGCCAGGGCGGCGTCGCGCTGGGCGATCACAGCGCTGCGCATGTCGGCGACCTCGCCGGTGGTCCACTCGTCGCGTCCGGTGCGGGTGCGGGTCAGGGCGCTGGTCAACTCGATCCAGCTGCGGACCGGCCGAAGCGTCTCGAGGATCAGGGCGTGCAGATCCTGCCGCCCCGATCCTTCGACCGGCTTACCGCTGTGCCCGCGGAAGTAGGTGTCAAGCTCGTCGATCTGCCGCTCGCGGACCGACGGGTCGGACAGGTGCTGAACCTTGGTCTGCACCTCGACGAGGCGGTCCGCATCGTTGGCGACGACGATGTCCAGCAGCCGCCCCAGAACGCCGTTGCTGTTGAGCCAGCGCTTGGCGATGTCGCTGCACCGCTTGAAGCGCATCGTTCGGGGCCGCCGAGCTGCGCGGGCCTGCTCGAAAATGAGCTGGAGGTCCCGTTCAGCGTCGCTGACGTCGGCCAGGACGTTGAGGGCCGGGGTGGCGTTCAGGACGCCGCGCAGCGCACGCCTGCCGATCTCATCGGCGATACTGGCCAGGTGCGGGTCGAGCCGGCTGCTGAGCTCGCCGAGCAGCGCGCCAGCAGCGGGCTCGCCGGTCACGAGCGCGACGCGCACGAGGCTGCTAACCGCGATGAGCAGGCTGACGTTGTCCTCGGCGACCTGGTTGCTGTCCAGGTCAGCCAGTTCCTGGCGAAGCATGGCGCCGCAGGGACCAGTGTCGGTGCGGACAGCGGAGGCCAGCCCAGCCATGCGGAAGGTGCGGATGCGGGTGTCGTTCCACTCGGCCTCGGTGGCCAGGTGGGCGGCCATCCCATAGCGGCAGGTGGCCAACAGGGAGGTGACAGCCCGGTCGACGGCAAGAGGGGTGGGCACGTCCTGCTCGGTACTGCTCCGGCCGGTGTCACTCTGATCTGCGCTGTCCTCAGCAGGGGTGTCCGGAGCACTGGCGGGGCGCGAACCGGGTTGCGTGGGGGGACCATTGCTGGCCCGCGCGGTGGCTGTGGTCGACCCGGGGGCCCGAGACGTGGCGGAGGTAGCAGGAGGTTCGCCTTCGACCTCGATGGCTGGATCAGCTGCCGTGACCGGTGCGTCGTGAATGGGCTGCGAGTCAGTGTGCGGAGAGGTCAGCTCGGCGGTGGGCTGGGCAAGCTCCGAGGCTGTAGTCGGCACGCTGACGTCAGTGGTGTTTGTGGTGACATCGGCGGCAGGGGGCTGCTGCGCTGGCGCAACGGCTGCAGGTGCGGGCGGCCGCGCGGCAGCCATAACCCCCAGCTCCTGCTCGGCAGACGGAGCTGTGGCGCTGGAGGGTGCTCCGAGCGTCAGCTGACCGGCGAGCATGCTGAGCACGGCGAGGCCGGGCAGCGAAGCCACTGCTCCGCTGATGCGGGCCTGCAGATCCAAGCGGATCTCCGGAGCGGCTTCCGGGTTGCGGACGAGGTCAACCAGCGCGGCGATCGCGAGCGCCAACGCACGCTGAGCGTCGGTCCAGTCAGGTGATGCCAGCAGCTCTGCGGACAGCGTCCTCAACTGCGCGACGTGCTCGGACATGCCTGGGGCGTCGCTGGTGATGCCAGCTGCTGCGGCGATGCTCTGGCGCAGTGGCGCGTCGGCGTCCCGCATGGCGCGCACAGCCAGCATCTGGGCGATCTCGTCCAACGTCGGCCGCTGTTCGGACGCGGCGCGCGAGTCCTCCTCGCCTGATTCCTCGACGGCGGAGCAGGCGTGGCTGTAGGTGCTCTGGGCGGCGCGCAGGGCGAAGACGTCGTCGTCGGATGGTCCACGGCCGGCCCGCAAGTCGGCCAGGATGTGTTCGGCGGAGACGACGGCCAGTGCGAAGCACTCGCGGGCGGCGTGCAGCGCCTGCTCGGCGTCTGTCCGAGCGTTCGGGGCTGGCGTAGGGGAGGGCTGCGGGCCTTCGGGGCCGACGATGCTGGCGATAGCCACAGGCGCGCTCTTCTGGATGGTCCGGAAGTTGGGTGGGATATCGCTGTCACCTGACGTTTCGGTCAGCTGGCTGGGCGAATCGGCTGGATCGTCGGACATGCTGCTGTCCTCAAGGAAGGTGTCGCGGGCGGCAGTGTGGGCGATGACCTGCTCGGCAGCGATGCGGATCTTCGCGGTGGTAGAGGTGTCGATCGCGCCATGGACGAACCAGGGCCGCTCGACCGCCCACCTCCACACGCGGGCCGTCGTCTCGTCTTGGGCGATGGCGGACCACAGCGCTAGGCGTAGCAGGGCAGGTGACCAGCGGCTCTCAAGCTCGTCCTCGACTTGGCCCGAGCTGTGCTCGTCGGGTCCGCTGTCCGTGGCCAGGGAGCGCACAGCGAGTGTGCGCAGGCTGCGGTACAGCGTCCCGGCGGTCAGGTGGGACGCCGCGTGCCGAGCGGTGGTTTCCTCTGCGCGCTGCAGCCTGCCAACGACGTCACGGCACAACCCCTGCGACAGGGTCTTGGGGGCCAGATGGATACCGAGCGGCTCAAGGGCGGGCTGCCGGGCGCGGATGGGCAGGCTTGACAGTGCGTTGTGGACGTCTCGGGTGGTCAGCTCCTCAACGACATCGCTGATCGGTCGGTCGACCGTGTTGAGCACTTCGACCAGCTGTTCGAGCGCCATGCGGAGCTCGTCGCTGATGTCGCGGCCGAGTGGTCGGATGATGTAGCCAGCGTACGCATCGTCGCGGCAGCCTGATCGGGCGCGCGCCATGGATCTCCTCGGTAGTTCGCCGTGGGCAGTAGGTGAGTGGGCAGTCGGGCGGGGAGGGTGGCTCGTGGTCGATTGGGGCATGCTGTCCCGACCGCGCAGGAGTCCGATTGCGTGTGCATCAGCTCGCGTCGGGACTCAGCTCCCGCGCTCGTGAGGGCGTACGAACGTCCAGCCCTCGGGCAGCTCGGCCGGACCGGCAAGCCCGTTCTGCGCTCGGTATTCTCGGTAGGCGGCACGGGCTTGCGCGCTGGCGCTATGTCCCAGGTGGTCTATGCGGCGCAGGAAGCCGGCGACGACGTGCGTGCTGACGAAGCGTGCGTCCAGCCGTTGGAACCGGCGCGGCCGCGGAGGTCCGCTGACTACGGCGGGGGTGTAGCAGAGCAATGGCACGATCGGCTGTCCAGCGACGGCCGGGAAAGCGATTCCATCAGCGGTGCGCGAGCCGCTGTCCTGGGTGAGCGTCCCGCGTTCCAGCAGCTGCGCGACGGCCGTGTCGAGGGCCTGTTCGGTCTGCTCGGTGCTGGTCCCGTACACCTCCTGGGGCAGCTGGTCGCGTGCCAGACGGGCGACGCCGTCCGGATCGAGCAGGCCGAGGCGCCGGACGGCGCGAAGGATGCGCTGCGCCAGGTTGGTGCGGGAGCTGCCGGTTCGGTCGACGGCGTCCCGAGTGACGATGCGCGGGTCGTAGCAGTGCTCGATGTCGAGCTCGCCGTCGATGGTGACCGGCATGTCCAGCAGGGTGCTGGTGATCCGCAGCGTGGCGGTGTTGCGTGGCCAGGTGACGATGAGCAAGATGCCGGGGAAGTAGTCCATCGGCCAGGACACACCGGACAGCACTGCGGGGGAGCTGTGCAGGTCGGCGGTAGCCATCTGGATGGCGTCGGTGACGTCGAGCTGGTAGCCGTCGTGGTTGAGCAGCAGGCGCATGCGGGTGCCGTCGCGCCGGTCGCCGGTCAGAATGTGCGCGGCCGGTTGCGGCAGCGTGAGCAGTCCTGCGTCGATGTGCGCGGCGCGCAGCGCGACGGTCCAGCTGATCTGCGAGTCGCTGATGGCGACGTCGTCGTCGACGCACCTGTCCTCCGAGTCAGGCTCAGGAGTGGGTGGCTCGACTGCGGCAGGGGGGACCGGCGGGGCGAGCGTCTCTCCCCAGCCGAAGCCGCGGGGCACGGTCGGGTCGAGCAGCGCATGGGCGCTCCCGGGTGCTTCGGCCCGCCAGATGCCACCGCCTTGCCAGGGGTCATCGAGGCGTAGGTGCACCTGGCCGAACAGCAGCCCGTCCTCGGCGTCGCCGCGCAGGTAGTCGGCGAAGATGAGGTTGGCGTGCAGGACGGCGTTGGCGTATCCGGTCCCGTGCATCGGGGTGGCGCTGCCGTTGATGCAGCGTAGCCTCGGTCCGAGAGCTGTGTACGTCACCTGTCGGGCCGCATCATGTCGGCGGTTCTGGTCGGGGAGTGCGCTGCGCGCGGTGGAGCTCGCCAGCGACGCGATGTCGTCACCGCCCAGCGCATCGCAACTGCGCAGCCGCGCAGACAGTCCAGCCCGGGAAACGGCGTAGGACTGCCACATGCGGACGGTGTCGAGCTCGTGGAGCGCTGCGGTCACGGTTGCGAACAGCCCGTCGAGCGCTGCGTGGTGCTGTTCGGGTCCCGCGTCCTGGGTGAGCAGCAGGGGCAGTGGCGCTGGGGCTGCGGTGTTGAACAGCAGTTCGCGGCCCGCGCCGAGCAGGTAGTGCAGGTAGAAGCTGGCGTCGTCGAGCTCGGCGAGTTCGGCGGTGGCGTAGCGGGAGCCGACGAGCAAGTGGCCGAGCTCGTCGAAGCGGCCGCGTCGCATGAGGCGGGCGACCTGCGCGACGGTGGGCGCGAGCCCGAAGACGTCGAGGTCGAGCACGAGCCGCTCGTGCAGGACCGGTTGGCTGTGCAAGTCGGTCCGCGCTGGCCCCGTCGCGCCAGCGGGTGCGCCGGACAGCCAGGACGGCACGTCGCCGTCGTTCCCGAGCTCGGAGTGGGCGCCTTCCTTGTAGACGACTTCTGCCCAGATTGGGTCGCCCCCGGAGGCCACGTTGATCAGCGCCCCAACGGGCAGCGCGTCGATCGTCTGGCCGAGCGTGACGGTGGGGAAGCTGGCCGGGTCTACAGCGGCCCCTGCGTAGCCGGTGGTGACGTCATATCCGAAGTAGCAGGCGTTGAAGGCGACGTTGACGTGCACTGGGGTGTTGCGGACGGCGACGAG
Source organism: Actinokineospora sp. NPDC004072 (assembly GCF_053604195.1). Taxonomy (NCBI): domain Bacteria; kingdom Bacillati; phylum Actinomycetota; class Actinomycetes; order Pseudonocardiales; family Pseudonocardiaceae; genus Actinokineospora; species Actinokineospora sp. NPDC004072. Next base: position 331,794 of record NZ_JBSGHB010000001.1, on the reverse strand, counting down.
CGCGCCGAGGTAGCGGCGAAGCGCCTGCATCTGGCTGGCTGGAACATGCTCGGGCCCAAGCGTCATCGCCGGGGTCAGCAGCGGGTCGTCGGCATAGGGGCGCCACGGGCGGGCCGAGGCGGAGCGTGGTGATTCAGGGAAGGCCGGTGCGCTCCCCCGCTGCGCAGCAGCGTCCGGCCGGGTGGCGGTGCTGCTGCTGTCGGGTGGGACGGTGGCGGTCACGATGCCGTCCCGGCGGGAGCCGTCGCGGCGCGGGCGCCTGCGGTGGCGGCGCGGTCGGCGTGCCCGCGCTCGCGCCACATACCGTGTCCGAGCGGCACGACGCGACCGCCGGCCTCAAGTCGGGCGAGGCTGTCCTCGACCTGGTCGAGCTTGACCGTGTGCTGGGCGCCGAAGTAGCGGGACACGACGAGGTTGTGGCGCAGGCGGACCCGACGTCGGCGGATCGGGTGGTAGTAGGAGTCCTCGCCGCGCAGCGCCCGGCACACATCGCGCACGTGCACGCCGCGGTAGTCGGCCCACACCAGCCGGTACACCTGCTCGTCGAGGCGCTTCCGCCGGATGCTGCGGTCGGTGCGGGCGCCGGCAAGCCGCGGCTTGGGCATGTTGAGCGCTTCACCAGCCGCGGGTGGCTTCTGTTCGGCGGGGATGGTGGTGTCGTTGTCCCAGCAGGCCGAGCATCGGTTCGCGGCGGTGCTGCAGCACCCGTCGGGCAGGGCGTCGACGCCGAAGTAGTCGGCGAACTTCCGGTTGGCGCAGGTGTTGTGGTCGGTGAAGAAGTCGCGCAGGAGCCGGATCTCCTCAGCGGCGCGCGCGGCCTTGCCTGCCAGCGCGCCGGCGTACCCGGCGGGCAGCGATGGAGTATGGACCGCGATCCCGGTGACGAGCTTGCGGCTGGGTGCCGCCGACACGTCGAGCTGGCCTCGGTCGTGGAGATCCGCCAGCAGCTGCCAGGTGCTGGGCGGGTCGTCGGCAAGGTCGGCGTAGCGCTCGACCGTCGCGCTCAGGTGCCGGTGCAGGCTCGGGACGTGTAACCGGGCCCGGTGCAGGCTGGCGCGGTCATCGCTGCGACCCGGCAGTGCCAGGACCGCGTCGACGACGGCCTGCTCGGTAGGGTCGTTGTCCTGGTCGCCGCTGTCGCGCAGCTCGCCAGGCTTGATGGTGCACAGCGGTGGGAAGTCCCCGAGGTCGTCGACGACGCCCAGCGCCGACAGCGCGGCGAACGCGCGCACTACACCGGAGGTGTACTGCTCGCTGGTGCGCGACTTGGCGGCGTCGTCCTGGTTGAGCCTGCCGGCGTCGACGTCTTCGGCGATGAGCCGGTCGGCGATGGTGCTGGTGTCCAGGACGCCGTTGCGGACGGCCAAGACGGCCTCTCCCATCCGGGCGAGCAGCGGCGCGGGCAGGTCACTGGTGGTCATGAAACGGGCGGTGCGCAGTCCGCGCGGGGTGAGCAGGGCCAGCCCCACGTTCGCCAGCGGTGTCGCGGCTGCCGCTGCGGCCGTCGCCGCGGTGCCAGCGGTAGCGCCGTCGGCGGGCGCGCTGTTGGTGGGCGGGGCCCCCGTGAAGGTGGATCCGGCGACGTCTCGGCCAGCGCGGCCGACCTGCTGGTATAGCTGCGACAGGTCGGTGGGGGTGCTGACGCAGAAGACGGTGCGGATGTCGGGCCGGTTGATGCCGAGCCCGAACGCGCTGGTCGCGACTATGAGCATCGGCACGAATCCCTCTTCTCCGCGCCGGGGCGCTTCGCGGAACTCGGTCATGACGGCATGTTTCTCGGCCTCGGTGAGCCGGCTGTGGAAGCGCCGGACCTGCACGTTGCCGTCACCCACGTAGTCGCGCAGGTGGGCGTGCAGCGCGACGACGTCTCGCACCGTGAGGCAGTAGAAGATCGCGTGATCTTCTATGCGGTCGACCACCTCCTCGGCCAGTCCGGCGTTGACGGCTGGCCCGGCGGGGCAGATCGAGCGGCGGAACAACGCCAGCTCAGGCCGGATTGGATTCTCCCGGACGGTGACCAGTCCGGTCGGCCCGGCTGTGCTGGCCTCGGCGAGCGCCTCGGCGCTGTTGACCGTGGGAATGTCGGCCCCGAGGCCGAATACCTGGGTGCGCAGCCCGGCATGGACGGTGCGGTTGGCGGTGGCGGTCAGCGCGGTGACAGCCAACCCGTAGTCGGCGCGCAGCCGGGCCAGGAACTGCGCGGCACGGCGCATCGACGGGCGGAAGTCGTCCCACTGCACGACCGTGTGTGCCTCATCTATGACGATGCGGCTGATCACGCCGGTGCGGACCGCTTCGGTGACGATCTGTCGGAAGCGCCGCTGTCCTAGGCGCTCGGGGCTGGCGTAGACGAGCTTGATGTGGTGGTCGGCACGGCCGAGCAGTTGGTCGGCGATCTCGGTCTTGCCTGCGCGGCTGCTGCTCTCGCGCAGCGGAGCGACCAGGGCGCGTACGGCGCCGCCGATGCTCGCGTTGAGCTCGAGCGCCTGGTCGTGCATGAGCGCCACGAGCGGGCTGATGACCAGGGTGACGCCCGGCAGCACGAGTGCTGGCAGCTGGAAGCAGTAGCTCTTGCCGAAGCCGGTCGGCAGCAGTCCGAGGGCGTTGCGTCCCTCGACGACGGCGGTGATCACGGCCTTCTGGGAGCTCTTGAGTTCGGTAGGGGTGTCGGACAGCTTCAGCAGCCCGCCAACCTGGGAGCACCGGTCGAGCACCTCGGCGACGAGCGTGCCGCTCGCCTGGTGCTGCGTGACCTCGTCGGCGGTCAGACCGAGCTCGCGGATGCGGCGGGTCTGCGGCAGGACGGTGTGCTCAAGCAGGGCCTGCGGTGTGGACAGCTCGCTGGCGCGGCCCGGGTCGAGCAAACCGTTGCGGGCGTAGAAGTTCCAAATCCGCGCCCAGGCGTCGGCCATCGACATGACGTTGCCGCCGGTGCGCTCGCCGGACACCGGGTCGCGGCGCAGCAGGTCGGCATCGAGGCTGCCCAGGAACGTCTCGCGGTAGGCGCGTCGCAGGGCGGTGTGCCCGGCGAGCTTGCGGTCGCTGATGACGATGACGCCGCGGTGCTGCTCGGAGCGGATGAGCCTGCCGACGGCCTGTCGCAGCTGAAGCGCGGCCAGCGGCAGGTAGTAGGTCTCGGTGGCGATCGCGTCGGGGTCTTCGGCGTGGGCGGTCTCGGCGCGGGCGACGACCGCGGCGCGGCGCGCTTCGATCACGGGGGCGGCGAACGGCGCGAAGGGCAGCTTGTTGATCCAGACGAGGCGCAGCCGGGCGGGGTCGGCGATGTCGACGCCTTGCCACAGTCCCTTGGTGCCGACCAGGAGACCGCCGCCGTCGGTGTGGCTGTCGAACAGCCGGACTGCGCGAGGGTTGCCGAGCAGGACGGCGCTGTGCACCGGGGTGGCGTCGCCTTCGCGCCGCAGGCTCTCGGACAGGTACTGGCTGATGCCAGCGGCGGTGCTCTTAGCGGTCGTGAGAACCATCGCCCCGCCGTCGTAGCCTCCGCGGGCGTTGTGCTGCTGGGGCTCGTCGTCCTCGTTCAAGACCGGCCGGATCATCTCTCGGATGTAGCCGGTGAGCTGGTGGGCGACAGTGCGCATGGCACCGTCGCTCTGCTCTGCCCAGGAAGGGAAGTCGGCCAGGCAAACGAGCTCGGCCTGGTTCCTCATGTCGAAAGGTGTTGGCAGGTGGAGGGTCGGGACGGTGCTGCGCAGCCCAAGCCGGGTCCGGATGAAGGTCCACTGCGCGGCGACGCGCAGCGTGGCGGACACGTAGTAGGTTCGGTCGAAGGTAGCCAGGAATTGCTGCCAGGTGTCGTCGGCGGGCAACTCGATCGGGCTGGAGCTGACGCGGAAGCGGTAGCGGCGTAGCTCCGCGCGCAGCGCTTCCACCTCCTCGGCGTAGACAACCTGGTTGGTGGTGCCGGGCGGCAAGGCGCCAAGCGCCCATGCCGCCCCGTCGCCGGTCCTACCGAGGTCGGTGGGGCCGCCGTCAGCCGTGCCGGTGGTGACTTCGGCCGCGTCGGGGTCGAGGTCGTCATGGTCGGATTCGCTGGTGGGATCGGTCGCGTCGAATGGCAGCCTCTCATCGGCGTCGCCGTCCGGATCCTCCGCGGCGGCGTCGGTTGTGGTGCCGCAGTCGTAGTCGGCCTCGTCCGGGCCGGGGCTGCCGCCGGGCGTGCTGCCCTGGCCGGTGCCAGGGGTACCGGGGCCGCTGGCGGTGGGCAGGCCGAGGGCGGCGTCGGTGTCGGCGACGATCTTCTGTGCGGTGGCGCTGACCTCGGCTGCGCCGAAGACGAGGGCGTTGAGGCGTTCGAGGTCGTAGAAGCTCATGGTGGCTGCGTGGGCGCCGCGGTAGGCCGACAACGTGCCGACGAGGACGTCGCACATGCCCGACAGGCGCAGCAGCTGGCTCATCAGGTACCGGACCTGTCCGGTGCCGCTGGTGCCGCTGTACGGGCTGGCCAGGGTGACGGTGCGTGCACCGACGCCGGTGCCGCGCGCGTCGAACACCTGCCCGGCCACCTTGGGTAGCGCCTCGTGGTCGAGCAGCAGGCCGAGGTTGCGCACTCCTTCGGAGGCCTGGTCGCGTTCGGCGCCGGGTCGTGCCTCGCGCGTCCAACTAACGAGCTCGCTGTACAAGTCCTCTACCAGGCGGTAGTCCAGCGTGGCGGTCAGTGCGCTGGTTGCGCTGTCTTCGAGCTGGTGAGCCTCGTCGAGGATGAGCAGGGTGTCCGGGCCGAGGTCGGACAGCTCGTCGAGGTGGGCGAGCAGCAGCGCGTGGTTTGCCAGGATCAGCCGGTGCCCGAGCAGGGCCTCCTTTACTCCATCGGTGTGGACTGCCAGCGGTGTGGGGGCGGCCGCCTCGTACTCGCCGCTGCTGGCCTGGGACAGCGACTCGAGCCAGATGGTGACGGCGTTGTTGCTGTAGCCGGTGAAGAACAGCGGCACGTCGACCGGGTCGACCGAGTGTGCAGTCCAGGATTGCTCGACGGTGGTGGAGGCGATCAAGCGCAGCATCAGGTAGGCAAGCAGCTCACGGAAGGCGACGCGCTCGAGGAAACGGTTGCGACCGGCGTTGCGGCCGCGCCGCGGTACGGTTGGCGCGGCGAGCAGCGTGGTTGCGTCGGTCAGCGACAGCGTCAGCGCGCGCAGCGACAACCGGTTGGCCTTGCCCTTGACCACGTCGGAGGCGCTGAGCAGCCCGGGAATTGCCGCTTCGAGGTGCGCGACGTCGGCGGCCAGTTGTGCCTGCAACTGCTTGGTGGCGGTGGTGATGATCGCGGTGCGGTCGAGGCCGCCAGCGAGCCAGTCCAGGGCGACGGCGAGCACGGCGAAGCTCTTACCGGTGCCGGTGGGCGCCTCGACCAGGCCTGAGCTGGCCTGGTCGGCCCAGGCGTGCATCTGCTGGGTCATCCGCATCTGCGGCTGGCGCAGTGCGGCGCCGGGGCGGACGGCCCGGGCGAGGGCGGTGACGTCGACCTTGCCGTCGGCTCCCCGCAGGCTCGTGTTGACGCTGATCGCTGGGCGTCCGACTCTCCCGGTGGGGCTGCGCCGCGGGGGGTGGGCGGCGAGGCCGGAGTTCAGGACCTCGGCGACCTCTGCGGTGGTGTGGATCCGCTCCTCGCCGAGCAGCTCGTGCTGCGGGGCACCGACCTGTCCGGCGGCAAGCGAGCGCACCAGGGTCCAAGCGAGTGAGTCGGCGGTCAGGCTGGCGAGCAGGTCTTGACGGTCGGCGGGCATCGCGGCGAACGTCTGTGCGCAGTGCCGCAGGACGCGGGCGAGCAGCTCGCTGTCATCGACTGCGTCGTGCCAGCCCAGCCCAGCGCGGTCGATGCCCAGGTCGTCGGCCAAGGGCGCGAGCGCGTGCCGGGTGGCGGTCGGGTAGAGGGCAAGGGTGAGGTAGAAGGCGTCGACGTAGGCGCCGCGCAGGTCGGGCATGTCCTCGCGAGCGGCGCTGGCGCTCAGCAGCGGGAAGTCGGCCTGGGTGCCGTTGTAGGTGACGATCAGGTCGGCGCCGTCGGTGTAGGCGTACAAGTCCTCGAGCGCCTGCCTCGGGCTGACGGCCGCCGCGGCGTGCGCCTCGCGGACGCGCTTGGAGCGGATGACCCAGGTGTCGTCGGGCAGCTCGACGTAGGCGCTGAACTGCGGCTGCTCGGCGACCCAGGCGCTGTCGTTGCTGAGCCGGACGGCGCCGATCTGGTAGATCCGCTTGTCGGTGTACGGGTCGCTGGTGGTCGTATGCACCACGGACTCGAGGTCGACGATGACGGCGCGCACTACGCGCCCGGCGACGCCGAGCGCATCGGTGGGTGGCTCTTCGGCAGACCCGGCGAGCATGGGCTGAGTCATCGCGTCTGCTGTCGCGGCAGTGGCGGCCGCACCGGAGGCGGTGTCGCCAGCGGACGGGCTGGTGGTGGATGCGGCCTGGGCCGTCCCGCCGCGGGATGCGCTGATTTGGCCGGTGCTGTCGCGATGGAGAAGTCCGGCGGCCACGGCCTCGTTGAGCAGCGTGGCCAGGCGTTCGCGGCGTTGGCCGGGGAAGCGGCGCATGACGGCCGTGAGCAGCTCATCGACGTCGACCGAGAGGCGGTCGCGCAGGTGCTCCAGGGCGAGGGCGGCGAGCCGGTGGGCGTGCGGGGAAGCCGCACCGTGTCCGGCGACGTTGGCCAACGCTGACTCCTCTGCGTCGTACAGTGGGCATCAAGTGCGCGAGGTGCGTAGTGGCGTCATCGTGCTCTGGTCAGCGAGCGCTGAGCCAGGGCGGGGATCTGGGTGCGGGCGCGGAGATTCGCTCGCCAGTGGTCTCCACGCCCGCTGGCAGCGGACCCGCGGTCGACGTGCCAGAGCGGTTCATCGACGAACTTGGACCGGCTGGCATCGTCGCCGGGGGCCGAGACCCCGCCCGCGAGCAGCGCGGCGCAGTTCACGAAGACAATCGTGGTCACAACCGGGCCCTCCTCATGGTCATGCCTGGTATCGGGGTAGGTCGCCAGCTGTTACAGGTGAAACAAAAGTTCCTATGGACCGCTGCGCCTGGCCGGGTCGGGAATCCGCTCCGGAATCGTCGAACGCGGATGACGCCTTCTAGGGTGTTGCGCCTTCGCTCGGATATCGGCACAGTCGTGTGCTGGCGCGGACCTCCCGTTGCCCACCACGAAACCAGGCAGGCCATCGTCTCCAACGTGCGCACCTCGTGACCAACCCAACCCGCCGATCACCGACCGATCCTCGAGACGGCCCGAATGGATTCTGTCCGACCGCTACTCACCGATCACCCGGAGGCAGAACGCCATGGTGCCGACAGGCTGCCCGGGCCTCCGACGACCTCGCGGGCGATCTGGCCTCGGGCGAGTGACCGATGCCCCGGTGCGCGGGCGAGGATGGCGCTGCACTTGGTCATGCGCACCGCGAGAAGCGCTACGAGGACGAGTGGGCGAGCAGGGCGACCGCGGCAGGGACAACCGACGCTGGTCGCGATGGTCCGACCGGTGGTCGCACGCGAGTCTCCGCCGTGCGTTCTGCCCTTGACGGTGGAATGCCACGCGAGTCGCAGGGAGCGCGATGGTCGACCTGGCCACCCACGTATCCGCCGCTGAGCTTCCGGCACCCACGCTCGGCTTGACCCCACTACGACCCACCACTCCAACGGCCCGCCGACAGCCTGCGATGCGCCCGGGGTCCGTCTGCCTCGCCCACCGTTGTGCGCCCACCAGCCCTGACGAGGAACGTCGCCCGCGGCGCGGTCCGCACCGAAGGTGTTCCGGTCCCTGCGACCACACGCACGGCCGTACGTGTGCATCCATTGCCCGACAAGGCACTTGGGCTGTCGTGAAACCACCCGCGGCACGCAGTCCGGGGCCCCGCTAGGGGAACACGGCCAGCAGGTTGTTCGTCGTCAACAGCGCCAGGATGAAGGCCACCGTGGCGACCGGGACCAGCATGGGGTCACGCCAGCGCACGCGCCTTCCCCGGCGTACCACCAAGACCACCAGGGACGCGGTGGCTGCGGCGAAGAGCAGCGTCGGCGTGTGCAGCCACACCCGGTCGAGGAAGGAGGCCGGCTCCCGCAAGAACATCCCCGGCACGATGAACAACAGGACAAGGACCGCCGCGGCGGGCACGACGGCCAGCCAGTGCAGGACCACCGCCCTGCGGCTCAGCGTGGGGTTCACCCCGGACTCCTATCGCAGAAGACCCGAGCACGGTAGGGAACGCAGACCACCAAGGCAATAAGCCATCGGGACGAAGCGCGCGGTTGGACGGGATCAGGCTGTGACCCCTCACTTCTCCACCTCCGACGCCCCGTACCGCCCTGGGACGCTGCACAACTCGCCACCACGGGAAGACGGGTTCGAGCCAGGCGAGGCTGGGTACTGGCTCTGGAAGTGGCCTGCCTGATCAGGCGGCGGAGAGGAGTCGCGTGGAGCCGGGCGCGATCGCCTATGCGGGGATCGGCGTCGCGACCCTGTTGGCCGCGATGCTGCCGAGGGTGCTGGGCAAGGCCCCGATCTCGATGCCGATGGTGTTCCTGGCAGGCGGCGCGCTGGCGTTCACGGTCTTCGAGCCGCTGCCCGATCCCGACCCGCTGCGGCACGGGTCGGTCGTCGTGCACCTCACGGAGCTGTGCGTGATCATCTCGCTGATGGGCGCCGGGCTCGCGATCAACCGGCCGGTCGGCCTGCGTCGCTGGTCGTCGACGTGGCGGCTGCTGGGCATCACGATGCCGCTGACGATGCTGGCCGTCGGGCTGCTCGGGTGGGGGGTGCTCGGCTGGGGCGTGGCGGCCTCGGTGCTGCTCGCGGCGGTGCTGGCCCCCACCGATCCGGTGCTGGCCAGCGAGGTGCAGGTCGCCGAGCCGGTCGAGGACCCGGACGACGCCGGCTCGGTGGAGGACGAGGCTCGGTTCGCGCTGACCTCCGAGGCGGGGCTCAACGACGGGCTGGCGTTCCCCTTCACCTACGCCGCCGTCGCCATCAGCGTCGTGGGGACGGCCCCGGCCGCCTGGGCGCCGCACTGGCTGGCGGTGGACGTGCTGTGGCGGCTCGCCTGCGGCCTGCTCGTCGGCCTGGTCGTCGGGTGGGGGCTGCGCAAGCTGTTCTTCGCGGCGCCGTCGGAGAAGGTCCGGCTGGCCGAGCACGCCGAGGGCTTCGTCGCGCTGGCCGCCACGTTCCTGGCGTACGGGCTGACGGAGTTGGCCGAGGGGTACGGCTTCGTCGCGGTCTTCGTCTGCGCGTGCACGATCAGGGCGGGTGAACGCTCGCACGGCTACCAACGTGTCTTGCACCGGCACGTCGAGCAGGTCGAGCGGATGCTCACGGTGCTGCTGATCTTCCTGCTCGGCGGCGCCGCCGTCACCGGCCTGCTGGCGGGCACCGGGTGGCGGGAGGTCCTGGTCGCGCTGGCCGTCCTGTTCGTGGTGCGCCCGCTGGCGGGTCTGGCGGGCTTGGTCGGCGGGAAGACCGGGCCCCGCGAGCGGCTGGTCATCTCCTTCTTCGGGGTGCGGGGCGTCGGGTCGCTGTTCTACGTCGCCTACGCCCTGGAGAACGGGCACTTCGCCGAGCCGGACACGATCTGGCGGGTGGTGGCGCTGGTGGTGATCGGCTCCATCCTCGTCCACGGCACCACCGCCAGCCCGTCCATGTCCCTGCTGGACCGCCTGCGCGCCCGCGCCTCCCGCAACCGGCACGGCGACCCGGGCCAGGCACCGTCGACCCCCGTCTGAACGACTCGCCCGAGCCGGTCAGCTCGGCAGAGCCGGAGCAGGGTTGGCCTGCGCGGAGGGCGGGTCCAGACACGCCGAAGGAAATCTATGGCGCTCGCAGTAGACATTCGGGGTCGGGCGAGGGTACAGTTCTGGTCGTAGCGACAGAGACAACGTCTAGCAGGCGCGGGAGATGACGGAACTGCCCGCGAGGTGAGACAAGACGGCCTGGCCGTCGGAGCCAAGCAGTGCAAGGGGCTCCGCGGTGGGCCGGTCGGGACCGGGTAGTTGGCGGTCCCGGTGAGTTTGTGCAGGACGTGGGCGGAGATTTGGCGCCCGCGGAAGTGATGTGAGTGGTCGGGTGTGCCGGAGCCGGTTCGTGAGGCTCCGGCACACCCGACCGGACATGAGAGAGGAAGGGAGAGGGCGCATCATTGGATCGCCCGCCGTGGCTGCTGTGCGCCGGGCGGGTACCGCAGGCCCATCGGGATTGGTAGGTGGTTCTCGGTTACAGACACGCGATCCCCGCGCGGTCCTTCGCCGCGGGTATGGAAGGCCGACCTCGTGGTCGGCTGGCAATGGTGATCCCAAACCCCTGGGCCCTGGGTGTCGAGCTGACACCCAGGGCCCTCGACCTGTGGAGGTGGTATGACCCCTGACCGTCCTGACGCGGCCGTGCCGAGCGCGGTCGACAAGTTCGATGATGAGCACTACCCCGCCTACACGATGGGCCGGGCCGCGGACATGCTGGGTACCAGCCAGGGTTTCCTGCGCAGCCTCGATGAGAACGGGCTGATCCAACCCCAGCGCTCCACCGGCGGACACCGCCGCTACTCCCGCCACCAGTTGCGCGTGGCCGCGCGCGTGCGGGAACTGGTCGACCAGGGCACCCCGATCGACGCGGCGTGCCGCATCGTCACCCTCGAAGACCAACTCCACGAAGCCCGGCAACGCAACGCCGAGCTCCACCCTTCCGACTGAAGCCGCGCGGTGTGCCGCAAGCCAAGCGACACACCAGCACGGAACAGCGGCGGTCCCGTGCCAAGCAGAGACCATGCGCCGGGTGACCGACCGCGGCGAAATGGGGCCCCCAAAGCGAGCCGGTCTTTCGCGACATCAAGGTCCACTGTCTGCCAGCTCGCCGCGATCCAGCCGACCACATCTCGTACCATTGCGTCCGCTCATCGCTCGAACCCTGCGCGCTGTCGCCAACGTCTCGGCCGAGCCGACTGGGAACCGTTGGCTGAGGAGTGGTCTTGGACCACGTGGTGCCGCACCTAGCCGGTCGGCTGGTCCAGTTCTTCTCGCCCGCCAGAATCCACAGCCCAACCTGGCCGGATGTCCTGCGCACCGTCCACGATCAGCGTTGGAACCGCCGACCCGCGACAAGCCGTGACCAACTCAGCCTCCCACCATGTCTGCGCCGCCACGGCGAGACCGGCATCGATACCGCGAACGAGCTCGACAGGTCCGTCCTCGAAACGTCGTCGCGGGCTCGATCGCCCGGTCTTGCTCCGGATTCGTCTGGGGTCAGATTCGATAGCCCTGCGCCAAGAGCGTGGACACCGCGGGATGGGCAATGACGCGGTTGTATACCGCGATCGCTCTTCTGCGCAGCGTGAAGGCCTGAATGCCCCAGATGGATGTCGTGACGATCGACAGCGGACCGAACAGCCACAGCATGGCGAGCTCGAACCTTGATATGTTCTCCCACCCATCGTCGGCCAGACCGACGATGGGGAAGACCAGGATGAAGCCGAGAAAGCCGAGGAGATACCTCAACGAGGTGTCCCCGGCGATGGTGAGCAGCGCGTGGATCATTCTCCTGTCGCCGAGATCGGGGTGGTCCTGGTTACATCGAGCGCAACACGGGACACTGACGGATCCGAACGAGGCACGGCCCTTCCCAGAATGACCGGATGCGTGTGACGGGTTCTGCGTCGGTCGCAGATGAGACAGCGTGCCAGCGGTGACCAATCTGGCCCCGGGGACCGCTGCGGTGCTGCGGTCGACGAACCCCCGTGGGACGGCGGCGAAGCCGACGCCTTGTCATACTCCGCTCGTCCAACGGGATCGATGAGCGTCTCGTATGCCTTCCGGACTAGGTCGAACCGGCGTGCGTCCCCACCCTTGTCCGGATGATGGATCGAGGCGTTCCTCCGATAGGCGGCTTTGATCTCGGCAGGCGACGCCGATCGTGTCACTCCGAGAACCTGGTAGTAGTCGATGTTGAGCGACATCCTTCCCTCGCCGCCCGCCCAATCCCGGCGCGGTGCGGCATGAACATGAACGCGCTGCTGACGATGATGGCCGAACCTAGATCCTGAAGGCAATACACCGTGCGGTGCGTCCTCGGATGGCCAAGGTGCGTCCCACGCGCCGAGCCTCTGCCACGGCGCCGCCTGGTGCTGAGCACTACCTGGCGCGTGACTCTCAACGGCCCCCGGCCGCGGCCAACATCCCGACCAGAACGTCGTCGGCTTCGACTGCAGCTCCCTGGTGTGCTACGCCTGCGACGGCTAAATGATCGGAGCTCCCCAATCCGGGCAAAGATCACCGCGCACCAAGATCCGCCTCCGCGGGGACTATCTCGGCGTCACCCGCGTCTTCGGCGACAGTTACGATGTAGTTCCTTGCAAGATTGACTGTTCCGCGTGCACCTGAGCATCGCATTTGCCTTGCCAAGTAGAGCGGAAGTCGATTCCCTCGGGTCTGCCATAGTGACCGTCTGCCCACGCGGGATCGGTTTGACGAACATGAGGTTCCGAGCCAATTCGACTGGCGTGTCGGTCGTTCTGAGTGCGGTTCCGGTACGCTCGATTTCTGCAATTGGGTAGTCTTCACATTATCTTCACTGAGTACGACCGGGGCTAGGGGATGTTCACCATCGCAGAACGACTCACCGCCGACGGCGTGCTCAGCCCCTCGGCGCGCGACCCGGCCCGCAACCCGCATCGCAAAGTGGCGGCGTGGTCCAAGAGCGCGGTGCGGGTCATCCTGACCAACCCCGCTACATGGGCAACGAGGTGTGGGGCAAGCAGCACAAGGAGGTGCTGATCGACGTTGACGATGTCGCCCCTAGGCCACCAGATCGTGCAAGTGTGGTCTCCGAAATCGACCTGGATCACCTCACGTGAGCAACTGGGTCAAGAACCGACCCCGCTACCGGTGCCGCTTCCCGAAGGAGTACGCCGGGGTGCAGGAGATCGACCACCCGCTGTCGGTCTACCTGCGCGAGGACCACGTGGTACCGCACCTGAACGGTTGGCTGGCCCAGGTCTTCTCGCCCGCCAAGGTCGCCGCCACCCTCGAGCGGATCGCCGAGGTCCAGGATAGGGTCGAGGCCGAGCTGGGTCCGCTGCGGCAGCGCATCGCCGAATGCGACCGCAAGCTCACCCAACACAAACGCGCGATCGAGGCAGGAGTCGACCCCACGATCGTCAACGGCTGGATGCAGGACATCGTCACCGACAGGTCACGCCTACAGCATGAACTCGCCGTCAAACAGAGAGCGGCCCGACGGCCGCTGAGCACTCAGCAGATCAAGGAACTAGCCGACAGCGTCGGAGGACTGACGGCGGCACTCGAAGCAGCCGAACCAGCCGACAAGAACGAGCTGTATCGCCTACTGGGCCTGAATGTCAGATTCGATAAGCACGCCAACCTGGTGGAGGCCCATGCCGATCCTTCACCAGGGTTGGGCGTACTGGTTGTGTCCGAGGCCCGAGTTGAACTTTCCGCCCACCCCCTCTACCGGCAGGTTTGCTTCGAGGCTGGTGCGTAGAAGCGTGTGTTGGGCCCGCATACCGTGCGGGCCCAACCTCCTCTCCGCTTGGCGAGCCGCCGCCGACTGGTGAACACGCTCAACTTCAGTCGGATGGTCTAGGCGATGCCCAAATGCTAGAGTGCTGCTCGTGATTTTCTCGGCCGGTCACAAGGGGCGCATCATCTTCTTGAACGGTGTATCGAGCTCAGGGAAGAGTAGCATTGCAGCACAACTCTTGTCGGTGCTGGACACTCCCTATTTCAACATGGGCGTCGATGTCTTCAACGGACTGAGGGCCAAGGAACGCACGCTCGAGCTCGGTGAGGACAGGATCCGTGAGGTGCTCGTCCGGACGAGGGCCGGCTTCCATCGAGCTGTGGCAGGCATGGCGCATGCGGGCAACGACGTTGTGGTGGACCACGTGCTGAGCGAGCCCTGGAGGCTGATCGACTGCCTTGCGGTCATGAACGGCCTGGATGTTGTTCTGGTCGGGGTCCATTGCGATGTCGAAGAGTTGCGCCGTCGCGAGCTCACCAGAGGGGACCGGGAGATCGGCCAAGCGGAGCGGCAGCTTGCGGCGGTGCACGCGCACGGCCTGTACGACATAGAGTGCGACACCAGTGTGCTCAGCTCACGCGAGTGCGCGTCGCGGATCAAAGACTTCCTCGCACTTCCTGCGGGAACTCGCGCGTTCGACCTTTTGCGGGAAAAGGCCATCGCGGTCGGCGCGCTCCGCCCCGATCAATTGCGAGTGACGTAATGAATGCCTTGCCGGAGTCGGCATCAAGCTCGGCCATGCGCATGGCGCGATGGAACGCCATTGGCTCCTATGCACTTCGTTTCTTCGGCTGATGGGTATTGCGCCACGGTCGTGCTGGGCTGTTCCGAACCGACTCGAACGGGTGCCACCCCTGAGGGCACCCGGTATCGGCCCAGCCGTACTGAAGTGTCGAACGCTGGTGTGGGCCAAGCCGACGTTCCTGCGTTACCAAGCGGGCGGTGTTCGTTCACTTCGGTGTCCAGCTGTGGGTGTCGGAGGTCGCCGGGCCGATCGACCCGGACTCCGAGGCGCACGGTTTGGTGATGTCGTTGTTCAGTGGCATGTCGAAGGGGAGCGGACGCGGATCAGGCGCCGGATCAGGGCGGCGATGTCGGCGCAGGCGGACTTCGTGGCCAGCCCGTCGAAGGCGGCATCCTTGAGGGCCTCCCACGCGATTTCGCTGCCCCCGGCGGCGTCTCTGAGGCCGTTGAAGTAGTAGTACTCCAGGACTCGGCGTGTCGGGCTGCCGAACTCGTAGAGGGCGGCCAACCGCAGCAGCGGCGTCATGTCCGGGTCCTGCCGGGGCTCCGCGGTAACGGGCGGCATACCCGGGCGCCAGGCCTGGATCAGTTCGCGGTGGTTGAGGTACCACGGCCATTACGGAGCCGGGCGCCCGATCGCACGCGAGTAGTAGCGCCACAACAGCTGCCGCTGCTCACCTTCCTCCACGGCTTCGTCATAGACGTCTGGCCCGTCCGGGTTGTGGAACCCCTCCGGGGCCACCTCGATCAGACATTGGATCTCCGGAACGAACTCCAGCACCCATCCGGGGTGGCTCCCACCGTGGTCCGACGTCGGATACGCCGCCGCCAGCACCCCCACCCGGGTCTGCCACAGCAAGAACACCAACCCCGGAATCTCCTCGAACTCTCGGTTGCCCAGGAACGCCGCAGACTCCTGCGCCTGCGGCATCTCCTTCAACGACACCAGCGCCCCGCCGTGCGCTTCCCCTTGGAGCCCCGACCGAACATCGTTATCACCAACCCGCCTCCCGGCGCCGAAACCACCGCGAGCATCGCGCAGATGACCACCGTCGGGCGGTGAACACGCCGCGCTGCGCAATCCCACCCACTTGGCCCATGCCTCGGCGCGACCGCTCCAAGTGGCTCTCGCACAGCTCGTCGAAGACACCGTGATCGCTGCCGACGTCCACCACGACGACCAACGCCGCCCGGGCCGTGTCATCGCGTTGACCCGTAACAAGATCCGACGGCTACTCGCCCGCCTGGTCCTCAAGTCGGGCGTCGCATCGCTTGCCCGCTGGCCTGGTCACGCTGGCGGCGCGGACACCAGCACCACGCCCGAACCAGCCACTACGCCCGACGCGGCGACGATCAACGGACGTGACAACTTACGGCTGGAGTACTAGGAGCGAGCCCATTCAGGTCGAAGTCCCTCCGCCGAGCACGTGTCGATTGAAATCGAGAAAGCGTCGAATAGCTCTACGAAGTCCTCCTTCTTTGCGTCGAGCCCAGCTCTGGCTGATGAAACGAGACGGTCGTGGAGCTCCTGGGATTCGCGAAGAAGATTCGTAAATGCACTTCTCGTGGACGGGCCAGCCTTGTTCAAGGAGACTTCGAGGTCGGGTTCTCCATCGATAAAGCTGCCTATTTGAGTAAGGGCGGAGACTAGAATGCTCGCCCCCGTTGCGCTTACTTCGAGATCTTTTCCTTCCAGGTGCACAGGCGCGTAAATGTTGGCATAGACATACTTGCCATACTGTTCGAGTTCACCGCATACCACCGTGGTGACGCGGTCGCTGCCAACTTCATCTGTGGTTGGGGCGGGGTGATTTGTATTGGAGGGTACATCGGCTCCTGGCGGCGCTGGTTGGTTAGAGCAACTAGTCAGAAATGAAGTTATAACGATGAGAATCAAAAGTGCAGGCATGGAGTTCCCCTGGTTTATCGCTTGAGTGTCCATGATTTTCTCGATGGGCGGGGTGGTTGTCAAGTGAGAAACGCAGAAATAGGTGAGAAAGAATCGTCTATTGAGCCGGGTGCACCGGGATCGCAGTGGCTGAGTGCCTTGCGCGCCGAACCGGTTCAGCGCGACGTGTGGAGGTGGTGAGGTCGTGGGTGGCGCTGCGCGAGGGTGGTGACGGCACACTTGCCGCGGCCGTGCAGGACGATCTCGACGGTGGACCACCACAGCAGAACCTGCCCTACACCCCCGGGGGCAGGCTTGCGGATCCAAGCCGTGGAACAGCTGCCGCGCCACCGCGGACTCACGCACGTCGTTGAGCCTGCGCTGGTCGGCCTGCCGTGCGGCTCGGGCCTGCCGATGCGCCGCATCGGCCGCCCTCCGATCGGTACCGGCATCGGCCAGTTGCAGCGACAGTGCCGTAACACGCTTGGCAACCTCGGTCGCCGAGGGCACGGTCGGCGATTCCGCCAGCAGGCTGGCCAGGGACTGTCTCGCCGTGTTGAGGCGCTGCTGCTGTTCGGTCCGTCGCGTCCGATCGAGGGAGGAGGACGGCGACCCGGACGGGTGCTCGCCGTGGTCGTGCCGCTCCGGCGACTCCGCCGCAACCCCGGGCCACGACCGGCGTGAGCGTGCGGCATGAGCACCGGCGTCAGCCCGCAGCCGCGCCTCGCGCTGGCGTCACCACACTGGAGGGTTCGGGCGGTGAGCTGGCGGTGAAGCACGCTGAGCGCCGCGGCAGCGATGGTCGGGTATCTGCTCTCGGTCGTCGCCGCCAACACCGCCTCTGCGCACTGGCCGCCGCTCGTCGTCGGCGGGCTGGTCGTTCCGGCGGGCACGTTGTTCGCCGGGGCGGGCCTGACCGCCCGCGACCTCGTCCACGACACGCTCGGCGCCAGCGGGGTCGCTGTCGGGATCGCGGTCGGGGCGGGCCTGTCCGCCGTAGTGGCCTCGCCGCGGATCGCGGCGGCCAGCGTGGTCGCGTTCACCGCCTCGGAACTCGTGGACGCGCTGATCTACACCCGGATGCGCCGCCGCACCCGGTTGGGAGCTGTCGCCGTGTCCAACCTGGGTGGGCTGGTGGTCGACAGCCTGCTGTTCGTGCCGCTGGCCTTCGGCGACGTGACCGCCGTTCCCGGACAGATCGCCGGCAAGACGGCGGCCACCCTCGCCACCCTCGCCCCGCTGCACGCCGCCAGCCTGCTCGCCCGCAGGGCGGTGAGGACATGAAGTTCTACCTGGGCACCCACCAGCCGTCCTGGCTGGCCCGCGACCTCGGTGTGCCGCTGCTGGTCAGCCACCGGCGCTTGGCCGGGCGCCGCCGGCTTCCGCGCGCCAGCGGGCCGTGGGCGCTGGACTCCGGCGGCTTCACCGAGCTGTCGCTGCACGGGCGGTGGCGCACCGACGCCCCCACCTATGCCAAAGCGGTGCGCCGCTACGCCACCGAGATCGGCCACCTCGACTGGGCCGCGCCCCGCGACCGCATGACCGAGGCCCACGTCCTGGCCCGCACCGGCCTGAGCCTGCGCACCCACCAACACCTCACCGTCGTCGACTACCTACGCCTGCGCGACCTCGACCCCGAACTGCCGTTCATCCCGGTCCTGCAAGGCCAGACGATCACCGACTACCACCGGTGCGCGGACCTGTACGAGCAGCGCGGCGTCGACCTCGCGGCGCTGCCGCTGGTCGGGGTGGGCAGCGTCTGCCGCCGCCAACACACCGTCGAGGTCGAGCGGATCGTCCGGTCGCTGGCCGCCCGCGGGTACCGGCTGCACGCCTTCGGCGCCAAGATCCTCGGCCTGGCCCGCTACGCCGAGGCCATCGCCTCCAGCGACTCCGCCTCCTGGAGCCTGCGCGGCCGCCACCTCCCCGGCTGCACACCCACCCACCGCAGCGAATCCAACTGCCTGCGGTTCGCACTCGCCTGGCACCAGCGGCTGATCCGGTCGCTTCCAGCCGACGAGAGCACGCCGCCGACCGACACACGGCAGAACGTCCCCCACACCCGGCCCGGGGATCGTGGCACCAGCGAAGCGCCCGCCGTCCCACACGCCCGCTGACGCGCCCACCACGTGAGGAGAAGCCCATGGAACAGCTCGACAGCCCGCGGCCGAGCAGCGACGGTGGAGGGCACCAGAACCTGCTCTACACCCCCGCCGAGGCCGCCATCGTCCTCGCGGTGAAGGAGTCGTGGTTGCTCAGGAGCGCTGACCAGCGCCGCATCCCCTGCACCTTCCTCGGCAAACACCTGCGCTTCTCCCGCGCGGACCTGCAGCGGATCGTCGCCACAGCGCACCGCCCCGCCCGCCCGGCCGCCCGAACACGCCGCACCTGACCGGTGGTCGACACGGCGCCACAAGCTGGCTTCGCGAATGGTGGAAGTTCCTGTGGAGCAGGGCTTCCCCTCTGCACGGAACCGAGCGTTCATGGTGGTGTCAACCGACCCCCACACCAACCTCGAAGGAGCGGGCATGGCTTGGGTGGAGAAGTGCGGCAACGACACCTGGCGTGTGCGCTATCGCCGCGACGACGACACCATCGGATCCATCCCCGGGTTTCCCACCCAGAAAGCCGCCGCCGACCACGCCGAGGACATGGAGTCCGAGCAACGCAAGGGCATTTTGGCACGACCCGGCGGCAGGTCGGCTCACAGTCGAGCAGTTCCTGCCGGACTGGCAGGACGCCCTCGACGTCGACATCCGCACCTCGGAGAACTACGGCAGCATCCTGCGCAACCACATCCGGCCGCGCTGGGGCACCACCGCGATAGCCGACATCAAGAACCTCAAAGTCCAGGCATGGGGCAAAGAGCTACGGGCGGGCGGGCTCGCTCCCGTCACGGTGGCGGGCATCGTCAAACTGCTGTCGCTGATCCTGTCCGACGCCGCCGACGAGAAGCTCATCACCGCCAACCCCATCCGCCCCCGGCGGCGAGGCCGCCGCCGGCACTCCACCCGGCCCAGGGAGAAGGTGTGGGCCGAACCCGCTGACGCGCTGCGCGTCGCCGACCAGGTCGCCGCCCAGTACGGGCCGGGCGGGGCGGTGCTGGAGGTCACCGCCGCGTGGACCGGCGCGCGGTGGGGCGAACTCGCCGGACTGCAACGCCGGAACCTGCGCCTGTTCGACGACGACACCGGCCACTTCACCATCGACCCGGACATCGGCTCGTTGCACGAGTCCGCCTCTGGACGGCTGTGGCTGGGTCCGCCCAAGACCGAGGCCTCGGCCCGGACCGTCACCCTCGCTCCGTTCAACGTCCGCCTACTCCGCGCCCACCTGGCCACCCACGACCACAGCCACGTCTTCATCAGCCCCGAGGGCGACCTGCTGCGCCGCAGCAACTTCGCCCGCCGCGCCCAACGCCCCGCCGCCGACGGCAACCTCGCCGCCAACAACCCCAGACTCAGGCTCCATCCGGTCAAACCCGGCCTGACCTTCCACGGCCTGCGCCACAGTCACAAGACCTGGATGATCGCCGACGGCATCCCCGAGATCGCCCAAGCACTCAGGCTCGGCCACCTGCTCAAGGACCCGGTCCAACACACCTACTCCCCATGTCGCCGCCGAGGTCGAAGCCCGCCTGGTCCAACGCCTTCAAGACCGCTGGGAGAAAGCTCTCGCCAACCTCCACCACGACCTCGACACCACGTGGCGGGCAGCCGCGTGACTTGGTTGTAGAGGAGGTGGCGGGGACGGGGGGTGGGCTAGCGGGTGCAGATGGCGGTCTCGGGGCGAGATCAGGGGCGAAGGTGCCCGGCGGTGCGGAGGCAGCGCGGTACCCAAGGCCTCGGCTGGCGGCGTGGACGCGGGTCGGACACACGCGGCGATGAGCTGGTTCCGTTCCATCCAAGCATCCGGCGCTAGGCGGGGAACGTCGAGGCCAGCGCAACTTCGGGCGCCTGCAGGACCGCATGCACGTGGCGCTGCCGAGCGCGGGGCTGCGCACCCCGCGGCCCGTGACATTCTACGCCTTCGACTTGTGGAGCTGAGGGGATTCGAACCCCTGACCCTCACACTACCAGTGCGGTGGTCGCGCGTGCTCCAATCTGCTCCACCTACCCCAGTGAACCGGCGCTCGTGCCACCTGCGCGGGGCCGAGTTGGACGGCAGACCCGGCAAGCTCCACGCCGACAAGGCCTACGACCACGCCCCTGCGCCAGTGGGTCCGCGACTGGGGCATCCAGGTGCGGATCGCCCGCAAAGGCGTCGACACCAGCAGCAAACTCGGCTGGCACCGCTGGGTCATCGAACGCACCATCGCCTGGCTCACCGGCTACCGCCGACTCACCACCCGCTACGAACGCCAACCCAACAACTACTGCGCCTTCCTCACCCTCGCAGCCGTTTTCACCTGCTACAAGAAGCACCCCACATGAGACACCCCCTTAATCAAATGGGCCATCGAGCCAGTACTTGATTCGCCCCGAGTAGCTATCGATCACGAGGTACCAGAAGTCGTCATACGGTATCTGCAGGGCGACAGGGTTTGACTCCCAGAAGCCGCCGTAGAACTCGTACTCATCACCGTCGAGATACGCTTGATAGTTGTCGGCATCCATGAGGCAAACCCGCGCGGTCGATCCACGCAGCCTGACCTCGAAATCAGCACCGCCTGCGCACGATCCGATCTCGCTCCACAGGTGTTCCATACTGCTCTTTATAGCGTCTGGCGATGTTCGGGTGAGCATCACCCCCGACCGCAGAAGCGAAGCACGCCGATCCCGGAATGCGGACTCACCCGATCGGGTGAGTGTCGGCCAGGCCAACCCCAAACCGTCTTGAACGACTGGCCCCGACGGTGAGGATGAGTCGGTGTCTATGCCGAAGCCGTCGCCGCGAGCCGCGACGGCACGGCCTAGGTCGATGCTGGGAAGGCTGCTCTGCCGTCCGCGGCGGCGCTGTTCGACGTCGCGCGCACGGTTCAGCAGCTCACCCGGAGAAGCTGGCGACCGGAACCCGGGGCAGGCCAGTGCCGTGCACACCTCAGCGCTGGAACGGATCGTCGAGGTCCTCGCCCAAGGCCACCAAGGCATATTGGGCGCCCATCTTCTCAGGGCGATCGCTGACCGGCGCACGAACGCTGGTCAGCGTGAGCATAAGCGCGCCGATCTCGGCGTAGGCTACTCACCCGACTTGAAGCGGATCTCACCTCGATCCGTGCGAACCTGGAGCTTAAGCTCGCCGCGCTTATCAGGCAGCGGCACGGGGTCGTAGGCCGAATACTCGTATGGAGAGCCAGTTGGCAAGAACGATCAGCACGACAAGGGACGCTGCTGAGTTGGCCGAGTCGAGGTCCAACACCGCCCTGTGCCCGTTGGCCGTGCGCGCTGAGGTGCAGAGGGCCGCCGACGGCCTCGCTCGCTGGCTCGACCAGTCCACCTGCTGCGAGGCACGCCCTCACGACGCGGGCAGCTCGACCACGTATAACGAGCGCGACTGACTACACCCCGGAGGAAACCTTAACCGAGCGCGCCCGCGGCCTGGGCGCCGATCCGGGCGATGGCGCATCCCCACACCGCAGCGGCGGCCACCGGCCACAGAACCGCGTGCAGCAGCGCGGCCGTGGCGGTGTCGTCGAAGGCACCGCGGAAAGCCCATGCCGCGACTGCGCACGCCGCCGCCGCGAGCACCACTCGCGCGAACACGCTCACCGGAACACTCCGCTGAGGACCAGGTGATTCCACGCGAGGGCAGCGTCTGCCCCGCCGCGCGCGCTCAGCATCACCAAACCAGGTCGCCGGAAGGGCGCGGTGGTAGGCCGTCCGCCAGTCAGCGACAGCACGAACCGGCGAACCATTGACACCCAACGACGAAACCAACCCGGCCACAAGGAGGCGGCCACTGACAACGAAACGGCGAACCACGCTGACATCCCAGCGGCGCGTCTCACCGTCGGAGGGGGACGCGCCGGA
Organism: Actinokineospora sp. NPDC004072; assembly: GCF_053604195.1. Classification (NCBI taxonomy): domain Bacteria; kingdom Bacillati; phylum Actinomycetota; class Actinomycetes; order Pseudonocardiales; family Pseudonocardiaceae; genus Actinokineospora; species Actinokineospora sp. NPDC004072. Next base: position 309,668 of record NZ_JBSGHB010000001.1, on the reverse strand, counting down.
CTCGGGAGACTGATCTTGCGGACCGGGTGATAATCCGCTGTATCACTTGGTCTCGTCCCCCTCCTCTTCGAGCAAGGCCTTCAGGTTGTACACCGCGTTGGTCTCCCCAGTGTCCGCCGCCTGACGAAGGAAGCGTTCGGCTTCCTCGACACGTCCTGACTCGGCCAGCAGCATGGCCAGGTTGTTCGCCGCCCTGGCGTGTCCGGCGTCTGCCGCCTGCCGATAGAACCGCTCGGCCTCCTCGTCATGTCCTGACTTGGCGAGCAGGACGCCGAGGTTGAATGCAGCACCGATGTGTCCGGCGTCTGCCGCCTGCCGATAGACCTGCTCGCTCTCCTCCATACGCCCTAACTGCTGGAGCAGGACGCCGAGGTTGTGTGCCGCACTGGCGTGTCCGGCGTCTGCCGCCTGCCGAAGGAACGGTTCAGCTTCCTTGGCACGTCCGGACTCGGCGAGCAGGACCCCGAGGTTGTTCGCCGCACTGGCGTGTCCAGCGTCGACCGCCTGCCGATAGACCTGCTCGCTCTCCTCCATACGTCCTGACCGCTGAAGGAGGGCGCCGAGGTTGTTCGCCGCACTGGCGTGTCCAGCGTTTGCCGCCTGCCGATAGAACCGCTCGCTCTCCTCCATACGCCCTAGCGGCTGGAGCAGGACGCCGAGGTTGTTCGCCGCCTTGGCGTGTCCGGCGTCTGCCGCCAGCCGATAGAATCCCTCGGCCTCCTCGCCATGTCCTGACTCGGCGAGCAGGACCCCGAGGTTGAACGCAGCACCGGTGTGTCCGGCGTCGACCGCCTGCCGATAGATCTGCTCGCTCTCCTCCATACGCCCTGACCGCTGGAGCAGGACGCCCAGGTTGTACATCGCGTCGGTCTCGCCGGCGGCTGCCGCCCGTCGGAAGAACCGCTCGGCCTCCTCGACTCGTCCCGTCTCGACGAACAGGACGCCCAGGTTGTACATCGCGTCGGTCTCCCCGGCGGCTGCCGCCCGTCGGAAGAACCGCTCGGCCTCCTCGGCACGTCCCGTCTCGACGAACAGGACGCCCAGGTTGTAGTGGGCGGTGGGGGTGTTGGCTTTCAGCCAGGCTTGCTCGGCGATATCGGTTCGTTGGGCGTGGTAGGCGGCGTTGCCGATGTCGATGGTGTCGTCTGCGGTGGTGGTGTGGATGAGGCGGTGCCAGGTGGTGTCGTGGACGGCGCCGGTGAGGGGGCTGGTGTGGTGTTGGGTGCGGTCGAGGAGGTAGTCGGAGGCGAGGTAGCCGTCGTGGTGGGTGGGTTGGAGGCAGGAGCTGGCGCCGAGGACGCGTTGGGTTGCCCAGGTCAGTCCGGTCTCGATCGGGGGGAGGTCGGCGCGGTCGCGCCAGGCCGGGGGGAGGAAGTCGCGGTGCAGGTCGTTCAGCAGGTCGGTGGGGAGGGGTCTGTGGTGTCCGGCGCGGCGGCAGTCGACCGCAGCGCTGATGAGGGCTTGGCCGAGGATGAACTCGGGGCCGTCGCCGATGCTCCAGCGGTCCATCATGGCGGTGCCCGCGGCCAGGTACTCGGCGAAGCCTTCCTCGGCGGCCAGCGCCCGCCGCACGCGCGGGTCGGTGCGGGCGATCTCGCTGGCGCGGTCGCGTTCGGGGTCGGTGAGGGTGGCGGCCACGCGCAGGCGGCGGCGTCCGCGTAGGTGGCTGATCAGGTCGATGGCGGCCTGGTCGATGCCGGGGGCGTGGTCGGCGGTGGCGGCGTGGGTGAAGCGGGCCAGTTCCTCATCGCGCATGGTGGCCACCACCGCCACCTCCGGGCTGGCGTCGGGGCACAGCCGCTGCAGCAGCGCCAGGTCCAGGCCGTTGGGGCCGAGGTAGTTCTCCAGGTCGTCCAGCCACACCACGCTCCCTGGAGGTATCGCGGCGGCCTCGACCAGCTCGCGCAGCGCGGCGCCGTCGCGGGGGACGAGCAGGTGGTGGGTCGGGCGCAGCCTGCGCAGGGCTTCGGCTGCGGCGCGGGACTTGCCGACCGCGGCGGGGCCGTGCAGCAGCACCATCCCGCCGCTGTGGATGGCCCACTCCAGGTCCTCGTCGATGTCGCGAGGCACGTATCGGGGCAGGTCCGAGCCGTCCTCGCTGTGGGTGTCGATGGCGGGCTTGACCCGCAACCGCAACAACCCCACCTGCTCCACGAGAGGCAGCCGGCCATCCACCAGATGCAACGCCCGCCCCAGCAACGGGTTCCCCGTCTCGGCGCCGCCCACGGGCTGGTGTGCGGGGCGACCCCGCGCCCAGCGCCACAGTCTCACCGTTCCCGGCACCACCAGGGTCAGTGTGGCGATCGCCGCTGCCAGCCAGCTCACGCCCTCCATCACGTTCCGGACCACACCGCCATCGGCGGGCAGCCAGGACAGCAGCCCCCACCGCAGCACCGCGAACACCACCGCGGCGAAACCGGCCACGATCACCAGCGCCCGCGGCCACCGACGCACAGACATCACGCTCCACCACCATCCACCCGCCCGGCGGCGCGGGCGATCACCCGTCCTGGGGGACTGTCGCACAACTCACCCGACCCGCTACACCACACAACCGAGCAGGCCATGAGCAACGACCGGTCGTCCCGGACGATCATCGTGGCCGGTCGGCTGACCAGCGGTGATCTGGCTAGCTGTCGGCGGCGCGGTGGTGGGCGATGACGGTGTGGACGGTGCCGATGGAGAGTTCGGTGGCGGCGGCGATGGTGCGGATGGATTCGCCGTCGGCGTGGCGGGCGAGGATGATCCGGCGTTTGTCGGCGTCGACGACGCGGGGGCGGCCGCCGACGCGGCCGCGGGCGCGGGCGGCGGCGAGGCCGTTGCGGGTCTTGCGGACGATGTCACGGCGGCGGTCCTCGGTCAGGGCGAGCGCGAGGTCGAGGATGAGGTTGCGCTCGGTGTGCTCCCCGGCGGCGATGCCCTCGAGGACCTTGACGGCGATGCCGCGGGAGAACAGGTCGTTGAGCACGAGCAGGCCTTCGAGGAGGTTGCGGCCGAGCCGGTCGACCTCCTGGACGGTGAGCATGTCGCCGGGGCGCATGTAGTCGATCGCGGCGGTCAGCGCCGGACGGGCGTCGACGGCGAGCGTGCCGCTGATCTTCTCCTCGAACACCTTCACGCACAGTGGGTCGAGCGCGTCGTGCTGCCGCGCGGTCTCCTGCTTGCTCGTGCTGACCCGCACCAGCCCCACCAGCGCCACGCAGACCCCTCGATTCGTTCAGCAAACGTGTTCAGCAACCGGCCTGGAGCCTACATGTTGTTGAACGGGTTGTTGAACATGTCCACGTGATCGGAGGCCGACGCGGGGGCGCGAGGGGCACGTGTTCAACAGTCGACCGTTTATTGAACGGTCCTGCGGTGGGCCATCCGATGATGCCCGTCTCTGTGCTTGTCGTGACGCACAGGGTGCGGCACCATGTGACACACGAGGTGACGTTCCTCGTGTGTCACCGCTGACGAGGGAGACGCGCCATGCCCGCTCCGCACACCGACCGACGACCGGACGTCCTGCGCTGGGCGGCCGAGCACGGGTGGGAGCACGAGGAGGCCATGTTCGACAACGGCCAAATCATCCGCGACGAGTTCCGCAAGGACGACATGGTGCTGCGCGGGGTGTGGCTGCGCACCCCCTACAGCGACGCGATGTGGGCCCGCGGCCTGCTGGAACGCCCCATGCGCGCCCCGATGACCGTGCCGCGCGTCGCGCGGTCGGCCAGTCGCCCCAGCATGGAGGCCGTGCTCACCGGCACTCAACCCGGCATGTGAGGCGCCGTCCGCCCAGACGCCACCACACGCGCGACCACCGATCGCGCTTGAGCGTTTCCCTGGCGGCCCCACGGCCGCCAGGGCGCGGACTCGTAGCCCTCGTCGTCATCGGCTGACATCCACTACCGTCGCGCTGCCATGCCTGACGTGACTCGACATCATTTACTGGACTTCGCCGCAACTCAGGCCTTGATGGCGGCGATCACCTTCTGCAGGTCGTGTATGTCCAAGCGGTAGATATCGAAGCCGCGGCTACCGCTGTTCTCCTTCCGGGTGGCGATCACCGACTTGTACGCGGGGAGCATGCGTTGGTAGCTGGCGAGGGCGGGCATGTGGGAGTTGCCTCCGTCGCGCTCGTCGTCGAAGTGGTGGGCGAGGGTGCTCCACCTTCCGTCTCGGATCAAGTACTCGGCGAGACCGGCCAGCCGCAGCTCTCGGGAGTCGTTGTGGTCGAATCCCTTGAACTCGAGCAGGTGTCGACCGTTCTCGCCCAGTGCGGCGAGGTCTTCATCGTTCAGTCGGCCAATCGCGGCCTCCAGGACCGTGAACATGTCCAGGATGTCCATGAGCAGGCCGCACTCGCTCGGACTCAGTTCCGCGTCGACCATGAAGAACTCCTGGTGGTACTCCGTGGTGAAGCCGCCGTTGAGCACCTGGATGCGCCGAGCGTGGTAGTCGTCGTGGTCGTCGCTCAGCTTTTGCAAGATCTCGTGCAGGAGCACGAGGGTGCGGCGCTGGACCATGCTCATGCTCCGCGGCGTATCCGCTCGGGGAATGTCGACGTCGACACCGAGGAGCCCGCCGATCGCCTCGCGCAGTAGGTCGCTGACCGACGAACTTCGAGTATGTGCGAGTTCTTCCAGTTGAACGCGCATTCGATCGTCGATGCGCAGTGTGAGAGTGGCCATGACATCACCCCGTAGTACGTAAGGTTCAATGTATTACAGAATACGCCTTGTAGTTCTGCGCGCAACCCTTGTGCTCAGCGGGGCCGCAGATCGGCCAAGGCGATAGCGGTAGATCCGCACCCTCGTCGCCCGCGCAGCCGGGCGATTCGACCTTTCTTCGAGGTCGCTGCGCCCGCGATCTCCTACGTGGTGTCGCCCGTCTGAAGGGACTGGCCTGGGGAGAGAAGGTTCTTCATTCGGCCCACGCCCTGGCTGGTCAGCGCCTTGACCGTGTCGACGGTGCAGCCCAGTTCGGCGGCGGCCTCGGCGGCGGAGAGGTCCAGCACGTACCGGGCGACCACGGCGGCGCGTTGGCGCGGCGGGAGCTGCTGCAGCACCAGCAGGACGTGGTCGCGGCTGGCGGCCGACCCGGCGATGTCGGTCGGGTCGAGTTGGCCGGTGATCTCCTCCGGGGTGGCTTTCCTGGCTGTGCGCAGGAACTCGTGGTAGATCGCTTTGCGGGCGTAAGCGACGGCGTTGTCAGCGGGCATCCGCCGCCACCGCTTCAGGCAGCGCAGCAGGGCCTCCTGCACGACCTCCTCGGCGTCCCACTGCCTTCCGGTGAGCATGACGGCGTAGCGCAGGAGCTGGGTGTAGCGCTCCCGCACGAACTCCTCGAACTCCAGCAGCCCTGGGGAGGCGTCGATCCCTGCCTGCTGGCGTAGCAGGGTCGTCAGGTGGGCCAGATCGTGTTCGGTGAGGTCGAGTGCCTTCCCGATGGCCTCGACCAGCCCTTGGTTCGGTCGGGCCTGCCCGTTCTCGATCTTGGAGAGGTACCCCTTGGGTGCGATGGATGCGCCGGGCGAGGGCGTTCAAGCTCATCCCCGACTGCTGACGCAGTTCGCGTAGGACGTTTCCCAGCCGCCCGGGCATCTCGGCGACGGACCGAACGGCAGCCCTAGCTGGCGCGACGTAGGTGACGCGGTCGAATCGGGCGGTGAGGTCGGTGTTCCGCTCCCGCGCGCCCCGGCGGTCGCTGCGGGCCACCGCCTCGGCGATGAGCCGGGGTTCGGCGGTGAGGCGGACCAGACGTGCCCCAAGGCCGGACAGAGAGCTCGTGTCGAGATCGGCCAGCAGGTCCAGCAGCTCCTCGGCTGCGGACGACTCGGCGTCGGTGGTTCTCGGTCCGTGGTGGAGGAGTTCGGCGCGGGGCCGGTCCAACCGTTGGAGGGCTTCTGCGCGGTCGGGAGTCGGGGCCTGTCGCTGTAGGGCCTCCACAGCCGCGTGGAGGGCGAGGAACAGCCTCAACTCCAGCCCGTCGAACTCGTTGCGGTCGCTGTCTCCTGTCGTGTTGGTCATGGCCGTCCTCCTTCCCTGGCGGCGCGCACCTTCTTGCGGTAGCGGGAGATGGCCATCTTCAGCGCGGCCTCGGTCATGCCGACCTGCACGGCGATGTCGGAGTACTCGGCCCCGGTGTGCACCAGCCGGAGCAGGGCTTCGCGCAGGCGGGGGTCGGTGGCGGCGGCCAGGGCGTCCCCGAACTGGACGGCGGTGATGGCGAGCTCGGCCGGGGCCATGGCGGATGCGGGGTCGACGTGCAGGAGAGCGCGGTTGTCCTGCACCGGCCGGTCGAGGGGGAGGAGCTGACGGCGCGGCTCGTACTCTTTGACCAGCCAGGCTCGGAAGACGTTGGGGAACTCGAGGACACAGCTTCCAGCGAAGAAGGTAGTCAGGGAGGCCCCGCCCGCGGGCGACCACAGGCCGGGGACCAGGGCATGTTCCCGGAAGGAACGTAGTGCTGCGGCCACGGTCTCCAACGCCAGTTCCTGGCGGTCGTCGTCACCGGCGGGACCGGCCAGGTGCGCTCGTACACCATCCGGGCTTCGGACAGGCCGACCGCGGTCGGCGACCAGTCTGAAGATCTGACCGCGCCGGATCCACGCGCGCGTCACCGGCAGCCCGTAGCCTGTCAGCACCACGGTGAAGATCTCGTAGGCGGGTCCGCGGAAGCCGTCGCGACGCAGCCGGTCGACCAGAGAGGCGTCGGCGAGCAGTTCGGCCATCCGTCGGGCGGCCTGCTCGGCCTCGACGCGCTCATCCGTGGCGAACCCGTCGGAGTGCAGCTCGCGCAGCTCGATCTGATGGGCGAGGAAACCCTGGTTTTGTGGTTGTAGGTGCGCGCCAAGCCGCGGCGCTGACCCGCCGCCGACCTGCTCGCCGCCCTCACCCATCGCCTCCGGCCTTCCACCTTGTCCCTGGACGCCGCCGCCTCCAGAACACGAGGCGCCGCTCACGGTGCTTCACACGCTCCGCAAGCTCCCCGCGCAAATCACACACACCCCTCATAGGTCGAGCCGCACGCGCCAGGTAACAGTCGGGATCAAGATTTTTTTGAGACCCTCGTCCCGCTCTCCTCGCCGTTACCTGACCTGCATGTCAGCACCTACTGCCTCTCCACAAGAACCACCGCCCCGGGCTCGGGGCACTGATCGCGTGGAGACGACGATGACCGACGGCCCCGACAACCGACGCCGCCAGCCGATGCTCACCATCCGGACCGCACTGCTCATCCTCGCCAGCCTCCTCACGGCCACCGCCGCCGGGCTGCTGATGGCCCATGCCGACCATCCCCCCGCGCACGTCATCCTCACCGCAGCGGCGTGCTTCGCGGCCACGATGAAGTTCCTTGACTGGCTGATCGGCTAACCACGGGCCGCGTCCACCTAGCAGACCCGGCCAGGCCGGGCCACGCCGCGCGGCTGTCGCCCGCCGCATCGGCCGGGCGCGGGTCAACGGGGTGCCAACAACCGGTCAAAGACAAGACATCCAGCGGCCAGGGGAGCGCGTGCCCCTCCGAGCCTCCTAGGCTGAACGGCAGTCCGCGCTCACTCCGGGGAGCTGATGTGGAACGTACTGTGTTCATCAACTACCGCGGTACGGACAGCCACAGCTACGGCGCTCTGCTCTACCACCATCTGGTCGGCCGCTTCGGCGAGGACCTGGTGTTCCTGGACTGCCAGTCCATCCCCGCTGGCGCCGACTTCGTCGTCGAGCTGCTGGGTCGGGTGCGGTCGGCCCGCGTGCTGCTGGCGGTGATCGGCCCCCAGTGGCTCACCGCCACCGACCCCGCGACCGGGCGGCGGCGGATCGACAACCCGCACGACTGGATCCGCCGAGAACTCCGGGAGGCGTTCGCCGCCGGTGTCACGGTGATCCCGGTGCTGACCGAGCAGATCGCGATACCCGCCGAAGGTGATCTGCCCGGCGACATCGCCATGGTGAGCCGCTGCCAGTACCGGCGCCTGCGTCACCACGACTCGACGGCCGACCTGGCCCGACGGTGGCGGTGTCGTCCGGGTCCACGGTCGGCCGCTCGACGCCGATGGTGGGGTTGCCGGGGCCGAGGTCGTGCTAGGCCAGGTAGCGGTAGAACGAGCTGACCCCGGACAGGCGGCGGCAGGTCGTCGAGGCCTCCGCCCCCGCATCGGCCAAGCCCCCGACCCACAGGTCCACGTGCACCCGACCCGCCGCCAGCACGTCGACGCAGCGTTCCTCGCACCAAGCCAGCCACGCCCGCACATCCTGCAGGTACGAGCGGCGCGTCCGCGGCGACCGCAGGCTCGACAACCACGCCGCGACCAGCAGCCGCTCCCGCTCCGCCAGCCCGAGCACCGCGGGGAACTCCCCGACCGCCCTGCCGACCAGCTCGCCCGCTACTGCGGCCGAACCGCCGATCAACACTCCCTTGGCCGTTGTCGTCTCCAGCGAAGCCACGACGGTGCTCATGACGATGTCGAACTGCCGGGTTTGGTGAGCTTCGACTTGATTCCGTCGGGCAGCTTGTTCCAGAGATCACCGGTGACGGCCGGGCGCGTGATCAGCTCGTCCACCAGGTCGTTGGCCGTCTCCAGCAGGAACTCCAGCATCGCCGGGCCCTCGACGTCATCGAGGACCATTACCGCCAGTTCCCCGGGCTGCTCGCTGTGAAGAGCCTCGTTGCCGGTGACCCGCACGACGTCGAGCATCTGACCCACCGGGGTGCTCACCCCGCGCGCCTTGATCCGCTCGATCCTGCCAGCCAGGTTTGCGCCCTTCGGCGCCTCGGGATCCAGATGCTTGATCAGCCGCTCCACTGTCGCTCGCGCCAGCGCAGCTCCAGCCCGCCGCGACACCGCCGCCACGCGCGCGGCCTCCTCGTACAGCTCCCGCACCTCCGCTGGCATGTCACGGTGCGCCGCTTTTCCCAACCTGGCCAGTGGAAACACGATGTTGCCGTCGTACCAGAGAGTCGGAAGCCCGCATCGGACACACACAGAGGCCTGCCACCGCCACCGGAGGTCATCACTTACGCGCTCGACGCCGAGATGAAGCCCCTCCCAAGACTGGTGCGCGAAGTGACCGCAGCGGGGGCACTCGAAACCATCCTTCTTCACTGCTGGCCGATGATCACCTGATTCACCGTGCTCGGTTCCGAACATGCTGAGTACCGCTTCGCGCTCCTCGGGAGTCATGGCCGAGACGCTAGCGGGGGGCACCGACAGACCGGGTGATACAGCGGATTATCACCCGGTCCCCGTGATCAGTCCCCCGAGTCCGGCGCGTCCCCCTCCGACGGCGCCGACACGAATTGAGCCAACGCCGCGGGCACACCCCGCTCGAACCTCGCGTCGGCGAAGTCGGTCCAGGGCGACGGCGGCCCGCCCGGCTGCCATGCTGGCTGACCAGCAGACCAGCCAGGAGCAGACCCGCGGTCGCCCCCAGCACCACAAGGCTGCGCGCCGGGCGCGACAGGTCCGCCCAGGAGGTGGCGACCGTCAGCGCCGCGCCCACAAGGACCAAGCCGCCACCGAGGTACGCGAGGATCTCGCTGCGCCTAGCGGTCGTCGGGACCCGTTCCTCGGCGAGGGCGTCACGCACCGCATCGTGTTGCCAACTGGCCAGAACGCCCTCCCCAACCAGCTTGCGCAACGCTGCTTCCTGTTCCGATGTCAGGACACGGTCCATGACTGCTCCCTGTTCGCCGCGTGCACCGCCCCGTCGGGCATCCGAAGGCGATCATGTCCAGCGCGCAGCAACCGGGTAAGGGACGTGCGTCCCTACTCAAGCGCGTCCAAGGTCTCTCCAGCGGACTGCGGCGGTACCGGGATGGAGCGGAGTCGCTCGTCCATGAGCGGCCGTCTAGCCTTGTGTGATGCCGATCATGTGGTCGCGGATTCACGCTGAGCTGGGGCTGTCCCCGAGTCCGTTGTCGTGGGCGATGGTGGAGCAGGCGGTCGCGGTAGGGATGGGGGAGTCGGAGGATCTGGACTGGAAGCAGGGGATGCCACCGGCTAGTGCCGAGAAGAAGTGGTGGGAGTTCGCCAAGGACGTGGCCGCTATGGCCAACACCCGTGGTGGGTTGATCGTGTACGGGGTCGCGGAGCGGCAGGAGCGCGCCGCGGAGCTGGTCGGTGTGGCCACTGGTCCGCAGGACCGGCAGGCACTCCATGCGTGGGCTGTGCGCTGGGTGCGGCCGTTGGTCGACGGGCTGAGGATTGAGCCGCTGGAGAACCCCGAGGGCGGTTCGGGGTTGATCGCGGTGTTCGTGCCGCCAAGCTCGGAGGCACCGCACGTGGTGGGGGAGAAGAACGAGATAGGTGTGCCGTATCGGTACGGCTCACACACGAACTGGATGACTGAGGGCGAACTCGAGCGTGCCTACCGCGACCGGTTCGCCCGCCGCGGCGATGACCGAGCGGCCCTCGCTGCGTTGATCGACGGCCTGGCCCTCGACCTGGACCTGACCACGGGGGTCTGGGTGGCGGTCGCGGCCCGTCCTGCCCTGACCCCGCCGCAACCGAACGTGCGGCCCGATCCTGAGCGGGCCGCGGCGGCGATGCGGGAGGCACTTCGGGTGGCCGAGGAGATGTTCCCCGAGCGCTACGGGCGAGCACCGATCCTCACCCACCTCCGCGACCATGGGGACAGGCCGAGGCTCGGGTTGCGACGATGGACGATCCGGGCCTATCACTTCCCGGCAGACGAGCAGGGGCCTGTGATGTGGGCGGTGGTGGAACTTCACCACGACGGCTCCATGGCCATGGCGATCGCCGTGGACGGATTTCAGCGCGGCGCCCAGATCCACGCGATGCCGGACGGGGCGTGGCCGGTGTCGGTTAGGCACGTCGACTCCCTGATCACCGAAGCGGTCGCGCTCGCCGCCGTCCACGTGCGCGGGCTCGGCGGGGTCGGGCCGGTCCTGGTCCGCGCGGCGCTGCTGCGCGACGACACGACCAGGGACCGGCCGATGGCGGCGATCACCAATCTGAGCAGCTGGCATCGGGATACCTACCACTGGCCTGCCGAGTCGAGGCTGGTCCACCGGCCCATCGCCGTGGAAGCGGCGTTCGCCGCCGATGACGACATCGATGCCCTACGCGCGACCGCTCGACAACTGGCCGACGACATCGACACTCAGTTCGAGATCAGCGGGTCCAGCGTCCCTTGAGATACTCAGGCATGCGCCAATTCGTCGTCGGGACGACCCTGTCCGTTCATCCGGATGGGCTGATCACCTGCCGAATTCCGCGCGAACCGTGTCGGGCGTTTAGTGGTGAATCCCGCACCGGTTAGTGCTCGGGCAGCCTCCTCGCCACCGTGTTGAGCTCCCTGATCAGTTCGGGGAGCACTTCAACGCTGTGTGCCAGTAGCTGTGCCGCCCGGTTGAGGTTCTGGTGCTCGAACATCTCGGCCGCGGTGGCGAGTTGCCTCGCCGACTGATGACTCACTGCACCTTCGTTTGCGGCCAAGGCGCGGAGCACGCCTCTGAGCTCATCGACGGTGCGCTCGGTGACCTCGCCGGTGCGTTCCAGGCGTTCGGTGATGGCCTCTAGGCGGTCCAGCGGCGGGGAGAACAAGCCGGACAGCAAGTTCAGAAACTTGTCTGCGTCCGTCTCAGTGATGCGGAGCCTGGCCAGCAGTGGCCCGTCGGCTCCCTCCCGCTTGGCCTTCCACTCCTTGAGCAGTTCGGGGGGAAAGTCAGTCGCACCTGTGTGCTTGTCGTCGACGTCCGCGTGATGTGCTGTGCACAGCAGCAAGAGGTTCCTGAACGAGTCACGTTCCTTGGGCGGCATGGTCTTGACGTGGCGCGCGGCGTCGGGCTTGACACCATAGATGTGCGCGATCTGGACGTTCTTGCGGTAAATCCCAGGGCGGGTCTCCAAAACGACCGGCACCGTGCAGTGGGGCTCGTAGCAGCGTCCGTTGCTGAGCGCCCACAGTGCGGCCTCGACCGCAGGCGAGATCTTTGCTCGAGTGCCGACGCCAGCGGGAGGAACGTTGCGTGAAGTCACCGTCACAGCTTGCCGTAACCGTCCGACAATCCCGATCCGGAGTGCCCTAAGCGCTCGCTCTGCTGCTCCGTGTGCCGTACGAGATCGCCACGGCCCTGACCATGAAGCCGAGCTGGGCTGGTAGGTGGTCCAGCCGTACGGAGGCGGCGAGTGTCGGGCCAGTCCAGGTTGGTGATGCAAGGCTGGATGGTGTCGTCGCATGCTGTGGGGAACTGCGTGGACCGGGATCCGTGGTGGGAAGCGTATCGAGGTCGTAGAGGCGCCCGAGGAACTCGACTTCGTTGAGCACGCCGCGCCAGGCCATGGTGGCGAGTCCTTCGACGAGGCGTTGCCGGGTGACGTCGGTGAGGCGGCTCTCGATGGCGATGTTGCCTCCTGGGAGCGGGCTGCGGCGGTGAACACGTCGTCAATCAGGCGGCGGCTCGCTGGCGGTGCAGCGGAGTCGATGTTCGTTCCGCGCGATCGCCTTCCGGGCTCCACTGGTCGACATACCCCAGAGATGTGCCAGGTGATCGAGTGTTCCGAACAGATCGGAAGGAACGGCTGAGCGGCTCCCGGAGCGGGCGAAGGGGCCGTCGGTTTCCAGCAGGACGCGTTCCGGCGGAAGCCGTTGCAGCAGCGGCATGGCTTTCTTCGACCTGATCATGGCCGGGTTGATCGAGAACCAGAGCCCCGCGTTGAGTGCATCGTCGACTGCGGCGAGTGGCCCGGTATACCAGTGCAGGATTGCTGGGACGTGTGCTTGCGCGAGTCGGGTGATGGTCTCCTGTTCGGCGCCCCTGCTGTGGACGGTGACAGGTCGGGTCCGCACCTCGGGGTCGGCGAGGATTGCTTCGAACACGCGAAGCTGTTGCTTGCGGGTTGCGGCTCCTGCGCGAGAGAAGTCGAGTCCGATCTCGGCGATCCACGTGGCCTGCGGCAGGAGCCGGAGAAATCGGGCTAGATCGTGAGGGGATGCTGCTCCTGCGCGAAGTGGGTGAAAGCCCAGTGCGACGTCGACGCCGTCGCGTCGGCCGAGGCGGGTGCGCAGGAGGCGGTACTTGCCGGGGTCCTCGGTCACCGCGATCACGTGTACGCCTGCAGCGTAGGCGTCATCCAGTACGGTGAGCGGGTTGTCGTAGGCGTCGATGTGGCAGTGGGTGTCGGTCAGCACCGCGGTGGTCACGATCGAGACTCCACCAGATCGGCCAACGGGCCGCGGGCTCCGCTGGCGAGCCAGGTACGCAACTCCGTGAGTCCCCGTCGCCAGACGCCGGTGAAGGCTGCGCGTTCGCCTTGCGGGAGCGGGCCGTTGCGTAGGATGTCGCGATCCGGTCGATCCGAGAACGCTCCGGCGAATACAGCGCGCAGGTCCGCTCCGCGACGGCTGCGGCGGTTGAGGAGGAGCGTGGAGTCGTCCTCGGCGAACACGTTGTAGGCGTACTCGTCGTCATCCCATCCGACGTGTGCCAACGAGGCGCGGCGGATCAGGCAGGGGAAGCAGTAGCCGCAGTTGCCTTGCTTGCGGCCGAGGTAGCGAGCGGTCTCGGGGTGGGAGCAGGAGACGCTCAGCGGGGCTAGGCGCCGCAGGAGAGCGGCGTTGCGGGACTCGGCAAGCATCTCGCCCTTTGTGCGCAGCCGGTACGGGTTGATCACCGGATTGAACACGCCGATGGTGGCGGCGGCGGTGGCAAGTTGGTGCATGAAGTGTGGATGCAGACCCGCCCCGACCCCATCGGGAAGGCGATGGACTACCTGCCCGCCCGCGCGGCCGGGGTCGTGGTCGACACCACCGACGGCCCGGTCCGCGTCATCGGCGCCTACGCGCCCTCCCGGGACGCCTCGCTGGCCAAGACCGAACGGAAGAAGACCTGGATCGACGCCTTCCACACCGCCCTGGACACCACCGGTGACGACACCCCGCTGCTGCTGCTCGGCGACCTCAACGTCGTCGAACCCGGCCATCAACCGGCCCACCGCGGCCAGTTCGCGCCCTTCGAGTACGACTTCTACACCGGTCTCACCAGCAGGCACGGCCTGATCGACCTGTTCCGGCACCTACACCCCGACCGCGTCGAGCACAGCTGGGCCCGACGCCCCGACCTCGGCTACCGCTACGACCACGCCCACGGCTCCCCACCCCTAGCTCGGCGGCTCGCCACCTGCGAGTACGTCCACGCCACCAGGGAGAACACCCCTGCGAGGGATCGGCTCACCGATCACTCAGGACTCGCCGTCCACCTTCGCCTGACCCCGACCGCGCCGCTGCTAACGTCGGACCCCGCCACAGCGGCCACCACGCACGACGAACCCGAACCCACCCTGTTCTAACCGCGGGACTCCTCGCGCGTCGGCCGCACCGATCGACCACGAGGACCTCACCGCCGGATGCCCACCACCCTCCCGCGACGCTGCGCCCGTGTCCTGCTGCTCGACCCCGCCGACCGCGTCCTGCTCATCCACGCCCTCGACCCCCACCACCCCACCCACCACTGGTGGGAACTACCCGGCGGCGGGCTCGACCCCGGCGAGACCCTGCACGAGGCCGCCCGCCGCGAGCTGGCCGAGGAGACTGGCATCCTCGTCGACACCCTCGGCCCAGAACTCTGGACCCGCGAGTCCCGGTTCCGCTACAAGGACCGCGACCACCACCGCATCGAGCACGTCTTCCTCGCCCGCACCGCAACCACCCACGCCCGGGTGCCGGTCCGCCCGACCGACAACGAGAAAGCCGGACTCATCGAACGCCGCTGGTGGACCGTGGCCGACCTCCATCAGTGCAGGGACGAACTCCTGCCCGCCACCCTCCCTCACCTCATCCACAACCTCCTCACCGGACAACTCGACCCCGTCCCGATGAGCATTACCTAGCAATCCCCGAGCCGCGCAGTCCCAGCGCAGCATCGGTTGACCCAGGTCGGTGAGGGATCAATCCGCTGGCTTGAATAACCACTGGACTCTCGGTCTCGACGTGCCTCTCGAGCGTTCCGCAGCTGCGGGTCGGTGTCTTCTGGATTAGGCGGTGCAGGCGTCGAGCCGGGAAGCTGAGGGCCGCCCCGAGGGGGTGGCGGAGCGCAGTTCCCCTACGGGTCCCACGCCGCGACACTGCGAGTCGTGGTGGTCCTTAGGGACGATGAACTAGCGGTTGGCGGGCCGCTCACCGTGCTCGGTTCCCCGGTCGCATCAACGGGGTGCCTCGAGAAGGCGAACACAGCGGCCGTCGCGCGCCCTTGTATGCCTTCCGTAAATGCTCGGCATGGTGGTTTCGGGAGGTGTTCATCGCGCGGTCGCGCCCGAAGTCTGCC
This sequence comes from Actinokineospora sp. NPDC004072, assembly GCF_053604195.1. NCBI lineage: Bacteria > Bacillati > Actinomycetota > Actinomycetes > Pseudonocardiales > Pseudonocardiaceae > Actinokineospora > Actinokineospora sp. NPDC004072. The sequence goes on along the minus strand of NZ_JBSGHB010000001.1, from coordinate 294,401 downwards.
GTCACCGGGTCGGGTGACGCTGGTCGTGGTGATTGGCCTGGTTGGGTCGGGTGTCGCCGTGGGGACGCCGCATGAGCGCCTCGTGTTCGCTCTGGTCGTGGCTGCGGTTGTGTCGGTCTAATTCCTGCACGCGCCACCCGAGGGGCAGGTCCAGTGGTCGGGGGCGTGAGCAGTGTTTCAGCCAAGCCCCGTCTGTCCCGGGAACGTGCCCGGTCCCCTCCCGGGACAGGCGGTTCCATACCGCGTCGGTAGAAAGACCAGTGTCACGAATGACCATGCCATTCCATGTCACCTTTGATGATCTGCCGGAGCTGGCTGATCTCGATATGAGCGCCTGGACGAGGTTTTCTAGTCCCGCTCTCATGTTTTATCGGTTGTGGCCTGACGATTCCACTGACGTGCTGGTCGTACAGAGCCGAACCGAGGCGTTCGGTGAGCGTGCGGACGGGGAGGGCGCGCCGGTCTGGCGATGCCGAGCATCTCCTGCGGTGGTTGTCGCCGCGTTTCTCGCCCTTGGCGACCCCGGCCGTTATGAGCATTCCACTGACTGAGAGTAGACGATCGCATTGTCGGGAAAGAATAAATCGCCACACGCGCGGGATCGGGCGTTGGGGGCGGTTCTGCGGGCGATTCGGACCTCGCGGACGACGTTGTCGCTGGAGCGGGTCGCTGAGCTGGCGGATATGTCGTTGTCCACGATGAGTCGAATCGAGAACGGTCGACGCCGCATCACTGCCGAGGATGTGGCGACCCTGTTGACGATCTACCGGGTGCCTGCGCGGTTGCGTCATGCGTTGTACGAGGACGCGCGCGGGGACAGCCGGGCCTGCTGGTGGCAGCGCGCAATTCCGGGCTTGTTGCCGGACTCCCTGGTGGTCGCTGGGTACGGCGCGGACACCCGGGTGGTGACCGACTGGTCGATAGCGGTCGTTCCCGAGCTGCTGCGCACGCACCGGTACGCCTGCGGATGGTGGCGCGCAAACGGGGCGACCGACGAGGAGACCGAGCGTCGGTGGGCGGGTTGCCAGGACAGGCAGGGCAGTCTGCGGTTCGTGGAGTACACCGCCTACATCCACGAACTGGCGCTTTGGACGCCCTTCGGTGGCGTCGCGGCCCTGCGGGAGCAACTCGCCCACCTCATCGCCGCCCCGGAGCGGGGGATCGGGGTCAGGATGGTGCGCGCCGGGGTGCCGGTCGGGGCGCTGGGCTCGGCGTGGACGCTGATCCAGTTCAGGCAAGACCTGCCCGTCGTGCACTCCGAACTCCTCCGCAGCAGCATCGTCCTGCACCACCCGGAGACCCTCGAGTACGAGAAGATGCTGACAGAGCTGGAACGGGTCGCCTGCACGGTCCACGCCACCCGCGAACACCTGCGACAGGTCGCCGACGCCCTGCCCGACCGCTACCGGCGAAAGCTGACGGCATCGGGCTGACGCACGCCTTCGGCATGACACCCGCGCAGGCCAGCAACCGGGCAGTGCCGAAACCACAACGCATGCATCAGATGGACCGGCTCGACCAGCGGAGGATTCCGATGCTCACACAGATCCTGCGGGGTTGCCGCTCGGAACCCCCACCGGCGCCCCGAACCGCAACGCCGACCCGCCCCCGCGGGCGCAAGCCCGCTTCGCCTGCCCAACAGGGCACGAATTCACAGTGACGTTCTCGGCCGACGCCGAAACCCCTGCAGACTGGAGATGCCCACGACACGGCGTCGAACACTGCCCCCACACCCACAACCACCCCGATCGGCAACCAGCCGAGCCCAGGCGGCCACCCACCCACTACGGCAAGCTGCTCGAGCGACGCAGCCAACAAGATCTCGACACCCTGCTCGAACAAGCCCTCGCAGGCCTCCAACACCAACGCCGCTCACCATACGAGCCCGTCCCCATCGGAAACCGGACCTACAACTACCGCTTCCACCCATAACCGCGGGCAACCCAGTGCACGACGGCGATTGCCGGAAGGTCTTGGCGTTGTCCCGCCCGGCGGCGGCGTTGCGCGTTGCCTAGCCGGCGACATGGCTTCGGTGCCGGACCGGGCAGGTACCCGAGATGACCTCTTCGGCATGAGCAAGCGCTGCGGTCAGGGTGGACAGAGCGTCCTGGGGCATCGTCCCGCTGTCCAGCGCGCAGGCTTCGACCAGGAAGGAGAGGTTCCTCTCCTGGGAGTCGGTGAGCAGCTCATGACAGCCGCCGTGGCGAAGGATGTCGCGCGCGACGTATCCATCGCAGCGGTCGAGCGCGTAGTCGATCAGGTCGAGGGCGATGGACCGGGCGTGGGGTGCGGCGAATGAGCCGATCGCGTCCACGAAGGACAGGCCCAGGCGGGTGTGGAACACCGCAAGGCCAGGCGACGAGATGTTCAGGGCGCGGTACTTCTCGATGATGCTGTTCAGGCCGGTGTTGTCCGTGTCGGCAGAGCACTGGATGGTCAGGCACGCGGTGACGGCGTTCTCCCACGGTTCTCCTGGCGTAGTGTTGGCCAGGACCGCGAGAGCGCCGTCGGTGTTTCCGGAAACTGCCTGGGCGATGACCGCGATCTGGCGGCCGTCGAGCATACGGCGGCCGATGCCCTTGTAGTCCTCCATCCGGGCGTGTGCCTGCGCCCAGCGTCCGGCGGCAGCGAGAGCGCGTGCGCCGGTGGCCAGCAGGACCGCCCACAACCAGTTGCGGATTTGCTGGTGCGTCTCGGCGGAGTCGGTGAGGTCGGCAGGGATCCTGATCCCATCGACGTCGGCTTCGGTGCGAGTCGAGACTGCCGTGAACAGGGTGTCCATGACGGTGAACGCCCGTTCGCCGTGCCCCTCACGGGTGTAGAGGCGGGCGAGGTTGGTGATTGGTTCGAGGGCGAGGCGGGCTACCTGCGCGCCCAGGGGGCGGGCGCGCAGATAGAGGTTCACCTGCTGGTGGCACCACTGCCGGGCCAGGTCGGGCAGGCCGCAGTCGGAGGCGACGAGTGCTGCTTGGTTGTGCACCGCGGCTGCCTCCGTGATGTCGCCGGTGCGTGCGGCCTCACGGGCGCGCTCGCTCAGTTCGGACACCCGCTGGTCCAGCGGGACGCAGGCCGGGCGGGTGCGGGCGACGAGGGGGAAGCGGCGGGCGAACTGGCCGGTGGGGTCCATGACAGTTACTCCCAGGTGACGGTCATGGGCTTGGTGGGACGGTCCAGCACGACGCGGCCGGGGTTGTTGTCCGGCTGGGGCGGGGTGTCGGGGATGGCGAAGCGAGCGGTCGACGACCGGAAGCCCTGGTTCCAGGTGACGATCTCGGCGGCCACCTGGTCGGCGAGCTCCTGGTCGCTGGGGCCGTGGCCGATGACGCCGACTTCGTAGCGCCTGCCGCCGTCGGGCCCGGGCTCGGCCGCGCGGATGGTGAGGTAGGCGAGGCTGCCGTCGGCGGCGGTGGTGGCCATAGCCACGGACGGGAACATCGGCCGCACCAGTCCGTTCTCCTTGGCGGCCGGGGTGACCTCCATGCGCATGAGGGGGTTGGGCAGGTGGCAGGCCAGCCACAGGTCCAGCCACTCGAAGGACTCCATCGGGACGAAGTGCACGCCGGTCCACACCTCGCGGGTGGGGGTGTCGAGGATCCCGGTGAGGGCGCCCGGGTCGGTGGCGTGGTTGTTGTCCTTGTGGGTTTGCAGCGTCACGTCGCCGGGGTTGAGGCCGGGGCCGGTGAGGTCGAGGACGCGGCGGGCGTCGTCGCCGAGGCCCCGCAGGGGCATGAAGATCGCCATCTCGCTGCCGAGGCTGGTCCAGCCGTGCTGGTTGCGTTCGAAGACGATGCTGCGCGAGGCGCATCCGCGCAGGCGTACCGGGGCAACCAGGCGCCCGTCCGGCTTGAGCTGGTCGAGCCAGGCGCTGGGGATCTCGTGGGCACCGACGGTGGCGATGACGCGGTCGAAGGGCGCGTTCTCCGGGTGGCCGAGCGCGCCGTCGGCGGCAACCGCCTCGACGTTGCTGATGCTCGCCGCGGCGAGGTGCTCGCGGGCGCCATCGACGAGGTCTTCGTCGATGTCGATGGTGGTGACGTGCCCGGTTGGGCCGGTAAGGGTGGCCATCAGGGCGGCGTTGTAGCCGGTGGCCGCGCCGATTTCGAGCAGCCGCTCGCCGGGCTGGATGGCGAGCTGTTCGAGCATCATGGCGACGATCTTGGGCTGTGATGCGGCGCTGATGCGGGTGCCGTCGCCCTCAAGCTTGGTGTAGACGGGCTCGTCCGCGTACGCCTCGGCCAGTCCAGCATCGGGCAGGAACAGGTGGCGGGGAACCTGCCGGAACGCCGCCTCGACGGCGTCGGTGCGGATGGTGCCGTCCTTGACGAGGCGGTCGGCGAGCTGGGCACGGAGTTCGTCGGCGGAGCCAGTGGAAGCGTCACTGAGAGTGGATGTCATTGCGGGAACCCTAACGGTGTTGGAGGTGGTCCCGGCTGGTGCCTGCCGGGGAGGCGTGCTCAGTGAATCGGCATGGAAGACGGCGTTGACGGCCAGCGCCGCCAGGGTGGCCTGGTCGGGTCCGGAAAGTCCGGCGCGGTTGGCGTGGAAGATGAAGTGGTGCGCCAAGACCGCCCGCAGGCCACGCTCAAGGCGGCCGTCGCGGGCGAGTTCGGCGAGCTGGCGGCCAGCGGTGTCGAACGCCGCCGACCACGTCTGAGGTACCTGGTCGGAGATTCGGTGCGTGTCGGTGGTCATCAGCCGCCGTACGGCCTGGCTTAACCGCTCGGTGCGCTGGGGGTCCATGCGGTCGACATGGTGGGCGGGCCGGAGTGCCGCGATCTTGGCCCAGACGTCGCCCTGCTCGAACCAGTCCAGCCCGGCGGCGCGCAGCATCGCGCTGAACAGCAGGACGGTGGTCTCCCGCTGCCCCAAGGCCGCTGGCACCGTCTCGCGGGCGCGGGCGAGGCGGTGGCGGCTGTCGTGGTGGAACAGCGGGTGCGCGATGTCCATCCCGGCCGGGCCGCCGAAGGCGAGGAACTCCGGTTCGTAGATGCCACGGGTCCACCAGGCGACCTGCCCGTCGGCTTCGAGGTCGGCCAGCAGCGTGTCGACCACGGTCGTGTCGGGGTTGACCGGCTGGTAGCGCAGCCGCCAGGCGGGCGTCTTGCGCAGGTGCCACCACGTGTCGAGTTCACCGTCCTGTTGGGCTTGGTCGAGCGCGGGCGCCAGCAGGGTCGCGGCGATGGGCTCGGCGGTGGCCGGGTCGGCGAACTCGACCAGGTAGTGGTGCCAGCGGGTGCCCGGCGGCATCGGCGCGGGTCTCCTCTCGGGCGGGTCAGGCGATCAGCAGGCAGGTGTCCCAGCCCGTCGTGGGCTCGGTCACGGCGGCGAGGACGGCCAAGCCGACCCCGGCTGCGCCCTCCAGCACACCGGGCCAATCGGGGACGGCTAGGGCACGGGCACGCTGGAGCAGTTCGGTGGCCAGCGCGTTGAGGTGGGTCGCCGAGGAACTGGTCGTGTCGAGGGCGGCGCGGGCGGTGATGCGGGCGAGTCCGGCGTAGCCGTGGCACAGCGAGGCGTCGTTGACCAGCGCATCCTGAGCCGGATCGGTCACCGCGCTGATCAGGGCGTCTTCGGCGATCTGCCGCTCTGCGGCGTCATCGAGGGCCAGGGCGGCGAGGTGCAGGGCGCGGGCGATCCCGGCCGCGCCGTAGCACCAGCTTGGACGGCGGGTGGCTCCGCTGTGGCGCACCTGCTTGGGCTTTCTCCGCGCCTCGCCCCTGGTGATCATGTAAGGCCAGCGGTGTCCGCCAGGGGTGTTGATGCGCCAGGAGTTCAGCCACATGCGGATCGTCTCGACGGCCTCGCGTTGCCCATCCACGGTGATGCCTCGACGCAGGGTCTGGGCCAGCAGCGCCAGCGGACCGCTGATGCCGTGCGCGAGTCCGAAGTTGCCGTGGCCGCCGGGGAACTCTTCCTCGACCCGACCCGTGGGGCCGGCCAGAGACCACCACCCAGGAACTGCCTCTCCCGCGATCGTCATCGGATGGGTGAGGCGCACCAGGGCGCCGAGCACGGCTGGCAGGGCAGTGCTGCCGGGATCGTGGTGCAGCAGGTACGCGCCAATACCGGCGAGGCCGCGGATCGCATCGAACTCGGCCATCGGCGGCAGTTCGGCGGCGTCCATGCGCGTATGCGCTGTGTCGACGCGGGCATGGGCATCGGCGGCGATCTGCCGTGCCAACGGCGCGAGCGCGGACCGGTAGGTGCCAGGTCGGACCGCGCTGGCGCCCGCGAGGGCACGGGCGACGGCCGGCGCGCCGTAGAAGCCGCCGGTGCTCGCCCCCGTGGTGACCGGCTTGCTCGCGATGACGGTCAGCCACTCGTGGGCGCGGTCGAACGGCCGTAGCCGGGCTGCAGCCAGTTCGATGTGCAGCAGCGCGACGCCGGGGGCGCCGTGGGCGAGGGACTGGCGCCACCACGGTTGTTCGGTGGGCAGGTCGGCGGCATCGGGCCGGGCGAGGATGTCGGCGATCTCCACGGCGAACTCGACCGCGGCATCCGCCGCGAGGTCGACGGTCATCGTGCTCCTCCCGTACGGGCGGTGAAGGTCAGGGCCGCGGTCCGGGCGAGGTAAAGGCACACTGCCTTGTCCTCGGGCTCGATGCCGCAGGCCCGCAGAAAGTGGCTATGCAACAACGAGCCCAAGGCGGCGTCCGGGTCGACACCTCGGGCAGCGGTCCCGCACAGCTGTGATCGGTACCTGCCCAGGGCCTCGGCTCGTTCAGCCCAGGTCGCCACGATCTCTGCGCCGCCCGGCACCCGGCGCAGGATCTGGAAGTTGTCGCGGGGGTCGGCCAGGCATCCTGCCTCGGCGAACACCGGCCTCGGGACGACGGTGGGCGGCTTCGCTGGGACGTGGTCGACCAGCCACTGCATCCCGGCCTTGATGCTTCCGGTGAAGGCGATGGTGATGGCGGCGAAGTTGGCCGCGGTCAGGGCGTGATGGTGAGGTCGCCGCGGTTGGACGAGTTGGGTGAGCACGGCGCGGGAGTCGGCGGTGAACACGGACTCCGCGGCCGTCAGTGCCGCGCCGGAGCCCCAGCGCCCGGTCTCGGGGTAGGAGGTCGCGAAGCCCACCTCCCGGAGCAGCCCTTGTCGGCGGAGTCGCTCGGTCCAGGCGCTGACCCGGCCGGCGGCCTCACCGAACACCGCGGGATCGGAGTTGCGCAGCGCGATGCGCAGGCGCAGGTAGTGCTCGTCGTCCTCGCGGAACCGCAGGAACCACCAGTGCGGCTGGTCCTCGCCCCACTCGGCCATCAGGGCGGGTAGGTGCTCGGCGAGCACCGTGTTCTGGCGTCGAGGGTCGCCGTAGAGCTTGGCGAACAGCAAGGATGACGCGCCGGGAGACAGGCCGTGCTCGCTGGCCCGCACGACGCGGTGACGTGTTGAACGTGGTGGTCGCTCCGTGGCCTGTGGCTGGCGGGCGGCCAGGGGGATGACGATCTCGTGCGCCCGGCCATCGAGCCACCCGGCGGCGTCCTCGGCGGGGCCTTCCTCCAGCACCGCATGGGGGTGACTGGCCAGGTGCTCGCGCAAGAGCACCAGGTGCGCGTCCTCGGCGAGGTCCAGAGGCAACCGCCAGTCCCCGTCGAGAAGGAGCACGACCTGCGGAAGGTGGCGTCGGGCGCGCCACCGGGCCAGCGCGGAGTTCCACGCTGCCGCGTCGGCAGTCCGGCCGGGAAGGTCGCTGGCGGGCAGTCGCCACCGCGCCGGAGACAACACGACGCGGCCGGAGCGCAGCCGGGGAAGGAACGGCAGGGTGGCTGCTGCGCCCCAATCGAAGTCACTGACCTCGGCGCAGTGCGCGCGATGGAGTTCGATCAAGAAACGAGCCAGTGGTGGAGTGTGTTTGCGCAGGTTGAGGGCGTGCATGCTCCACGTCTCCACGGTCACGCCGAGTTTCGGGGCGGTCAGGTACAACCGGTTGCTGTCGCAACTGACCGCCAGGTCGGCCGCGGTGAGCACCGAACTCGAGGTGATGTCGCGGTGCTCACCGAGGCTGACGACGGTCGGCAGGACCTGGAGACTGCGGGCGACGTGCCCGCTGGCGGGGTCCAGCGGCGGGAACGACAGCTGAACCGAGAGCACCTCATCGTCGTTCGATGATCCGAGCAGCGGTGATGTCAACGTCTGACGGTCGTGCCGTTCGAGCAGGTGCAGGAACCGACCGGTGACGACGCCGGCCGATCGGGATACCGAGGTGACCGCGAGCCGGAACTTCCCCGCCTCCAGGGCCGGCATGTCCGTGGAGTCGATACGAGCGCACAGCTCCAGGTGGGAGGGCAATCGCAGCGAGTGCAGAGGTGCTTGTTCCAGCTCGGTGATCAGCCCCTCGTCAAGGACGATCTCGTGCTGCCCGTCCAATGCGGCGGTTTGGGCGAGGGCCAGCAGCCGCTCATCCCGAGACCTCCGCGGAAGGCAAGCGGCTGCCGTCGTCGTGCCGGGGTAGCCCTCGGGCCAGCCGATCCCGCTGTCGGCGACCACCTCCAGCAGCGGCACCTGAGCCCCCGTGCCGAACCGCTGGTAGAAGCGCCGGTGATAGGCGGCCCAGTTCGCATCGGGCCCAGGTCGGGAGGTCAGGCGCGCCAGCAGCAGCGCAGCTCGTTCGGCTTCACGCGCGACCGTCTCGGGCAGCGCAACCTCCATATCCAGCCGCAGGTCGACGGCCAGGGGGTTGCGCCGCGACGAGACCAAGTCCTTCATGGACGCGGCTGCGCCCGCCCGCAGCGTGCGCCGCGCGGCAACGCCACTGCGCCGATGCTGCTGCAGCTGGTTGTGGAGGCCCTTCAGGACCATGTGGTACTCGGCGGCAGCCTCGCCAATCGACGCCAGCTCGCGCACCAGGTGCCCCAGCGGATCGGGCTCGGTGCTCGGCGCGTGGAGGTTGGTGACGAGTACCCGATGGGCGACCAGGGTGGTGAGCAAGTCGGTCACCGTGCCAGCGGCGGCGTGCGGAAAGCTCTCCTGAACCTTGGCGCGGAGGGCGTCGAAGCGAAGCGGTTCGCGAGCCTCGGCCACCGCCACGCGGACCGGGCCGGAATACCGGAGTTCGACCTCAACAGCACCGGTGCCTTTGCTGTTGGTCAAAGACTGGTACGGCAGGACGAGGCGTCCGCCTCGCACCATCAGCGTCGTGTTGGCGATGACGACCAGTCGGGCCAGGACGGCGGGCTCGCTCTCCAACAAGCCGATGACCTCGGCAAGCCACCCAGCGTCAACCGCCGCCACCGCTTCGTGATTACCGCCCGAACGGTGGGATGGCACCGAGGCGAACCGAGCAGCGGCGACCCCGGCGAACAAGCCGTAGGGCGTCGGACGGCCGGTCAACCGCAGTACATAGCGCATCACGGACAAGACCGCGCGCCGCACGTCTCGTTCATTGGGGTCTTCAGCAGCGCACAACGCGCTGACGCGATCAGCCAGTACCGGGCTGGCGTGACTGATGGCATCCCGGACACCATCGACCTCCCACACCTGGCGCAGCCAGGCCACCCACCCGATCACGGGCCCAACGCCGGACGTCTGGAACACAGGCCACGCCGGGAGCCGCAGGTCACCTTCGGCAACAGCTCGGACCAAGGCACCACCTGCGGCTCGGAAGTCGACACGGGGCGAGGCCGCTGTCACCGGGAACCCTTTCAGGGAGTCGGACGGAGATCGGACGTCGGCCCCAGCGGGCCGACGTCCGAACGGCTCGCGACGATCAGGCGGCGCTGATGCAGGTCGACTTCTCGCATGTCTGCCCGCAGCCGTCATCCGTCATGTTGATCAGATGCGCCGGGTCCACCACCTCGACCAGCGTGATGTCGAGGTCGAACTCCGAGCTCGTCGCGACCTCCGCGGCGGGTGTGGTCACCGCGGTCGGCGTCCGCTCCATCTGAACCGTCACAGATCCTCCTTGGTGGGTTAGGCGCGCCCCGAGTCCCGCGCGCCGGTGCCGACGCGGTGCGCGAGCGCCCCAACCAGCACGCCCATCAACGGGAATCCCACATCGAAGTGGTGGGCGGGGCCACCACCGCGCATTCCCAGCGGCGCGTTCTGGTGAAGGGCGCTTCCAGGTACTCGGGCTGCGTCGGAAGCGGAACTCGCCCGGACCGCAGCGACCCCCAGTCAACTCCCGGTGATCAACGACAACCAGAGCGGAGACGAGGCGGCAATGGGGCGGCAATGCGGCGTCGTTGCCTCTGACCTGCGGAAACATCTCTTTGGGCGCGGTAGCCCGAACGGGTGCAGCTCGCCGAGCGGGTGATCAGTCTTGACCGGTAGCTGGTTATCGTGGCAACGGACCGATCGAGGCGGGGGTGGTGTTCATGGGCGACCGGCGAGATGCCTTCGCCGCGCGGCGCGAGCTGATGGGACACACCCAGGAAAGCCTTGCGGCAGCCGTCGGGGTGGAGTTCTCCACCGTGGGCCGCTGGGAACGTGGTGACCTGACTCCGCAGCCGTACCGAAGGCCGCGTATCGCGAAGGCGCTGGGTGTCAGCCTCGAAGAGCTGGGTACGTTGCTCACGACGACCGCCGCGCCAGCGCGAGTAGGCAGTTCCACACCTCACGCTGGAGGAACAGCCGACATGCAGCTCACCGCACACGATGGCGCTGCTCGAGCTCGTTCCGCCGCCGCGGAGCCCCGGGCGAGTGGCAGGCCGGCTGAAGGAGAGGTCGTCCCTGCCCACGCCGACCTCGCGGAGACTGACGACATGAACCGTCGTGACCTGCTGCGCTTGTTCACCATGACCGGCGCCATACTGGCGTTGCCCGCCGCCGAACCGGTTCTCCACGACGCGGACAGACTCGCCGCAGTGGCTCGAACCGGCACGGTCGATGCTGCGGCGGCAACCGAGTACGCCCAGCTCAACAGCCACCTGTGGCGGGTCTACGCACTCGCGCCAACGAAGAGCCAGGTACTTCCCCTCGTCCGCGCACAGCTCGACGTCCTGTCCACGGGCCTGCGCCACCCTCAGACCTCAGCCATCCGGCAGCGACTCTGCGAGCTGGCCGCCGACCTCTTCCAGTTGGCGGGCGAGATCTTCTTCGACGGTGACCGCTACACCGACGCGGCCCACTGGTACACCCTGGCCGCGACAGCAGGCAAAGAAGCCGACGCTCCGGACCTCTGGTCGTGTGCGCTGACCAGGCACGCCTTCATCGCCGTGTACGAGCGTCGGTTCACCGAGGCCGCACCGCTGCTCGACCTGGCCACCGGCCTGGCCCACCGAGGCGATCCTGCGCTCTCGACCCGGCAATGGGTAGCCGCCGTGCAGGCAGAAACCTTCGCCGGACTCGGCGAACTGGACGCCTGCCAGCGCGCACTCGACACGGCCGCCGAGGTCCAGCACCTGCAGGGCCCGGTTCACAACGGCGGTTGGCTCCGGTTCGACGGCTCCCGCCTGGCCGAGGAACGCGGCACCTGCTACGTCACCCTGGGCCGCTACGACCTCGCCGAGGCCGCCCTGACCGACGCGCTGGCCTGCGACCTGACCGCCCGCCGGAAAGCCGGCGTGCTCACCGACCTGGCGATGATCGGAGTGCACCGCCGCGACCCTCACCAGGTCGCGACCTACGTCGACGCCGCCCTGGCCACCGCCCGTCAGACCGGCTCCGGAGTCATCGCGCGCAAGTTGCGCGGTCTCCAGCCGAACCTGGCTCCTTTGCTCACCGACCAGCAGATCCAGCGACTCGACGCCGAGATCACCGAACTCGTCGGCACCCGCGCCGCGTGATGGAGGACGACAGGATGCAGAACGACCGTGGCCGTGTGTTCCGCGAGGCGTGGATCGCCGGGGTCACCAAGCATTACCCCGGCGAGCCCAAGCCTGGCTACATCACCCCGTGGGACGACACCCCGGACTGGGAACGCGACGCCGCGACCGCCGTGTACGACCAGGTCCTCGCCTTCATCAAGGCCACAGACGGCGCCACCGCCAAGCTCACCCCGGATCAGAAAGGCCGCTTCGTCGCGCTGTGCTGGATCGGCCAGATCCACAAGCACTTCCCCGAACCGAAACCGTCCTACATCGCGGACTGGGACGACCTGCCCGACTGGCAGAAAGCCACGGACATCGACATCTTCGAGCGCATCGAACAGGACGCTTGACCCTGTGATGGCATCGGCAGATATGCGGCACGGCCACGTGCCGACCGGGCTGGTGGCTGAATCAGGCAGGCGAGGTGAGCGGCGTGAGCGGCAAACGCCAGGCGTTCGCGACTCGACGTGAGGCGATGGGCTTCACCCAGGAATCATTCGCGGCTGCTGTTGGTGTGGAGTTCTCCACCGTGGGGCGATGGGAACGAGGTGTTCTGACACCTCAGCCGTGGCGACGATCGCGGATCGCGCAGGTGCTGGGCGTCTCCCTCGATGAACTGAACGTGCTGCTCGGGCAATCTCGGCTCAGCTCCCAGAGTTCGTCACACCGATGTCAGGGCGGGGTTGCTGGAGTCGATCCCGGCAACCCTGCCCTGATGCCAACTCGGCGTGAAGCTGTGCGGGGCGCAGCTCTGCTAACGGGCACTGTGCTCGCCGACCGTTGGCTCGCGAGCTCAAACGACGGCGCGCCGGTGCGGAGCTCCGACGGGTATTGCCTGCCAGATCTGGACTCGGCAACAGTGGCTGTGTCGAAGCTGCATGAGACCTACCAGGCAGCTCGGTACGCCGAGCTCGTCAATGCGCTCCCGATCGTCTCAGAAGCCCTAACCGCGCTAGCGTCGACCGGACGGCATGGAGAACGGCGCCAGGCTCTAGTCCTGCTGTCCAGCAGTGCCGTGGTGGAAGCGAAGCTGGCAACCAAGTTGGGTGACGGCGCAGCTGCGCGAGTTGCTGCCGAACGTGCGAAGGCGGCTGCCGACGAGGCTGACGATCTGTTCGGGCAGGCTGCGGCGGCGTATCAGATGACCTGTGCCTTGCTCAAGCTGGGGCAGCCGTCGTTGGCGGAGGATCTTGCAGTCAGTGCAGCTGAGGCTGTCACCGGCGATGATCCGCGTCGCATCAGTTGGGCGGGCGCGCTGACGTTGATTGCGGCGATCATCGCGGCACGGCGAAACGAGCCCAACTTGGCGTGTGACAGGTTGGATGCCGCGCAACGGCTGGCAGAACGTCTCGGAGGAGACGCCAATTTCGGCTATACGGCGTTCGGGCTCACGAATGTTGCAATTCACCGCATGGCGGCTGCCGTATCCTTGGATGACCCGTATCAATTGCTCGCCACCAGTGAACGGCTTACCCCTTCGCGCATGCCTGCGGGGCTGCGTGGACGGCGAGCCCAGTTTCACCTCGACAGCGCTTGGGGGCACATGCAGATCGACGAAGATGCCCTTGCAGTGCTGCACCTGCTGGAAACTGATCGCATCGCGCCTGAGTTCGTTTGCGCGAGTGGTAAGGCCCGCGCCCTCATCCGTGACTTGATGGCACGTGAGCGCCGTCGTGAAATGCCTGGGCTGCGCGAATTGGCGATGCGTGTCGGAGTGACGAGTTGAGTGAAATCGGAGGCTCTGCCTACCTGGTGGTCACTGCCGCGCCGCCGGTGCGACAGATCGGCGAGTTCATCGCGCTGCTGTCCGAGGAGGGATGGCGCGTATCGGTGATCGCCACCCCCACCGCCGCCTCGTGGGTCGACCTCGACGCACTGGAGAAGGACACCGGCTGTTTGACTCGCGTCACCGCGCGCCTTCCAGGGCAGCAGGATTCGCTGCCGAGAGCGGACCTCGTGATCGCTGCGCCACTGACGTTCAACTCTCTCAACAAGTGGGCCGCGGGCATCAGCGACTGCCTGGCGTTAGGAGTGTTGAACGAGTTACTTGGCGCCGAGGTGCCGATCATCGCGGCGCCCTGCGTAAAGACGTTGCTGCGTAAGCATCCCGCGTACGACGATAGCGTGGAGCGTCTCACGCAATGCGGGGTGTTCATGCTTGATCCCGATGCAATCACCACACGCGCGACGGATGGGCTCGCTGACTTCGATTGGGCTCAGATCCTCACGGCCGTAGGAACCAGGACCGGATCGACGGGCCCACCGTCTACGGCATGATCGCGAGTCCGGTCGACGACACCGGGCTGCAGCGATTGGCGATCTCGGCGGCGTGGTCGAGTTCAGTGCGGTGGCGCTGCCCGTAGTCGCACGAGACCTGCGTCAGCCGGTTGTGGCGGGCAGCCAGCCAGAAGGCCAGCACGGTGGAGTCGAGACCGCCGGAGGCGATGACGACCGCGTGTTCGGGATGGCGGTGTTCGGGCTGGTCGATGGTCATGGCCGTCACCACGTCCGGGTGACGACGCGCCGGACCGCACCGATGACGGCTGCCCAACCCGGGAGTTCCTCGCCCGGCCGGGGCCGCTGCAACCAGCGCGGGCGGCCGTCGGTTGCAGCGAGGGGCGGCAGCAGGACGGTGTCGCCCGGTTCGGGCCATACCACCTGGGCGGCCATGAGGTCGTCGATGGTGGAGCGGCGCATAGGGGGGCGCGGCTGGGTAAGGAACACCCAGTCGGCTGCCCTCTTGCCGCGCACGACGATGATCGGTGGCCGGATCAACGCCCGGACGAGCTCGTGGTTGACCTTGCCGCCGAACCCGGCAGGCATCACCAGCGCGTCGACCGTTTCGCCCAAGCGCAGCCGAACTTCGCCGGATTTCGAATCAATCATCGTCGGCCAGCTCGGATGATCGGTGTAGAACTGCCCTAGCGCGTTCGGTGCGGTACCGGCGTCGTGCTGCTGATTGTTGGCCGCGGTTGATGTGATCATGAAAGCTCCGTTGTGGTTGTGCGGCGGAGCCGAGGCGTCGCAAGGCGCCCCGACCCCGCCGTGATCGAGGGCGCGGCGCGGATGGCCGCGTGGGTCGTTCTGCAGACGGACTCCACGAGTTCGCGAGTAGAGGACGTCGGCTCCGACCGTGCTAGTGAGTCGCTTCGCCCTCCCTGAGGAAGCCCAAGCCGTGCGTGCCGACCGTTTCCAGCGCCTGCTGCAGCACGGGCGATGGTGGCTGTTCCGGTCGACGGCAATGCCGGCCGGCGTAGGGCGAAACGAGCAGGCTGTGTCTGCCCGGCGTCGTCGGGGTGCCTTGTCGACGGAACGCCCGCAGCAGCAGGCAACTGGCGAGCACCGCAGCGGCGATGGCAGTGATGGCCACAGACAAGGACATCAAGCGGCCCCATCTCGCCGTGTGGGGATCGCGGCGGAACCAGGTAGCGGGGTCCTGGTTCTGCCGCGACATGGCGGCGAAGCAGGGTGCGCGGTGACGGTTGGGGGGTGACCGTCGCCGTTCTGCTCCACCGTGCTCGCCGTGCCGTTCCACTCGGAGGGCACAGGGCTACCCGAGTCCTGGGCGGCCACCTCCCTGGCCGTGGTGAAGACGAAGCGGAACTGCTCGGCTTCAACACCGTCGAGCGCGGCTGCCTCACCTGCGGGCGCCACCACCACGACGTCCGAGCCGCGCACGAGTACCGTCAGGCTCCGGGGGCGGCCGGCGAAATCGCGGCAGGTCACCGCCCAAGGTCCGCGGTCGTTCATCGTGCGTCACCGCCCTGCGCGGTGATCCAACTCCGTACCCACACCGGCTGCACGAGGAAACGTGGCGCAGCGAGCTTTGACTGTGGGCATCGCGAAACCACAGGTTCCGCGAATCGCTGGGAGAGCGTCATCATCTACTCCGTAACTCAGCGAGTCCCGGTTGGCTATTCAGTGCTACTGCTCCATTGGGTCAATGTTCTACTGCTCATCGGCCGAAGCGGGCGGGCAAGCAAACGGTGCTGGTAGCACCGTTGTGAACCAGCCATCGCAACTAAACGCCCTGCGCATCGTGTGAACCAGAGCGCGAACGGAGCGGAGATGGGGCGTTCGCAGGGCGACAGGTGGCATGACCTGCGGTTTTCCCGGTCGTGCAGGGCTGCGTCAAACGGGTGACCTGCTGATGCCCGGGGGCTCCGGCAAGGAACAGCAGGCAGAATGGTGGTACGCGGCGTGGACCGCTCCGACTTTGGGCGATCATGCCGGAAGGCGTGTTGCGCACAGTTGGGCGGCCGGGACCTGCAACGCGAACAATTCGGCTTGCATGCTCGACCAAGCAGATCTGCCACCCATCGCGATCCAGGCCTCTCGCTCCTCCGTGGAGAGCGCAGGCGGCAACTGTAGCGATAGGGTCTCGGATCAGTAGTTTGCGTAGCGTCGGTCAATCTAAACGCTTCCGTCAGCGGTCAGGTGGAGTTCGTCATCCCCGTTCGTAGGCTCGGCATCTGCGGCAGAACCGCCCCCCGCTCCGATTCGTTGTAGCGACTTGTCTAGCTGCCGCGGCCGGGCCTAGCGCGTATGCCGAATGGGCGTGGTTATGGTGTATCGGATGAGTGTGCCGCGAGGTTCTGTCCGGATCAGGAGCTTGTGGTTGGGCGCGCAAGCGGAGGGTCGCGGGATGTTGTGTGCGTGATGGATAACCGGGTTTGGTTGAACCGGTGGCACCGACCCGCCGTCAGCGATGGGCAGTTCCGACCCGCCCGCGTCGGAGCTGCGCACGAACTCGGGGTGCGGTACTTCAGGCCCCGGCCAGGCACGGCGCCCCAGGTTCGGAACCCCAAGTGTGACCCGACACGCCGGGAGGTTCCGAAGCACCTACCTGGCGTGTCGGCCCAGGGCACAGGTCCTGTGGCCTCTCGAGACGAGGTTCTCGGTAGTCTGCGCTGGTCAAGCAGGGCAGCACCGACCCTCCGGGGTCGGTGAGGATCTCAACCACGAGTACCAGGACGGGGCCCTGCGGGTGCTGGGCAGCACCGACCCTCCGGGGTCGGTGAGGATCTCAACTGTCGAGTGTGCTCGACAAGGGGTAGCCGTTGGCGCAGCACCGACCCTCCGGGGTCGGTGAGGATCTCAACGTGATAGGCACCGGAGTAGCAGTAACGTGGGCACCACGCAGCACCGACCCTCCGGGGTCGGTGAGGATCTCAACGTCCGCCAATCATCCCGATCCACGTCGAACCCCACCGCAGCACCGACCCTCCGGGGTCGGTGAGGATCTCAACTCGCTGTTGGACTGGGAGATGTGGGGCGCGATCCCGGGCAGCACCGACCCTCCGGGGTCGGTGAGGATCTCAACACGTAGCGGAAGCCGCGGATGTAGCCGCCGAGGAAGCAGCACCGACCCTCCGGGGTCGGTGAGGATCTCAACGTCTCGTTGGGAGTCCGGGTGTGAGGCGGACCTGGCAGCACCGACCCTCCGGGGTCGGTGAGGATCTCAACGCCGACGGGAAGACCGGGCGCCGCGTCTACCCGGGCCCGGCAGCACCGACCCTCCGGGGTCGGTGAGGATCTCAACTCCTGATCCACCTGTCCCGTCCCCTGGAGGTACGCCAGCAGCACCGACCCTCCGGGGTCGGTGAGGATCTCAACAGGAACACGACGTGGTGGTCATAGCCGAAGCTGTCGCAGCACCGACCCTCCGGGGTCGGTGAGGATCTCAACATCCAGCGTCCTCCGTCCGGCCTGTCTGTTCAGCGGCAGCACCGACCCTCCGGGGCCGGTGAGGATCTCAACTGGCAGGCCGCCTACCTGCTGTACCAGGGCCCGGCAGCACCGACCCTCCGGGGTCGGTGAGGGGCTTAATGGGTTACCGCGAGCCGCACCTAGTCGAAGGTGGTGCCGATCGGCCCGGTAGCACTGGCTTTCGGCGCTGTTTCGGTCTGCGGCAGCCCGATCGTGGTATGGCGCGTTACCTCTAGATCTTGCTGCAGTCTGGAGAACGGGAGGGAGCGCCTTGTTGCGTGGTGGCCGGGTTGTGGGCTGGGTTCCTGCTGAGCGATTGCGTGGGCTCGACCTGATGACCCCAGCGGGTAGGGGCTGCCGGAATCGGTGGTCTTGCTGAGTTCGTTAGCGCGGTTGCGGCCCGGCCACCCCGCACTCCCGGCCCTTGTAGTCAACCGTTCGGGTGTTGCCCGTCATGCTCGCGCCCAGGTCGGCCCCGGCTGCGTCACCTGGATTGGCGGTGCCGGGTAACGCAGCCCGTCACCCCGGCAATCGGGGGAGGAGTGCGGCCGTGGAAGAGGTTGTTGCCGCTCGGTCGGGGCGGAGCGTTTGTGGGCAGTCGTGGGCGCGGTTGCATCCGGTGGTTCCGGTTCCGGTGTATCGGGGGCCGGAGCGGGGGTGTCCGGTGGCGTTGTTGGCGCCGCGGATGGTGGTGTGGTCGACGTGGGTGCCGGTGGTGGGCGGGTGTCCTGGGTGGGCGTTGGTGTTGTTGCCCTGGGTGCCCTATGGCGGGTGTGGGTGGGTGCAGTTGGACGCGCGGACTGTGGTGAAGCCGCAGCCTGCCTGGGTTGAGATCAACACGCGGTGTCGGACGGTCGGGTTGATGGAGCCGGAGCAGGTGCGGGTGTGGCCGTTCGAGGGGACGCGGATGGGGTTCACGCCGTGGGGCCGCACGTTGGTGCTGGGGGAGTTGAGTTCCTCGTTGGGTGATCTCCGCCGGGGTTTGCTGCTCGCCGCTCATGTGCGTGGGGATGACGACGGTGGGCTCACCTTGGCTGGGGCGCATCGGTGGGCGGTGGCGGTCCATGACAGCGAGGCGTCCGACAGCGGTTTGCGCGTGTCTGCCGAGGCGATGTCGGCGCTGCTGGGCGCGGCCCCTGCGGGCACGACGGTCCTCATCCACTGATCTCGCTGTCCAACCATCCGATGAACAGGGGGAGGCCATGATCCGAGCGATCCTTGTGACGGCTGCGGCGCTGGCGGGATGTTCTGCCGATCGCACCAGCAGCGAGCAAGCACCTCAGGCGGAAGCCGTGCTCGGCGGCAGCCGGGGGACACCACCCGCGTACGTTGCTGCGACTCCCGGCTCCAACGAGCAGGTCGTGACGTTCGGGGGAGTCGAGGCAGTGCCGATCAGACTCTCCCGTGTGACCACGGTCGCCGAGCGAGGGGGCGGCCGATGAACTCGCAGGTGAGGGCAGGCCGAACGACGCCGACAACCCACATCCAGCATCCCACGCTGCTGGGCACCATCCCCCCGCCTCCACCACCCCGGCCACCGACTCCGGGAAGCCTGCCGACGGAACCGCGCAAGTCCTCTCCCAAGGGCTGGCCGCGCGCGGCCACCGACGAGCTGTGGGCCTGGATGGCGCGCTTGCGGCCGCCGCTCCCGGTTCTCGTCGCCGGGGCCGAGGGTGGCGTGGGCGCCAGCACCGTCAGCGCGCTGCTGGCCGAGACCATCGCCGCCGCGTCGCCTGGGGCGACCGTCGTGGTGGACCAATGCGGGCTGGGCTCCGGGGCGTTGGCGCGGCGGTTGGTCGGTCAGCAGGCCGGGCTCTCGGCCGCCAAGGCGGTCGAGGCGCGGGAGTTGTGCGTGCCGATCCTGCGCATCCTCGGTGCCGCGCCCCGGTCCTCCGCCGGAGCGTTCCTGGTCGACGACCACCGCGGCACGACCTCCCTCCGCGCGATGCACGATTTGGCAGCGATGACGTGCGGCGCCGCCGTGGTCGACGCGGGCAGGGTTGACGGCACGACGATCCCGCGACTGCGGGAGACGCGGTCGGTGCTCGTCCTCGTCGGTCGCGCCGATCTCGTGGGTGCGGAAGCGGTGTGCAGGGCGATGCAGTACCTGCAGCAGCGCAGGTCCCCGGTTCCTCCGGTCGTCGTGCTCGCCGCGACCGCACCCGCCGACCGGTACCAGCTCCGTGCCGCAGCCAAGTTGATCGGTGCGGCAGGCGTGCAGGCCGTTGTGCGCTTGCCCTACGACAGCGGGCTGCGGAGCGGAGCGCCCCTGCGACTGGACAGGGTCAGCAGACCAACCGCCACCGCCTGCCTGAGCGCAGTGCTGCGGGTGGGCACGTACCACGAGGGATACAGCCATGGTCACTGAAGCACTCCACCTGCTGGACGAGGCAGTCCTGTTCGGACACCTGCAGCCCGGAGGGCCGGACTTCTCCAACATCGAACCCAACTCCCGCGGCGTGCCGAAGGCAGGGGTGATGTTCACCATCGCCCAGGTGATCCTGTTCTTCGGGCTGGGGGTGTCGTTCATCGTGCTGCTCGGCGGGATCGTCGTCTGGGTCGCCGGGCACATGGCAGGCGGGATGCACCTGTCGCAGCACGCCAAGACGAACATGCTCCGGGCCGGATTCGGCGGCGTCCTGCTGACCGCCGCGGGCGGCATCTGGACCTGGATCACCGCGATCGACTAGCCGGAGGTCTTCCCATGATCCGCACCAGAACGATCCGCTCTGCCGCGGGAACGCGAGCGAGCTGGTGGCTCGGCGGAACCGCCGCACTCCTCGCCCTGGTGGCCGGCGCGGCGCTCGGCCGTCTGACGAAGGACGAGACCGTCGTTGCCGCGCCGGAGATGCCCATGAGCAACGGCGTACCGGTTCCCGGACGCCACTCCCTCGCCGGGGCGGCAACCGCCGCCCAGAACTTCCAGATCGCCGGATTCGCGGTCAGCTCCGGTGCCCTGAACGGCGAGGCCGCCGCCACGGAGCTGCTCGCCGCCCACGCCGACACCCAAGCCCGCCACGTCCTCGCAGCACCCGTAGAGCAGACCGAATCCCTCCACACCCGCTATGCCCCGGTAGCCGCCGTCGTCGTCTCCTACACGACCGAGGCCGCCGAGGTGCTCGTCTGGGGCGTCGCCGCAACTTCCGAGGTGTCGGGCGGACGGCCCGCAGGCATCGAGAACTGGGGACGCAGCACGGTCACCCTCGTCTGGGAGGAGGACCGGTGGCGGGTCCAGTCCCAGCGCTTCGAACCAGGCCCGTGGCCGGTCCCCGCCGACGCTCGACTGGTCGAACCCGCGGGCGACTTCGGCTTCCGCGCCCAGGAACTGCGACAACCCGGGTGGAGCTATGTCGCGGAACCATGAGCCCTGGTGGATCGCCGCGCTGGCGGTGCTCGGCGTGCTCCTCGGACAGCAACCCGCCGCGGCGCAACCAGCGGCCGAGACCGTGCCCGCACACCTGCGCCACTACGTCCTCGACAGTGCCGAGTGGCACCAATCCCCATGGATGACCCACCCCGGCTGCCGCGATCACGGCGGCAACTTCTCGACCTACGCCGCATCCATGATCATCGACCTGCCCGCGCTGCTCGAGCACTTCCAACCGAACTTCGCAGGCACCGACCGCAGCGCAGGCCAGCGCAAGGAGTACCTGCTGGGCCGGTTCGCCGAGCTGCCCAGCGCGGTATCGGTGCCTACTGGCTACTGCGTCGACCATCTCCGGCAGTGGGCCAAGCCCGACCCCGGGTACAAGCCCTTCGGGTTCGAGTGGGGCAACCTGACCTGGTGGGACGACCACAGCCACGGTGTGCGGCCCTTCGGCTGCACCGTCCCCGGACAACCTCCCAGCGAAGCGCTGGGCCCCTGCCGCGGCTTCTACATCAGCTGCGCAGGCACGACGACCCAGCAAGACCACACCCGGTGCGAATCGTGGAACGCCTTCTCCGACCGCTTCGTCACCCTCATGAACACCGCCATCGGCGACGCCTACCAGGACTACCCGGTCGACGGCGCGTGCGTCGACTGCGTGACGACCGAGGTGATGAGCCCAGGGGAGATCGCCCAGACGTTCCTGGACTGGGTGGCCAAGAAGGGCATGGAACAGGTCGTGGCGTTCATCGTCTTCGGCGTGACCAAGCTGTGGGCGACCTTCACCGACATCGCCCTGGACTACTCCACACCCAACGTCAGCGGAGTCGCCTTCGCCTCGGTCTACAACCTGATCGCGGGCGTGGCCCTCGCGCTGGCCTTCCTCGGCTGGCTGATCACCCTGGCCACCTCCTGGCGGCGGGGCAGGCTCCAGTTCACGCTGTTCGGCGGGATCAAAGCCGCCGTCGGGGTCACCCTCGCCGGGGTCGGCGCCATCCTCATGCTGCAGCTGGCCGACGACGCGACCAGGTCCCTGGTCGCCGCCGGAGGCGACATCAGCAGACAGGCCGACTTCACCGCGAGCCTGGCGAAGGTCAACCCGCTGGTGGCCGTCCTGGCGGGCGTGCTCATCGCCATCTGCCTCATCTTCTCGATCATCTTCCTGGTCCTGCACGGCCCGCTCGTGCTCATGTGGACGCTGTTCGGCAGCATCGCCGCCGCGGGCCAGGTGCACGAAGCCTCCGCGGGCTGGCTGTACCGGTGGGCGAGCAGGCTGACCGCGCTGGCCTGGGCGAAGTTCGTGATGGTCGGGGTGATGCTGCTGGCCCAAGCCCTGCTGCTGCCGCTGGACGCAGGCGAGGACGTCGTCCGCCAAGTCGTCGACGTCATCCAAGGCCTGGCGCTGGCCGGGCTCATGGCCACCAGCCCCTACCTGCTCATGGAACTCGTCGACTTCGTCAGCGACCGCATCGGCGGAGCCCACGCCAGCGGCGGCCCGGCCGCCACGACCGCGGGCAAGGTCGCCCGATCGGCAGCCGGGACGGTCGGCGGGGCCACGAGCACGGCGGTCCACACCATGATCGCCGCGGGCGCGAGCATCGCGGAGAAGACCACCAGAGGCGACAGCAAAGGCCACCAGCAGACCGACCGGGGCCGCCCCGGAAGCACCAGCAAACCCGAACCCGCCCCTACACCCACCGCGGGGCAAACGCGGCAGCTCCATTCCCGAGCAGGGCCCGTTGCCACCTGCCAACCGCGGCCGGGTGGTCGCCAGCTCGCCGCGCACGGGCCCGACCGGCACCCCTAGCGCACCCGCCGAGCCCCGCCCGGAACTACCCCGACCCCCCAGGCGCAAGACACCACCGCAGACCCCGTGAGGAGGACCAGATGGACAAGGAGTACACCTTCCCGCCGCGGCGCACCAACGGGGTGATCGGCAAGGCCACCCTCGGCCAGATGACCGCGGTCGTCACCGGCATCGCGCTGCCCTGGCTGGGCGTGCAGTCCGGCAGCATCGTCGCCTTCGCCCTGCTGCTCGCCGCGGGCGGTCTGCTCGTGTGGTTCAGCTTCATGCGCGTCGGCGGCCGCCAGGTCACCGAATGGGCGCGGCCCGCCACCGCGGCCGTCTGGTCGCGGGTCTTCCGCACCGGCGCCTACCGCGGCGCGGTGTTCGGGCCCGACAGCCTGACCCAGCAGATGGATCTGCCCGGCGACCTCGCCGGACTGCGGATGCTGTCGGCACCCAACCCCGACGGCCGGGCCCGCGTCGGCCTCGTGCTCGACGAACAGCGCGGCACCGCGACCGCCGTGCTGCTCACCGAAGGCACCCCCATCATCCTGGAGGAGTCCTCCGAGCAGGCCGGACGGCTCGCCGACTGGGAATCGGTGATGGAATCCACCTGCGACGAGGACAGCGCCATCGCCCGCTGGCAGCTGCTGTTCCGGTCGATGCCCGACGCCACCAACCTCGCCCAAGAGTACTACCTCGACCGGGTGGTCGACCGCGAATGGCTGCCCGCCCAGGTCCTGCGCGAACTCGTCGCCACCGCCGCGCCCGCGGCGCAGCGGCACGAGGTGTTCTTCGCCGTCTCCTTCGACCTGCGCCGCCTCGCCGCCGAGATCAAGGCCACCGGAGGCGGCGATGACGCCATCGGCGTGGTGGTCGTGGAGCGCCTGGCCGACCTGCAACGGCAGATCGTCGAGGCCCGCATCCCCGTGCGCGGGTGGCTCTCGCCCACCCACCTCGCCGCGGTCATCCACACCCAGTTCGACCCCGACTCACTGCCCCTCTACGACCTGCACGCCTCCCAGAAGCACGAGGTGGACCCGCGCACCGCGGGCCCCTCCGCCAGCCAACGGCACTGGCAGGCCTACGTGCACGACTCGGCGGTCTCGTCCACGGTGTGGGTGCACGAGCTGCCCCGCCGCCCGGTCACGGCCAACTGGATGGCTCCGCTGCTGCAGCAGTCCGACGTGCGGCGCTCCATCTCCCTGGTCGTCGAACCCATGCCCCCCTCCCGGGCCGAGCGCTCGATCAACAACCAGCGCCTCGCCGCCGCGGGCAGCATCTACATGAAGCAGCGCCACGGCCTCATCGTCGACGCGCGCACCGAGAAGGAGTACGCCGCGGCCCAGCGCCTCGACGACGAACTCAGCGACGGCGCCGGGTACTTCCGGTACTCGATGTTCGTCTGCGTCACCGCCCCGGACCCCGACCAACTGCGCCGCGCGGTCTCCTCGGTCCGACGACGCCTGACCAGGATCCGCTGCTCTTCCATGGTGCTCTACGGCGAACAGGACCAGGCGTTCTTCGCCGCAGCGCTGCCCCTGGCCCGCGGCCTGGCCCCGATGCGCGGGCTGACCGGATCATGACCGGCCGCCACGGCGCGCGCGGCGCCGCGATGGGCCGCCTGGCGCACCGGATGCGCCTGCCCGCCCACACCGCGTCCTCCGGCGTCCTCAAGACCTGGTACCCGTGGGTGATGGACCCCGGCCTCGGGGTGCCCGGCGCCTACATCGGCGTCGACCTCTACAGCCAGGCGTCCTTCCTGTTCGACCCCTGGGCGCTCTACGCCGCCGGAGCGATCACCAGCCCCAACGGGCTCATCATCGGTGAGATCGGCTCCGGGAAGTCCTCGCTCATGAAGTGCATGATCCTGCGGTTCCTCGCCGCTGGAATCCCGTTCAGCTGGGTTGACATCAAGGACGAGTACACCGACCTGGCAGACCGGTTGGGCATCGAACCGCTGCGCCTCGGACCCGGCCTCGGTGTCCGCCTGAACCCGCTGGCCACCCACCGCAGGCACGCCTCCCAGACCGAGGCCGAATGGCTCGGCGCGGTCAAAGCCCGCAGGCTGCTGTTGCTGGAAGGGCTGGTCCACATCCGGCTCGGCAGACCGCTGACCATGACCGAACGCACCGCGCTGGAACTCGCCCTCGACTCCTGCACCGGCCAGCTGACCGGGGCGACCCACCTCGGACCCGCCTCGCTGCCCGGAGTCGTAGGACAGCTCACCGCCACCGAACGCTGGGCCGACCAACTGCGCGAGCGCGGCATCACCGCCACCCAACTGCTCGACGAGTCCCGCGACGCCCGGCTCGCCCTCCACGGCCTGGTCGGCGGCGCGCTGGCGGGCATGTTCGACAGCACCGAGGACAACACCCGCTACCTCGACTTCGACGCCCCCGGCACCGTGCTCAACCTGCACGCGATCCGCTCCGACCAAGCCACCACCGTCATGTCGATGGTGTGCGCGCAGTCGGCCATGGAAGCCGAGCTGATGCGGCCCGACGCGCGCCCCCGGCTGGTCGGCTACGACGAAGCCTGGCTGGCCATGCGGTACGTGCCGCTGCTGCGCCGGTTCCAGGAGCAGTACAAACTCGCCCGCGCTTACGGCACCTGCAACCTCATGGCCGCCCACCGCCTCACCGACTGGGAAGCCGTCGGCGCCGACGGGTCCGAAGCCTCCCGCCTGGCCCGCGGCCTGCTGGAAGACACCGGCTTCAAGATCGTCTACCGACAGGTCGACGCCGCCCTGCCCCTGACCCGCGACCTCCTCGGGTTGACCGACGTGCAGACCGCTCTGCTGCGCCACCTGCGCAAAGGCAGCGGCATGTGGCTGTTCGGGCAGCGCGCCTTCGTCGTGCAGCACCTGCTCAGCAGCATCGAAGAACCCCTGGTCCAAACCGACTCCCGCATGCGCCCCAGCAGCGCAGCCGACGACGTCACCGACGAGGAATGGGACACGCTGCTCGCCGAAGGAGCCCGCTGATGGCCACACCACGCCGACGCCCCATCGTGCGCCTCGGGCACGAAACGACCGCCCTGATCACCCTCGGCCTCCTCGGCGGCCTGCTCGCCTCACTCGCCCTGGCGGGCCAGTTCGCCGCCGCGCTCACCGGCGCGGGATGGCCCAGCTGGCGGGACGTGGGCGTCAACCTCCTGGCACCGGTCGTGGCCGCCCTGGCCCAGCCCGACGCCCCGATGCGCTCCTGGCCAGGGCTCGCCGAGCAGGAGATCCCACCGGCCTGGCTGTACTGGACGGTCGCCGGGTCGCTCGCGGCCCTGATCACGAGTGCCCTGGTGGCCGCGGCCCGGCTGCTGCGCAGTCCGACCCCCGGCTTCGCCTCCCGCCGCGAGGTCAGCACCCGCCTCGGCGCGCAAACGCTGCTGAAGCAGGCTGCCCGGCTGCGCCCCGAACTCGCCAAGACCACCAGCCGCCCCCGGCCCGAACAGCTCGGCGCCCGACTCGGACGCGACGTGCACACCGGCGTCGACTGCTACTCCTCCGTGCGGCAGAGCCGCTACGTCCTCGGCCCATCCGAGTCCGGCAAGACCTCCGCCGTCGTCATCCCCGAAGCCCTCGACCACGACGGCCCCCTCCTCGCACCCAGCTCCCGGGCCGACGTGCTGGCGGCGACCTGGCTCGCCCGCTCCGAACAAGGCCGCATCCAACTGTTCGACCCGCTGCGGCAAGCACCAGCGCTCCCACTCGTGCAGTGGGACCCCGTACGGGCCTGCGTCGACCCCACCGTCGCCATCCGCCGCGCCCAAGCGCTCATGGCGTCGATCGACATGTCCAAGGTCTCCAACGGCGACGCCTGGAAGAACCGCGGCCAAGCCGTCCTGCGCAACCTCCTGCACGCCGCCGCCCTCGACCACAAGGACATCCGCACGGTCCTGCGCTGGGCCTACGACCAGACCTGCGCCGAGCCCGCCGCCCTGCTCGACCGGGCCGACACCTCCTGGGCGGAGATGCAGCACGCCGTGATCAACACCCCCGAACGGCAGCGAGCCGGCTACTACATGGCGGTCGAGGCCGCGATGGAGACCTTCACCCACCCCGCAGTCCTGGCGACCTGCACCCCGGAACCCGGCCAGGACTTCGATGCCCGCGCCTTCCTCGACGGCCACAACACCCTCTACCTCCTTGCCGAACGCACCCAAGCCGTCGCCGTGTCGGACCTGCTGTCGGCGCTGATGGAGGAGATCCTCTTCCACGCCCGCCGCCACGCCCAACGCTGCGCCAACAACCGCCTCGACCCCGCCCTCCGCCTGCTCGTCGACGAAGCGCCGACCACCGTCACCCTGCCCCAACTGCCCGACCTGCTCGCCGACGGCGGCGGCCGCGGCATCCCGACCACCATCGTTGTGCAGGACCGCGCCCAAGCCGTCCACCGATGGGGCCGCGAAGCCGCTGACAGCATGTGGGGCGCCGCCACCGTGCGGATGGTCCTCCCCGGTGTCGCTGGCAACGACGAGATGCGCGAGATCGCCGCCTACTTCGACGACTACGACGAGGAGATCACCTCCTCCACCACCGGCAACCACGGCCACTCCACCCAACGCAGCCTCCGCCCCCGCGCCGCCATGACCACCGCGGGTGTCCGCGCCATCCCCGCCTTCCACTCCCTTGTCGTCGCCGCGGGCGGGCTCAAACCCGTCCTCACCCGGCTCCAGCCCTACTTCCACCGCCCCGACGCCGCCCGCTCAGCCCGCTCCGAACGCGAGTTCTACGCCGCCCTCGACGACGGGACAACCGTCCTATGAGCACCCCCGAGGAACGCGCCGACGCCGCCCTGGAAATGGTCGACAACCTCTGCCGCATCGTCGCCGACATCGCCCACCGCCTCGCCGCCGTCGAAGCAGCCCTCCCACCGACCACCCCCGGAGAAACCCGCTCCGACTACCGCTTCGACCAGTACCCGCCACCCGCGGACGACGCCGAGCGCACCCGGCAACTGGAACGCATCCAAGCCGCCTGGCAACGCCTTCACGAGTGGGTCGACTGGCTCGTCGCCACCTACCGGCTCACCGCCGTCATCCCACCCTGCTGGCCCGAACACCCCACCATCACCGAGGAACTCATCGGCCTGCGCATCGCCTGGGTCGGTGCCTGGTCCGACCGCGCCCCCGCCGACGCCATCAACGCCTGGCACGAACGCCTCAGCCGAGCCAAGACCCGCCTCTCCGACGGCAACTGGGGCAAACCCCGCTGCGACGGAACCCACGATCCCCAGGGCCTCGACATGCCCGCCCAGTACAGCGCCTGGACCAACCACCCCACCCGCGCGCCCGCCTATCTCGCCGCGCACCAGCGCACCATGCCCGAAGGAGGAACCCAATGAACCCGCAGCAGCTGTGGACGCAGATCCAGCTCTTGGAAGACCAGCTCGCTCGGGAGTATCCGGCTGAGAAGTTGGATGACGAGCCGGCGCCGGAGAATGAGGCGGAACCATGCTGACCCGACCGCGGCTCGCCATCGTCGTCGTCAGCGCGCCGCTGTTCCTGCTTGCACTCATGATCGCCTCGGTCCTGGACGCCGACGCCGAAGACACGAGCTGCCGACCCGACACCGTGCGCGTCGGACCCTATGGACCCGAACAGCTCGCCAACGCCTCCGCCATCATCGCCACCGGCCACCGACGAGCCATCCCCGAACAAGGGATCGTCATCGCCCTCATGGCCGCCATGACCGAGTCCGGGCTCCGCAACCTTCCCTATGGGGATCGCGACAGCCTTGGCCTATTCCAGATGCGGCCGTCGATGGGGTGGGGCAGCCCGGCTCAGGTTCTCGATCCCGAGTACGCCTCCAACAAGTTCTACGACGTGCTCCTCTCCGTTCCCGGCTGGCACACCATGCCACCGGGTGCCGCCGCTCAAGCCGTCGAACGCAGTGCCTACCCGCAGCGTTACGCCCTCCACGAGGGGGAGGCGCGGCACGTCCTTGCTGCCCTGTCGGGTTGCGGCCAGGGGGGAACCGACATCGACAAGGTCATCGCAGCGGCCCTCAGCCAACTCGGCGTCCCCTACGCCTGGGGCGGCGGCGACGCCGATGGGCCGACCCCCGGGACCGGACTCGACCAGGGCATCATCGGGTTCGACTGCAGCGGGCTGGCCCTCTACGCCTACGCCCAGATCGGTATCGACCTCCCGCACCAGACCCAGGCCATCTGGCACACCTCCCAACCAGCGATCACCAACCCGGACCGTCTCCAGCCAGGTGACCTCATCCTCCTCTCCCACAACGGACGCCCCGACGGCATCCACCACCTCGGCATCTACCTGGGAGACGATCGGGTCATCCACGCGCCGGAGAGCGGCGACGTCGTACGGATCACCGAGAACATCTGGCAGTCGCCGTTCTGGTCCGGGGAGTTCATCGGCGCAGTCCGGCCGGCTACATCATCGCGCCGAGGTTGAACCGCGGTACTCGGCCGCGAGACAGCGCACTCTGCCCTGCTGGGGTGGGTTTGTCCAGCCTGGAATGCATGGCTGGACAAACCCACCCCAGCAGGGCTGACGAGTGCTGTCCGCGACCGAGAACCATCAGTCGCTCGTTGGGAAGCAGGTTCGACATGTCCGTCACCGAACAGATGGCTCCGCTCGACGCAACCCGGCAACGTCCGTGGCGGCAGCTGGGCACCGGAGTCGAGGCGTGCGGAAGCGCCCAGGAAGCTCTGGCCGCCGCAGGCCTGGCCGGGTGGAACATCCGCAAACTGGCGCAGACCGCCACGGAGGTCACCGCCGACGGCGTGACCCAGCTCGACAACCCGGAATCGGTCATGCTCGTGCGAACCGACCCGCGAACCGGCCGAACGCGGTACCTGAGCACCGTAGGGCGCAACTACGGCATCTACCAGAACGAGGACCAGGCCGCCGTGCTCGACGCCTTGGTGGCCGAGTCGGGATGCGCCGGGCTCTCGGATGCCGGTTACATCAACGACGGCAGGGTCACGTTCGTCAGCATGCGGCTCCCGCAGACCATGTGCCTTGCCGATGTCGACCGGGTGGATCTCTACCTGGTGGTGTTCAACTCCCACGACGGCTCCGGAAAGTTCCGGGTGATGGTCGTCCCCTTCCGCCCCTTCTGCGCCAACCAACTACCGCTGGCAGGCCGGCAGGCCCTCACCTCGGTGTCGATCAGGCACACGAGCAGGAGCGGCATCAACGTCACCGACATCCGCAACAAACTCGGCCTTCTCTACCGCCGCGCCGAGGCGTTCGAGGAACAAGCCCGCCGCCTACTGGAGACCCCGATGACCACCGCGGAGTTCAAGGACGTCATCACCGAACTGTGGCCCGTGAAGGCAGACGCGCCACCCCGAACCCGCGCCAACGCCCAACGCCGCCACAGCGAACTGGTCCGGCTGTGGAGCAGCGCGGAAACCCAAGCGCCAATCCGCGGCTCCCGCTGGGCAGCCCTCATGGCCACCACCGAATACCTCGACCACTACCAACCCGCAAAGAACCACACCATCCGAGCCCACCGAGTCCTCACCAGCACATCGACCCGCGACCTGAAGCAACGGGCCTTCGAGCTACTGACGTAGCCAGGTAGCCCAGACGCGAACCAGGCGGGACAGCCCCGCGTGCGCGGGGACGACGTGATGAAGGCTTCGGCCGCGTTCATCACCCATGGGACCAGCCCCGCGTGCGCGGGGACGACCCGAGGTGGCGCTGGAGGTTGCGCGCCGAGCCGGGACCAGCTCCGCGTGCGCGGGGACGACCGCATCGCGACCATGATCGCTGTCCCCAAGGGGGGACCAGCCCCGCGTGCGCGGGGACGACAGCACGATCGCGCGGTACGCGCGGGAAGGCCGGGGACCAGCCCCGCGTGCGCGGGGACGACCCGCCCAGTATCGCCCCCAACAATGTCAAACCATGGACCAGCCCCGCGTGCGCGGGACGACCGCAACGCGGTCGCCGAGGCGTACGGGCTGAGCGGACCAGCCCCGCGTGCGCGGGGACGACACTTGCTGACCAGGGACGATAGCAGGCGTCGGGGCAATTCTCATTCACTTTGGCGTGTCTGCGCAGGCGGAGGTGAGTGGCGCTCAGATTGAGTTGATCGTGGGATGGAGGGTGTTGTGAGTGGGTCGAGGTAGAGAGTGCCGCCTGCGTGGAGTACGTGTTGGGTGATTGCCGTGTTGGCGGTCGTCATGGCTTGGATGGTCCTGGGGTTTGGGTCGGGGATTGTGCGGAGGATGGCGAACAGGGTGGTGGTGTCGGTGTTGGGCGGGAGGGGGAAACGTAGGGTGTGGATCTTGTTGGTTGGCGTGGGGTAGATGATCACGGTGCCGGAGTCGCTGATGTCGGTGGGGGTGAGGGTGGTCATGACGTCGGCGATGACGTTCGGGGTGGTGTGGTGGGGGAGGAGGTAGTTGGTCCAGAGGTGTGGGGCTTGCCAGTGCCCATTGGTGCGGAGGAGGCGTTCGCCTTCGGCTAGGCGGTTGGCGAAGTCCCAGTAGGTGGTGTCCTCGGTTTCGATCTCGTCGGTTTCGTAGGCGCGGAGGAGTGCGTCGTTGGGTGTTTGGGGTGGGGTGTAGTGGTAGGCGGCTTCGATGCGGTAGCGCCACGTTCCGGTGGGGGTGGGTCTGGCGTGGCCTTCGATGTGGTGGGCGGTGCCGCTGGTCATGAGGTCGTGTTGGTCGTGCAGGAAGGTGGGGAGGTCGCGGTAGTAGGCGCGGTGGATTCGGGTGCGGTGGTGGGCGGGGATGAGGGTGAGGGTGGCGTGGGTGATGACGCCGTGGCGGCCTCGGCCTGCTCGGATGGTGTCGAAGAGGTCGGGGTGGTGGTCGCGGCTGCAGCTCACGACCTCTCCGGTGGGGGTGACGGCTTCGAGTGCGTGGACGTTGTCGGTTTGCAGGCCGTGCTGGTGGGTGGCGCCGCCGATCCCGCCGACGGAGAGGGTGCCGCCGACGCTGAGGGTGATGTAGTCGGTGAGGACCGGGGGTGTCAGGCCGTGGCGGAGTGCGGTGAGGGTGATGTCGTGCCAGGTGGCTCCCGCTCCGACGGTGATCCGGTCGCCTCGGGGTTCGCCGATGGTGTTCAGTGCGCGCATGTCCAGGACCAGGCCGTCGGCGATCTGGCTTTGACCTGCGGTGGAGTGGCCGGTACCGCGGGGGACGAGCCGGAGGTCGTGACGATTGGCGTAGCGCACCGCGGCCGCGGCGTCGGCGGTGCTGGCGATGGGAGCCACCGCTCGCGGGCGGTGGTGGGTCAGGTGCCCGAAGTCGTCCGCGGCGGCGGCGAGGTCGTGGTCGTCGGTGAGCAACCGGGGTTCAGTGCACGACGCTCCTGGGTTCGGGGAGAGCATGTCGTCCACCTTCCTCGTTCTCCATGCGCCAGGTCAGGTCTCGGGCAGCCGGGTCACCGACTCGGACGTAGAGGCTGATCGCCTCGCGCCACGCCCTGTGGGCGGCGTCGTGGTCGCGGCGGGCATGGTGGACCTCGCCGAGGCGGGTCAGCGTGCGGGCCTGCTCCCGGACATCACCGAGGTGGCGTCGGACTGCCAGGGCGCGCAGGAGTTCGGCGATGGTCTCGGCCAGATCGCCTCGGCTGCGGTGGGCTGCCGCGAGGGTGTCGCGGGCGCAGCCTTCGGCGGTGAAGTCGCCGAGTTCGTGCAAGGCCGCCGCTGCCTGCTCCGAGTAGGTCACCGCAACCTCGGGCCTGCCCATCGCGATGCAGATCTCGCCCAGGTACGACAAGGCGATAGCCCGCCCCAGGTAGTCGTCGACGGCGTCGAACTCGGCCATCGCGGTGCTCATCTCATGGGCCGCCCGAGGAAACTCCCCCAGCGCGTGGAACGCCCGGGCCATGCCGACGCGCGACCAAGCATGCCCCACCCGATCTCCCAGCTCCCGGCGGATCTGCAGCGCTTGGGCGAAGTTCGACAGGGCAGGCCAGGGGCGGCCGAGGTCGGTGTGGGCGTGGCCGAGGTTGTTCAGCAGCCACGCCTCGCTCGCGCGATCACCGATCTGGCGGGTCAGTTCGATGGCCAGGGCGTGCGGGCGCAGCCACAGGCCCCACGGCTTGCGGCGGAACAGGACGTCGCAGAGCACGATGGGGAGCTTCACCGCGACCTCGACGTTCCCGGCCTCGGCCGCGGCGCTCGTGGCCAAGGCCAGGTTGAGGCGCTCGGTCTCGCACCAATCCGCCGCGTCGTCGTAGGTGTCGAACCGGGGAACGCCGTCCGCGGCGGGGATCCCGAGATCCACGTACGCCCGGTTCGGCGACAAGACCCGGCCTGCGGCTTGCGCCGCGCTGAGGTACCAGCCCAGCAGCCGCTCCAGCGCTTGGATCCTGGCGTGGTCCGGCTCGTCCTCCTCGGCGCGCTCGGCCGCGTAGACCTTGAGCAGGTCGTGGACGCGGTAGCGGCCGGTGTCGACCTCCTCCAGCAGGTGCGCCGAGACCAGCTGGTCCAGGACGTCCTCGACCACGCCGACGTCCGTGCCGTCGAGAGCCGCAGCGGCGCCGGGAGCCACTTCGGAGCCCGGGTGCAACCCGAGCCTGCGGAACAGCCGGGCAGCCGCCGGTGGTAGCGCGCGGTACGACAACGAGAAGGTGGTGCGCAGGGTCGCCACGTCGTCCCCGCTGCTGCTCAACACATCGAGCGGGCGCTCTGCCAGCACCGCCGACAACGCCGCCATCGTGGTGTTGCGGTCGGTGGCCCGCTCGGCTGCGATCCGCAAGGCCAGCGGGTGCCCGCCGCACTGCCGAGCCACACGCAGCGTGGCCTGGTGGTCTTCCCTGGCGCGTGTTCCCGTCACCTCGGTCAACAGGCGCACGCACTCGACCTCGGGCAACGGTCCCAGAACCACCCGACGGGCTCCCTCCCGGGCGGCCAACCCCGACAGCGCCGTCCGGCTGGTGACGATCACCGCGCAGCTGACCGCGCTGGGCAGCAGCGGCCGCACCTGATCAGGCCCAGCGGCGTTGTCCAGGACGACCAGCAGGTGCCTGCCCGCCAGCGTCGTCCGGTACAACCCGATCCGGGCGGCGGTGTCCCGCGGGATGGCGGCGGGCGTGTGGCCCAGGGCCACGAGGTAGTCCCGAAGGACCTCGCCCGCCTCGGCTGGCTGGCCCGTGTGGTCGTAGCCCCGCAGGTCCGCGAACAGGACGCCGTCGGGGAACTCGCCGGAGATCTCGTGCGCCCACTGCACCGCCAGCGCGGTCTTGCCGATCCCCGCGGGCCCGTCGATGCAGATGATCGCAGGCTCCGCCGCGCGACGAGCTGCCGCCAACTCGGTCCGCATGCGCTGGAGGCTCTCCGCCCGGCCGGTGAAGTGCTTCGTGCGGGCAGGCAGCTGCGCTGGCCGCTGCGCCCGCCTGCGGGTGGTCCTCGGCGCCGCCTGCAGCCATGCGACCAACGCGCCGTCCGTTTGGAGGGCCGCATCGCAGGC
Organism: Actinokineospora sp. NPDC004072; assembly: GCF_053604195.1. Classification (NCBI taxonomy): domain Bacteria; kingdom Bacillati; phylum Actinomycetota; class Actinomycetes; order Pseudonocardiales; family Pseudonocardiaceae; genus Actinokineospora; species Actinokineospora sp. NPDC004072. The sequence goes on along the minus strand of NZ_JBSGHB010000001.1, from coordinate 260,396 downwards.
CGCGGCCAGTTGGTGCGTGGGCTGGCGCAAGCCGTGCTCGATGTTGCCCAAGTGGCCACGGCTGAACCGGGTGGCCTCCTGGAGTTCGGCGAGGGACAGGCCACGCCGGACGCGCCAGGCGTGCAACACCGCGCCGAAGGTGTCCTCGTCCGGTGTCTTCTGTCTTCCGTTTGCCATGAAGACAGTCACCCCCTCGATTTCCTCCCCTGGGCCTCCGAGGATAGGGCCACAGGGCTTTCCCTGAGCCCGTTCTCGCAGCTCAGGGCCGGAATCACTCAATAGAGCTACTCGACCGGCACCCGATGGTCCATCGGCGGACGGATGAGTGGCCATTGGAAAGTGCTTCACACGATCGGAGGATGGCGTGATGATTGCGAGCGAGTTGACCCTTCGTTCGGTAGGGCGCGTGTGCGAACGGCATCACCGGTTGTCCCGGGAAGCTTTGATCGACCTGGCGCCCACGGCGGGGGACGGGCATCTGGCCCACCTGCACCTGTTCGCGGCGAGCCGCGGCGTGCGACGGAGCGATCCGCTGCCGGGGTTCCTGGCTCGCGGAAAGCAGGCCGAGGCGCTGAACTGGGACGATGTCGCTCGGCTGCGTGTGGATGGAGGTTTGCGAGCCCGGTTCGAGGTTCGCCGCGACGCGGGTGGGATCGCAACGACGCACCTCGTGCAGCTCGCGGAACCGATGATCCGTTGCCGCGTCCAGCGGCACGTCGACTCGCAGCACGTCGCTGGGGTGATCGATGCCGAAGACCTGGTCAACGCCGCCCGATTGGCGGTGGCACAGGGTGTATGGGCGTACGAGCCCGCGACTGCCGCAGGACCGTGGTTTCTGATTCAACGAATTGACGAGGGGATCAAGCGGGAGTTGCTGCCCGCGTGCCCCGGGATCTCGATTCCGCACCGGGCCGAGCGGCGCTTCAGGAGAATCGCCGCGATTCGCAATCGCCTTCGCGACTCGCTCGGCCGGGAACCCGACGACGAGGAGATCCTCGCGTCGTCCGGCGGCGCGCTCACCCGCGCAGACCTCGCTTTGGACCACCGGACCCGGCCTGCCCGCTTGCGGCCGTTCGTGGTCGAGCACGGTCGCGAACATCTTGTGGCCGAACTGCCACCGGAGGTTGACCGCGGCCGCGTCGGGTGGAGGGAGGTCGTGCGCGTCCTCCGGTTCGATCCGATCGCGGTCGACGTGATCAGCAGGGTGGCCGCGCTGCCTCCCTACGAGGACCTCGCGCCGGAAGACCGCTCGGAGCGGGCTGTGGCGGAGACGACCGGAACAACCCGCGCTGCTGTGCGCTCCGCCTTGCGGCGGGTGCGCCGCCGGGCCGCTGACGACGCGGAGCAACTGCGCCTCTACCTACGCGGCCTGAGTGACGACGACCGCGAAGGGCTGGGGTTGCAGTGCTTCGCGCGACGGCTCGACCGCGATCTCGTCTAGCTCGTCCAATCCAAGGGAGTGAACCATGAAAGCGTTTGCCGTCCTCGTCTGCCTCCTCACCGGTTTGCTCGCTGGCCCCGAGGCATCGGCGAGTCCGAACATGCCGTGCGGCTGGCACGCCACCAGCCCGACCGCCTACTACAACCACTGCGGCGACACCGTCATCACCGTGGTCGTGGAGTTCTGGTGGAAGATCGGGGGGACCAGGACGATCTGCGTCAACCCAGGCATCACCAACCTGTCGGCGCACCCGGCGCTCCAGGGTGGGCTGATCACCTACGCCTACTACAGCGGACCCGGGTGTTGACCGGCAGTCCTCGGCCCGGCAAGCCGTGCACCGGCTTGCCGGGCCTTGTTCGTCACGAACCGTCTCGCGTCGCCTCGATCGCCAGTTGGCGCAGACGTTTCAGCTCACTCTCCGGCTGGCCGAGGAGGTCGGCCAAGCGCGCGTACTGCAAGCGCAGGTCAGTCACCAGGGCATCCACGGCGCGACCCATGGCAACCTCGGCGTCCCGCTCAGCGGCTCGAGCGGTGTCTCGGTCTTGGCTCCCGAGTAGGAAGTCCGTGGCGAGGTCGGTTTCCCGTTCATCCCGTCGGCGTTTCTCGGCGTCGAGTTCCTCCTTGCGCTGCAGCAGCGTCCGACGTGCAGCTTCCCTTGCTCTGACCTTTGTGGACGTAGGTGCCATCTGTCCAATGTACGCCTTCACGGCCCCGCGCGGCCGGGGGCGACGCAGGCTGGTCGATTCCGGTGCCGATGTCAACCCGCTGTCGCTGGGGTTGACATCGGCACCGCAACCGACCATGCCGCTCGCGCCCCGCCCGAACGGGGCCACCACATCCGCGAAGGAGATAGACATGGGCACCTCTATCTGGGAGAACGCGACGCTGCGCATGGTTGACCCCACAGACCTGCTGCTGGACCAGAACGCCCGATCGACCGTCGACATCACCACCGAGAACCCACCGCTGGTCGACAGCATCCGCAAGCACGGCGTGCTGGTGCCGGTCATCGCCAACCCGACCGGAGATGGGCGCATCCGCGTGCGCGACGGGCATTGCCGGACGCTGGCCGCCCGGCTGGTCGTCGACGAGCACCCCACGATCCCGGTGTTGGTGACCGAATCCTCCGACGAGGAGCTGTGGCGGCGCCTGCGCGACCAGTGGATCAGCAATGAGATCCGCGTCGGATTCGCCGTCGGCGACAAGGCGAGGCTGTTGGAGCAGATGTCGCTGTTCGGCTTGGGCGCCGAGGACATCGCTGAGCAGCTGACCACCGACATCAACACGGTCAAGGCCGGGTTGGCGGTCGGCCGCAGTTCGCGGGCCGCAGCTGCGGTCGCCAGCCACCCGCAGCTGGACATGCTGCAGGCCGCGGCGCTCGCGGAGTTCGAGGACGACCCGGAGGCCAGCGAATCCCTGAACTGGGTGCTGGAGTGGCAGCCCGAGCAGTACGACCACACGGTATCGCTTTTGCGGCGGCGAAAGGCTGAGCAGCAAGCCTGCGACGTCAAGGCGGCGGAACTGCGCGCCAGCGGGGTCACCGTGCTTGAAGGCGATGCCGCGGACGGCGCGGTTCTCCTGGACCGACTGCTGATCGGTGGGAAGAGCAAGGCGAAGCTGTCGGAGAAGGACCACGCCAACTGCCCCGGGCATGCCGCGATCGTCACCACCAACTACATCGGGGACGCTGTCGTCCGCTACGTCTGCCGGGACTGGAAGGCCAACGGTCACGTCCAGCTGAGCCGCACCCAGGACGGCCCCCGAACCGAGGAGGAGAAGGCCGAACTGCGGCGCGTCCGCCACAACAACGAGGCATGGCGAGCCGCCCAGGACGAACGGCGCAAGTTCCTCACCACGCTGCTGTCCCGCAAGACCCCGCCCAAGCATCTCACCCTCGCCCTGCTCCTAACCCTGCTGCACGGTGGAGATCACCTCACCGCCGCCCTCGGTCGCGGCAGCGCCCTCGCCGCCGAACTCCTGGGCATGGAACCAGCCCGACGCGCAGGCCAGCCGAACCCGATCGCGACCCGGGCGAAGCGGGCCGGGGTCGCCCAACTGACGATGCTGCTCGCCGCCGTGGTCCTCGGCGGGCTCGAAGAGGCCTACCGACGTCGAGACAGCGTCAACACCTGGCGGCGGCCCACCGCGGAGGACAAGCTGTACTTCGCCACCCTGCGCGACCTCGGCTACACGCTCTCGACCGTGGAGCGCCTGGTTCTGGACCCGGCCGCTGACGCCGACCAGTGGCCGCACCTGGCGGCTTGCGCCGCGGTGGCGTAACCAGCCCCTGGTCCCCACCGCCCGACCGAAAGGGGAGAAGGTGAACTACGAGTTGTTCGTGCTTGGCGCCGCTCGACGCCTCGCCCGCGACGTGGAGGAGATGAGCGGCATCGTCACCGCGATGACGGCCCTCGGCATGCTGTTCGCCAGCAACCCGCCGGGCATCCCGACCGCCGGTCGGCCCCTCACCCTCACCGACTACGACCGCCACGGCCACCCGATCAGTCAAGCAGCCCGCCACTACTGGCAGCGCTGGGAGCACGTCCTCGTCGACCACGGCGCCGACCGCCGCCGCGGAATCCCGAGCCACAAGCTGGCCACCAACGACGGGTGGCACATCACCCGTGCCGAATGCAACCAGGCCCTCGACGCCTTCGCGGCCGCCACCGGCCACGACGTCGTGCTCGACCGCGCATTCACGCGGTTCCTGCGCGCCGCCGCCCGCCACAGCGGCTTCCGCGTGCACTGAGAGGTCACGATGAGCAGACGCCTGATGTACGCCGCCCTGGCCGCCGCCAGGGCGGGGCACTTCGTCATCCCGCTGCGGCCGCGCGCCAAGGTCCCCGCCCTGCACGGCGAGCAGAACTGCCCCGGCACGGCCCCCTGCACCGATGGCCACCACAACTGGGAAACCCGCGCGACCCGCGATCCTGACCAGATCCGGGACTGGTGGACGGCATCCCCGTTCAACATCGGGATCGCCACCGGCCCGTCCGGCCTGCACGTGCTCGACCTCGACCCGGCCAGGGGAGAAGACCCACCCGAGCCGTGGGAGGGCGCCCGGCACGGCCGTGACGTGCTCGCCAGGCTCGCCCAGCAGGCAGGGGAGCCCTACCCGGGTGACACCCTCACCGTCCGGTCGCCCTCCGGCGGCGAACACCTCTACTTCCGCGCTCCGACCGGCCCCACCCTGCGCAACACCGTGAGCAGGCTGGGCTGGCACATCGACAGCCGCGGCGCTGGCGGCTACATCGTCGCCCCCGGCTCGGTGCGCCGAGCCGGGCTCTACCGGGTGGTGCACCAACGCCCGATCGCCGCACTGCCCGAGTGGCTCATCCCGCTGCTCACACCTCCGCCACCGCCCGAACACGAGGTACTATCAGGGACAGCCCACCTCAGCGACCGGCGGCGGCAGGCCTACCTCAACGCCGTCCTCGACCGCGTCGCCCACGCCGTCCCCGGCACCCGCCGCAACACCCTTCTCCGCGCCGCCTACACCCTCGGCCGCCTCGTCGCAGGCGGCGAGTTCAGCGAGCACGAAGTCCGCGCAGGACTGCACGCCGCCACCGCCCACCTGGACAGCTTCCCGGCCCGGGAAGCCGACCGAACCATCGAGGACGGCCTCCGCTACGGCAGCAGCCTGCCCCGCAGACTCGCGACCTGAACCCCCGCGGGCGCTCGCAGGCTGCCGTGCCGGGGCGGGGTTGTCCAGCCGGGAAAGCATGGCTGGACAACCCCGCCCCAGCCCGACCTGGCAAGGGCGCCCCGCGGGCCGCCGCCGGGGCAGTGCGGGTGGGACTGACCCACCCCGTCCCTGACGGGAGCAACCCCAATGTTCCGCAGATTCCGCGGCATCGCCCCGCCCCGACTGCTGATCACCCCGGACCGCGTCATCCTGACCCGGACGGACCAGACACTGGACCGCATCCTCGGCGGCGTCCCCAACCGGGCAATCGACCCGGAACTCGGCGACATCGAGTTCTGGACCAACAGCCGACGCGCCCCCAACCGGCACGCCACCGAACTCCTCCACGCCATGATCGCTGGCGCCGCGTCCGGGGAACTCGACGTGGGCGAACACCAGCGCACCCGCCTCTGCTGCCTGCGCGCCCACGGCTGGGACCCCGTCATCACCGGCACCTGCCTGGTCACCGGCCCCCTGGTCGACGGCCAGGCCACAGCCCTCCCACAGCCGTTCCTGACCTGGCTGCGCCGCCAACACCCACACCGCGTGCACGCCGCGACCGCCCTCCGCAGACGAGGTGCGCGATGGACCTGACCCTCCGCCACGCCACCGCAGCCCTGGAGCACAACCATGCCTGACACCGGACGGCGCGTTCGCGTCTACCTCAATACCGCCCGCGACTCCTTCCGCGGCTACCGCTCCCACCACGAGATCGTCGAGGTGGCCGCCTACCTGGCCACCCAGCACGACGGCATCCTCGACGACGCCTTCCACACGTTCAACGTCGGCGACGACCCGTGCTTCGGCCCACCCGACCCCCGCGCAGTCGTCTACCGACTCCGCGGCAACCGCAGCCTCAGCGTCGGCGACGTGATCGCCCTCGACGACGAGTTCCACAGCTGCGAACCGGCGGGCTGGCGCAAGCTCACCACGCCGCCGGTGATCACCGACCTGCACGCCCCCGGCATCACGCCGCTGCAGCCGACACCGGTGGCCAGGGTCCTGGAGAACCACCCGGCGGACCACGCGGGCTGCCAGATCTTCCAGGTCCTGGCATTGCGGTGGTGCGCCACGCTGGCCCACCAGCTGATCACCGCCGATCCCTTCGCCGCCGAGTTCGTGCAGCGCCTCGACATCAGGGGTCTGGGGCGGTTCCTCACCCTCGACGGAGACGACGCGCCCGACGTGAAGGTCACTGTCGCCGCCGCCGCGGCGATGGCGACGGATCTGGCCAAGCCGATCCTCGCCGTGCCGGTCACCAGCATGGGCGAATACCGCGGTCACATCGTCATCGACGGCTGGCACCGCATCCACCACGCCCTGACCACCGGCCGCACCTGCCTGCCCGCGTGGGTGCTCACCCACGAGACCGCGCAAACCTGCAGCCTCCCCATGAAATAGGCCCGCCTGAGCGCCGATCTGCCAACAGGGCATCAGCCCCGGAGGTGGGTGTCAAGCCGAAGAACATGGCTTGACACCCACCTCCGCGCCCGATCAGGGCCGAGGCAGATCGGCACCCAGCCGGTCCGCTCGACCAGAACCTCCGGTCGAGCCCCGCCCCCCAGGGAACAGGCCATGGACGACACGATCCGACTCGCCCGGGCATACCTCAGCCGCGTTGCCGAGCCGCCCGCCCCCGCCCTCACCACCCTCATCCACCTCGTCGGACCCATCAAAGCCGCCGCACTGGTCCGGCACGGGGACGTCAACCCCGCCGTCGCCGCGGAGACCACCGCCCGCCGCGAGCACCACAACGCCGCCCCCGACCTGGCCCACGCCAGCAAGGTCGGAGCCCGGCTCGTCTGCCCCGAAGACGCCGAATGGCCAGCCGACCACCTCGCCGCCCTCGGCCTCGCCCAAGCCGAGGGCCTGGCGTGGGCCGCCCCACCCATCGCGCTGTGGGTGCGCGGCGACCGGCGGCTCGACGAGTCGCTCGGGGCAGCGGCGGGCCTCGTCGGCGCCCGAGCCGCCACCGCCTACGGCGAGCACATCGCCGCCGACTTCGCCCACAGCCTGGCCAAGGCCGGGACCACGGTCGTCTCCGGCGCAGCCTTCGGCATCGACGCCGCCGCCCACCGCGGCGCGCTGGCGGGGGAGGGGCGCACCGTCGCCGTGCTCCCGTGCGGGATCGACGTGACCTACCCAGCCGCGCACGACTCGCTGCTGCGGCACATCGCCGCCGAAGGCCTGCTCGTCACCGAGCACCCGCCGGGCACCCACCCGACCAAGTACCGGTTCCCCGTGCGCAACCGGCTCATCGCCGCCTTCAGCGCCGCGACCGTCGTCGTCGAAGCAGGCGCCCGCGGCGGATCCCGACACACCGCGGCCGTCGCGCGCGTCCTGGACCGCCCGGTGCTCGCCGTTCCCGGGCCGATCACCTCAGCGACCTCCCGCGGTTGTCACGACCTGATCCGCGGCCACCGCGCGGACCTCGTGACCTCCGCCGAGGAGGTTCTGCAGGTCCTAAAGGAGCAGACCCAACTGGCAGGCCAGATCGCAGGACGAGCGGGCGGCGACGTCGTCAGCATCTTCCTCGCCCTCACAGCCCACCGCGAGATGAGCGCCACCGAGCTGGCCGCGGCGTGCGACCTGCCGGAAGAGCGGGTGCGCGCCGCACTCGTCGACCTCGAACTCACCCACGCTGTCACCGCGGGCGACACCGGATGGCGTCGGATCTGAAGGGAGTAGGCCATGTACCGAGTTTCGCTCGCCGAGCCCGGCGAGATCATCCGATCCATCCCCGCCCTGCTCGGCTTCTACCCGACCGATTCCCTCGTGGTCGTCGCCGTCATCGGCGTCGGGAGGCACCCGATGGTGCTTCGCGCGGACCTGTCCGAACCCGACAAGGAGACCGCGGCCTGGTCCGCGATCGAGGCCCGCCACCAGCGCGGCGAGCACGTCCACGTCGTCCTGGTCGTCATCGTCGGAGGCGACCCCCTCGAACACCGCGGCGTCGTCGACGAGCTCCAAGCCAAAGCCGACCGCGCCGGCATCCCCTTCGCGTTCGCCGCCTGGATCGACACCATCGGAGAAGGGCAGACGTGGCAGTCCTACACCGACTCCGCGCACGGCCGCCTCGCCGATCCGCGCACCTCCCACATCGCCGTCCTGGCGACCTACGAGGGCCGGACCATCCATTCCTCGCGCGAGGCCATCGAGGCAGCCATGCGCCCGACCGCGGAGACGGCAGCCCTCGCGCGACGACGAGAGCTGATCGAGAAGCACCGCCAATCGCTGGAGGCGGACGCAGCTGAGAAGGTGGTCCGGGCCACCGCCAGCCGGGAAGAACTGCCGGAGACCGACGAGCAGTTCGCCCTCCTCGTCGCCGCGCTCCACACCGGCGCGGCCCGCGACCAGGCCATCCGCTGCATGGTCGACGGCGACCTCCAGCACAACCTCGCCCTCTGGCAGCACGTGCTCCACAACGTGGACGGAGCCGACCAACACCACCCGGCGACCATGCTCGCGGTGGCCAACCTCCTCGACGGCGACCGCATCACCGCCACCATCGCGACCGAACTCGCGTGCCGATGGACCGAGCCCGGGTCGCTGGCACACCTCATCCGCAGCGCACTGGACGCCGGCATGTCGCCGGAGACGTTCTGCGCCATCGCCCGCGACGCGATCGCACCTCCGGAACCGTCGACCGACTGAACGAAGGAGAGCAGCCATGGCTGGAGACACGACCATCACCATCATCGGCAACCTGACCGCGGACCCCGAGCTGCGCTACACCCAGTCCGGCACCCCGGTCGCAGGTTTCACCATCGCCTCCACCCCCCGCACCTACGACCGACAAGGCGGAGGCTGGAAGGACGCCCCAGCGCTGTTCATGCGCTGCAACCTGTGGAACCAGGCCGCGGAGAACCTCGTCCAATCGGCCAGCAAGGGCATGCGGCTGATCGTGCACGGCAGGCTCAAGCCGCGCAGCTACGAGACCCGCGAGGGCGAGAAGCGCTACGTCACCGAGTTGGAGGTCGACGCCGTCGGACCCGACCTGCGCTGGGCCACCGCCGCCGTCACCAAGGCCGCGGGCGAGCGGGCTGACGGCGAACCGGTCGAGATGCCTGCCTGACACCGGTGTCGGGGGCTGGCACGGGAGCCCATGAGGGCTCGCCGCCCACCAGGGAGCGGTTCCGCCAAGACCGTGCCAGCCATACCCGGCGGCAAGCCGATCGGGCGCTCACGCGCCGGGCCCACTGATTCTAAGCCGGGAGTCACGTCGCGCTGGCACACGCGACAAGGCGGGACAGGCCTGGCAGCCGCGCCTCACCAGCTTCCCCCATCGTTCTCCCAGTGTCTTGCGGCGGGGGCGGTTGTGTAAAGGGCACCCCAACATCCTTTGCCGTCGACTCCGGCGGATCTTCCGAGGCCGGTTCTTCTCCGCAAGCTCCGAAGACCCAGCCAAGCAAGATCCTCCTCCGCCGACGCCAAAGCATCTTGGGGCCCCACCCTTGACACAACCGCCCCCGCCGCAAGCCCCTCACTTCGCGATGGGGTCGAAAAGAGACGGCTCCGCCGCAAAGACAAGAGCCGGGGACGCCAAGCCCGGCCACCAACCCGATCGGACGTGCCATGACCCAGATCCCGCAGCAGATCGGCCGACTCGCCGACCTCGTCCACGCCGGACGCCTCGACCTCGCCAAGGCCCAGACCCGTGAACTGCTCGACACCACCGACCCCGAGGCCCTGGAGGTCGTCGCCCACTGCATCACCATCCTGGAAGCCTCACCCCGGATCGCGCTGCCCAAGCTCCGCCACTACTGGAAGACCTGCCGCAACGAGACCGCCCGCGCCATCATCGCCGCCTGCGCCCCCACCGAAACCCCCAGCATCCCGCAGCAGCGCACCGCCCCTAGCCACACCCGGCAGCACGCCGCCCACGACCTGCGCACCGAGACCCGCCCCGACCTCCGCCGCGGCCCCAGCCGCACCCCGGCCCAGGCAGCCGCCCTCCGCCGAGCCGAGCGCGAGACCACCGCCTACCAGGACACCCGCGCAGGCGTCGAGGAAGGTGCCGAGCCCCAGGACCGCCCGGCCGGCTACGCCCTCGACTACGACCGAGCCGCCCTCACCGCCCTCCGCGGCGCCCCCTGCGTCCGGTGCTGGACCGAACGCCCCACCGCCGACCACGACCGCCGCCACGACGACGGCCTGTGCGGCGAGTGCCGCGACCGCGGCCGCGCAGGCATCCCCGCCCTGCCGGAAGGCCACACCCTCGCCGACGCCGTAGCCGCCCGCTGCGCCTTCATCACCGCCCACGCCCCCGCAGCCGCCCACGGCATCCTCCGCCGCGAATGGGCCCGCGCCCGCACCCCCGAACACCGCGACCACATCGCCGCCTGGGTAGCCGCCCACCGCGACCAGATCACGCCCGCCCCCGCGGCCACCGTCGCCACCGCGGCCGGGCACTGCCGCGCCTGCGGCAGCTACCGCGCCCTCCGCCGCAAGCGCTGCACCGACTGCACCACCGCAGCAGCCGCGGTCCGCGCCTAGCCCGCCAGGACGGCAGGCCCGCTCACCGGGCCTGCCGTCCCAGGCCACGCCGTCCGCCTCGACCGCCTACCTCTCTCGAGGATCGGGCTTTCATGCTGTCGCTGTCCACACCAGATACACCTCTGGCATTAGCAATGTGCGGATCGCGGCGTCGACCTTCCGATCGGGCGTACGCTGGGGGTCTGGGGAGGGGAGGCGCGTCGTGAACGCCGGATGATGGTGTGTCACGTTCTGCACGCGGGGGACGGGTACACCTACCTAACGCGCCAAGTCGCCACTGATGATGTTCCGCGGCGTGGTCGTGATCCGCTGGTGGAGTACTACCTGGCGCGGGGGAATCGGCCTGGGCAATGGGTCGGGTCCGGGTGCGGCGATCTGGGTGTGCGTGGTGTGGTGACCGAGGAGCAGATGCTCGCCCTGTTCGGTGAGGGGTTACGGCCGGACGCGAACGAGTTCATCGCCGCGCGCATGGACGCCGGTCTCGGGTACCGGCAGGCGTTGGCGGAGGCGCGTCTGGGCCGCAGGTTCTACCAGTTCCGAGGTCCTAGAGTTCGGCTGGCGGACTTGGTGAAGGACGCCTTCGCCGAGTTCGAGGCGGAGAACCTTCGCCGTGCCACAGTGCAGGAGCGCCGCGAGGTCATCGAGGAGACCGCGCGCAGACTCCTCCGGGGCGACCGCGGTCGTCCTGCGCCGAGTGCGGCCGAGGTCCGTCGGTTCATCACCGATGAGCTGGGTCGGGCGCCGCAGCCGGTTGCCGGGTTCGATCTGGTGTTCAGCCCGGTGAAGAGCGTCTCGCTGCTGTGGGGTTTGGGCGGCCACGACGTCCGGAGGATTGTCGAGCAGGTGCATGAGGACGCTTGGCGGGCCGCCTTGGCGTACGGGGAGCGGGAGGCGGCGTTCACCCGGGTCGGGGCTGGCGGTGTCGCGTTCGTGCCGACCCGGGGTTTCGTGGCCGCTGCGTTCCAGCACCGTGACTCGCGCGCGGGCGACCCGGACCTGCATACCCACGTCGCGGTCTCCAACCGGGTGCTGGCCGAGGATGGCCGGTGGCGCACCATCGACAGCAGGCAGCTGCACAAGGTCGCCGTGAGCATGAGCGAGACCTACAACGCGCTCGTCGAGCAGGGGCTGACCGATTGTCTCGGCGTGCGGTTCGTCGACGTCGAGCGCGGTCAGGGCAAGCGGCCGGTTCGGGAGGTCGCCGGGGTGCCGCAGGTATGGATCCGTGGGTTCTCCCGCCGCAGGCAGCAGGTTGAGACCGGCTACGAGGCCTTGGTCCGCGACTACGTTCGCCGCCACGGGCGCACTCCGCCGCGCACGGTCCAGATCCGGCTCGCGCAGCAGGCCACCCTCACCGACCGGCCGGAGAAGACGCAGCTGAAGTCCCTGGGCCAACAGGTCGCCGAGTGGCGCGCCCACGCCCGCGAACTCCTGCCCGACGCCGACATCGACAGCATCATCGGCGGTTGCCTTGGGCAGCAGCCTGACCCGGCTGCCACCGCCGATCTGCACGCCATCGCCGCCCAGGTCATCGAGAACGTGTCGGAGAACCGCGCGCACTGGACGATCTACCACGTCCGCGCCGAGGCCCACCGCCTCCTGCGCGCCCACGAGTTCCCCGAGGCCGACGATCGGCTGCGGGCCGCGGACAGCATCGCGCTCCTGGCCTTGCAGCGGCACTCGGTCCTGCTCGACATCGACACCGACCCGGTGCCGCAGCTGCTGCAGCGCCCCGACGGCACGTCGGTCTTCCACCGCCGCGGCGCTGACCGCTACACCTCCGAAGCCCTCCTACGCGCCGAGCAGCGCCTGGTCGACGCCGCCCGGACGCCATCCGGCCCGGTCGTCCTCCCGCTGGCGCGTGACCGGGCGATCCACCGGTTCGAGGCGGACAAGGGGCTCAAGCTCAACCCCGGCCAGCGGGCGCTGGTCGAGCACCTGGTGTCCAGCGGCGCAGCGCTGGCGGTGGGCATCGGACCGCCCGGCACCGGCAAGAGCACCGCGATGGGCGCGGTCCGCCACGCCTGGGAGACCACCGGCGCCCGCGTCATCGGCCTCGCTCCATCGGCCGCGGCGGCCAGCGTCCTCGGCGACGAGCTCGGCGTGCCCGCCGACACCGTCCACCGCCTCCTGCACGCCCGCGCTGCCGGTGAACCGGTGGACGTCCGGCGCGGGGACATGCTGGTGGTCGACGAGGCGGGCATGGTCGGCACGCGGCTGCTCGACCAGGTGCGCGACCTCGCCGCCGAGCGCGGCGCCGTGGTTCGGCTGGTCGGGGACTACCGGCAGCTGGCCGCAATCGAGGCAGGCGGTGTCCTGCGCCTGATCCACCAGACCGTCGGCGGGGTCGAGCTCTCCGAGGTGCACCGCTTCCGCCACCCCGGCGAGGCCGAAGCGGTCCTGCGGTTCCGTGTCGGCGACGCCCGGGCCATCGACTTCTACGTCGAGAACGGTCGGCTTGTCGGGGGAGTGCGGGTGGCCGTGCTGGACCAGCTCTACCGGGACTGGCTTACCGACACTGCGCGTGGCCGGACGGCGATCATGATCTCCGATGCTGGTGGGGTCGTTCGGGAGTTGTCTGCCCGCGCGCAGGCCGATCGGCGTGCCGCCGGTCTGGCCGAACCCGACGGCGCTGCGCTGCACGATGGGACGGTCGCCGGGATCGGCGACCAGGTCGTCACTCGCAGGAACCACCGCCGTTTGACGGTTTGCGGCGGGTGTGACCACGTGAAGAACGGTGACCTCTGGCAGGTGCGCAAGCGCTACGCCGATGGCCGCCTGCTGGTCCAGCACCTGCGCCACGGCGGCACCGTCCTGCTTCCGGCCTGGTATGTCGCGCGTTGGGTCGAACTCGGCTACGCCGCGACCGTCCACCGCAGCCAGGGCCTCACCGTCGAGACCTCCCGCACCTTCCTCACCCCCGCCGCCACCCGCGAAGCCGCGCTCGTCGCTTTCTCCCGCGGAACCCACGGCAACCACGCCTACCTCGACACCGAAGAACTCCTCCACCCCGACGAACCCCACACCCTGCCCGGAGACCTCTACCACCGACACCGCGAACCCACCCCCGCCGAACACGCCCTGCGCCGCATCCTCGCCCACGAAGGCGCCGAACCCTCCGCCACCGAAACCCTCCGCCACGCCCTCCACGAGCACGACCGGCTCGACACCCTCGTCCCCCGCTACGAACACGCCCTCCACACCCTGCGCGGCCCCCAAGCCCTCACCACCGCCGCCACCTGGGTGCGCACCGCCCTGCCCGACCACGCCCCCACCATCCTCACCGACGAAGCCTGGCCCGAACTCGCCCACCTCCTCCACGACCTCGCCGTACTCGGCGACGACCCCATCCACACCCTCCACACCCGCGCCACCGAACGCCGCCTCGAAGACGACCCCCACGACCCCGCCCGCTCCGTCACCAGAGTCCTCCACCACCGCATCCTCCAAGCCCTGCCCGACCTCCCCCTCGACCCCGACCGCCCCCACCTGCTCCCCGGATGGATCCCACTACCCCCGAACCCACCGCCCGACCCCGCCGACCAGCAACGCCACGAACTCGACCGCTGGCTCCGACACCACGCAGACCGAATCGCCGCCCGCGTCCACGAACTCGGCCACCACGCCGCCGAACACCTCCCACCCTGGACAACCCACCTCGGCCCCCTCCCCACCAACCCCCTCGACCGCGACCGATGGACCCGCCAAGCCGGACACATCGCCGCCTACCGAGAACGCTGGCACATCACCGACACCACCACACAACCCCTACCCCCAGGACCCGGCACCCAAGCCCGAGCACGCAAATGGATCAACGCCTACCTGGCACACTCCGCCTACCTCTCACAACCCGAGGGGAACCCGACAACCGAAGCAGCCCACATTCGACGAATCGACCACATCCGCGCTCAATTTGACAACATCGATAATGCTCTTCATCACGGGATGCCCATAGAGAACACCAACGCCATCACCGATGCCTTCGCCGAAACCGGGCCCGACATGTCCGTGGAACCGGATGGCGGCGGGCCGTCCCTCTAGCAACGGTTAGAACAGGCGCTACTTTCTGCTGGCGGGATGGGCCAGCCTGCCCGGCAGTTCGTGGTTCAGAACGTCGGCAACTCGCGCTCGTGAAGCAGGGTGCCGACGACCCCCTACCCCCTGATCGCTGAGCACCTCAGCCTCACGCCGCAAGCCGGCCCCCAGGCAACGACGGTGACAGGAGTACTCGCCTGGAATGGCTCCGACGATGGCCCAAGTCTTCGATCCTGCGTTACCTATCAGACAGTACGTCGCAACGGTAGGAATGCGCAGCACCTGTCGAGCGGCTGACAGGGAAGGGGAGACGGGCATGAGGGAGCATGAGTGTCGCGTCGAAGGTTGTGACGAGAAGGCGCTAGAATTGCGAATGCCGCCGGGCGCGCCGGAGTTGAATCCGGCGGTTGTCGGGTATTGCTGCGTATATTGCGGCGAGCGGCGGCGCAACCTGAGGCTGGATCCCAGATTCGGGCGAAGGTGCGAAAGAGCGCTTCGAGTTGAACCGAGGAGAGAACCGTTGGCCTACCGCACCAACATGCTGGAGGAGAGCAGTCGCACGGGGTTGAGATTCGCGTTCTACTGGCGTGTCTCGACCGAGGACAACCAAGACCCGATCACCTCCCGCAACTGGCAGCACAAGTTGTCCATGACCGTGATCGGCAATCACGGCACGATCGTGCGGGAGTATTCCGACGTTGGGGAGTCCCGGGCGTTGCCGTGGAAGCGCAGGCCCGGGGCGGCGCAACTGCTCAAGGACCTCGCCGACCCGACGCGCCCCTTTGACGCGGTGGTAATCGGAGAGCCGCAGCGTGCCTTCTACGGCAACCAGTACGGGCTGATCATGCCAGTGTTCGTTCACTTTGGGGTGCAGCTGTGGGTGCCGGAGGTCGCCGGGCCGATCGACCCGGACTCCGAGGCGCACGATCTGGTGATGTCGTTGTTCAGCGGCATGTCCAAGGGGGAGCGGACGCGGATCAAGCATCGGATCAGGGCGGCGATGTCGGCGCAGGCGGAGCTGGAGGGCCGCTTCCTGGGTGGTCGCCCGCCCTACGGGTACAGGCTCGTCGACGCTGGGCCGCATCCGAACCCGGCGAAGGCCGCGGACGGCAAGCGGCTGCACCAGTTGGACCTGGACCCGGTGGCGGCGCCGGTGGTGTTGCGCATCTTCACCGAGTACGACCGCGGCTACGGGATGTTCGCGATCGCTGAACGACTGACTGCCGACGGCGTGCTCAGTCCTTCTGCGCACGATCCGGCTCGCAATCCGCACCGGAAGGTGGCGGCATGGTCCAAGAGCGCAGTGCGGGTCATCCTTACGAACCCTCGCTACCTGGGCAACCAGGTGTGGGGCAAGCAGCACAGGAAGGAGGTGTTGATTGACGTCGACGACGTTGCGCTGGGGCATCAGACGGTGCAGGTGTGGTCGCCGAGGTCGACCTGGGTCACTTCACGTGAGCAGGCGCATCCGGCCATTGTCGGGCAGGAGTTGTTCGCTCGGGTTCAGCAGCGGATGAGTTCCCGCGGTCCGGGCAGTCAGGGTCGGGTCAGGACCCGTCCGTACCACCCGTACGTGTTGCGCGGTCTCATCCGGTGCGCGTTGTGTGAGCGGCTGATGCAGGGCAATTGGGTCAAGGGCCGGCCTCGCTACCGGTGCCGCTTTCCGAGCGAGTACGCCGGGGTGCAGGAGATCGACCATCCGTTGTCGGTCTACCTGCGCGAGGACCACGTGGTACCGCACCTGGACGGTTGGCTGGCCCAGGTCTTCTCGCCCGCCAAGGTCGCCGCCACCCTCGAGCGGATCGCCGAGGTCCAGGATGGGGTCGAGGCCGAGTTGGGTCCGCTTCGGCAGCGCATTGCCGAGTGCGACCGCAAGCTCACCCAACACAAACGGGCGATCGAGGCCGGTGTCGACCCGACGATCGTCAACGGTTGGATGCAGGACATCGTCACCGACAGGTCACGCCTGCAGCATGAACTCGCCGTCAAACAGAGAGCGGCCCGACGGCCGCTGAGCACTCAGCAGATCAAGAAACTCGCCGACAGCGTCGGAGGACTGACAGCGGCACTCGAAGCAGCCGCACCCAGCTGACAAGAACGAGCTGTATCGCCTACTGGGCCTGAATGTCAGATTCAACAAACACGCCAACCTGGTGGAGGCACATGCCGATCCTTCACCAGGGTTGGGCGTACTGGTTGTGTCCGAGGGGGGACTTGAACCCCCACCCCCTTAACGGGGACTAGCACCTCAAGCTAGCGCGTCTGCCATTCCGCCACCCGGACGTCGCGGGGAGGCGTTGGCCCTCCCGCGTGGTGTGGACATACCTTAACTGATCGTCCCCGGACAGCCCAAATCGGGTGGGGTGTTGGGGGGTGGGGGGTGGTAGGAAGGGCGGTGTGAGCGAGCAGGAGATGGGTGGCCTGGCCATGGCTGAGGCTGAGGTTGTGGCGCTGACCAGCGAACTTATCCGGATCGACACCACCAACACCGGGGACCCGGCGACCGTGGTCGGGGAGCGGAAGGCGGCGGAGTACGTCGCTGAGAAGCTTGCCGAGGTGGGGTACGAGACCACCTACGTCGAGTCGGGGGGCAAGGGGCGGGGGAACGTCTTCGCGCGGCTTGAGGGGGCTGATTCGTCGCGGGGGGCCTTGCTGGTGCACGGGCACCTCGACGTCGTGCCTGCTGACCCCAGCGAGTGGTCGGTGCACCCCTTCAGCGGGGCGGTGCAGGACGGGTACGTGTGGGGGCGCGGGGCCGTCGACATGAAGGACATGCTGGGGATGACCCTGGCCACCGCGCGGCGGTTCAAGCGGGATGGGATCGTGCCGCCGCGGGACATCATCTTCGCGTTCTTGGCCGACGAGGAGGCCGCGGGCGACTACGGGTCGCAGTGGTTGGTGCGCAACCGGCCGGAGCTGTTCGAGGGGGCGACCGAGGCCATCAGTGAGGTCGGCGGGTTCTCGATCACCGTCAAGGACGGGGTGCGGGCCTACCTCATCGAGACCGCCGAGAAGGGCATCGCCTGGATGAAGCTGCGGACCCGGGGCCGGGCGGGCCACGGGTCGATGGTGCACGAGGACAACGCGGTGACCAAGCTCACCGCCGCCGTCGCCAAGCTCGGCACCCACCGGTTCCCGCTCGTGCTGACCGAGTCCGTCCGCGAGTTCCTCGCCGCGATGAGCGAGCTGACCGGCCTGGAGTTCGACGAGGACGACCTCGACGGCACCGTCGGCAAGATCGGGACCGTGGCCCGGATGATCGGGGCCACGCTGCGCGACACCGCCAACCCCACCATGCTCAACGCCGGGTACAAGGCCAACGTCATCCCCTCCGTCGCCGAGGCCGTCGTCGACTGCCGGGTGCTGCCCGGCCGCGAGGAGGCCTTCGAGCGCGAGCTGGCCGAGCTGCTCGGGCCCGACGTCGAGCGCGAGTGGGTCAGCAAGCTGCCCCCGGTCGAGACCACCTTCGACGGCGCCCTGGTCGACGCCATGACCGACGCCATCGCCGCCGAGGACCCCGGCGCCCGCGCCATCCCCTACATGCTCTCCGGCGGCACCGACGCCAAGGCGTTCAGCTCCCTGGGCGTGCGCTGCTTCGGGTTCTCCCCGCTCAAGCTGCCCGCCGACCTGGACTTCACCGCCCTCTTCCACGGCGTCGACGAGCGCGTCCCGGTCGACGCGCTGCAGTTCGGCACGCGGGTCCTGGACCGCTTCCTGCGCAACTGCTGACCATGCCAGGATGACCACCCATGCGGGTCGTCCTGGGTGACGGGGCCGAGCTCGCCGTGGCCGCCGCGGGGGATCCCGCCGCGGAGGTCACGGTGGTGCTCGCGCACAGCTATGCCCAGGACCACCGCGTGTGGCGCAAGATCATCGACACCCTCCCGCACGCCACCGAGCAGCCCGTCCGCGTCCTGGCCTACGACCACCGCGGGCACGGCCGCTCCAGCCCGGCCACCGCCGCGACCGCCACCGTCGAACAGCTCGGCGACGACCTGGCCGAGCTCATCGCCGACCAGGCCAGCGGCCAGGTCGTGCTCGTCGGGCACGGCATGGGCGGGCTCGCCCTCATGGCCCTGACCGCCCGCCACGCCGACCTCTTCGCCCGCCGCGTCGCCGGGCTGGCCTTCCTGGCCACCAGCGCGAGCAGGCTGTGCGACAGCACCGCGGTCGTCCCGCACTCGGCGGGCCGCGTGGTCCAGGACCTGCGCGGCATCCTCGGCGGCACCGTCGACCGGGTCAGCCGCAAGGCGATGGCCATCGGCCTGCGCTGGCTGCTGCTCGGCGACGACCCCGACCCCGACGACATGCGACTGGTCGCCGACATGGTCACCGCGCACTGGCCCGACACCGTCGCCCTCTTCCGCCCCGGCCTCGACCGCTACGACCGGGAGGCCGCGCTCACCGTCGCCGCCGACGTGCCCGTGCTGGCCATGGTCGGCGACCGCGACCGGCTCGTCCCCGCGGCCCACGCCGACGCGCTGGCCGGGGCTGTGCACGACGGCGCCGCGATCGTGCTGCCCGGCCTGGGGCACATGCTGCCGCTGGAGGGTGCGCCGCAAGTACTACCCCGGTTGGTCGGCATGGTGCACGCCGCCTTGCGCAAAGTGGGGGAAACATGGTGAACCGCTGGGGGAACCGAACCGTTGTTTCGGGAGACTCACCGCGGGGGACGAGGCGATACCGGAGGTGTCCATGCCCGAGTTCGTGAACGGACTGCCGCTGCACGTGCTGGTGATCCACGCGGTGGTCGTGTTCGTGCCGCTGGGCGCGCTCGGCACCGCGGTCATCGCCGTGTGGCCAGCGGCCCGGGCGCGGATCGGCTGGCTGGTCGCAGGCGCGGTCGCCGCGGGCACCGCGCTGACCCCCATCGCCGCCCAGAGCGGCGAGCAGCTGCAGCGCAGGCTCCCGGACAACCCGCTCATCCGCGCCCACCAGGAGCTCGGCGAGCAGCTCATCTACTTCGTCGTCCCGCAGCTGCTGCTCGTGCTCGGGCTCATGGTCGCCCACACCGTGCACCAATCCGCCCAGCGCACCGAGGGCGGCAGCTCCACCCGCATCCGCGTCATCCTCGCCGTGACGGCCGTGCTGGCGGTGGGCACGTCGGCGGCCGCGGCCGTGCACGTCTTCCGCGTCGGCGAGGCGGGCTCGCGCGCGGTGTGGGAGGGAGTGGCGAACCTGCCCGCTAGGTGATGACGCCGGGGACGACCCCCGGGCGCCGCCGCCTGCGCAGCCACACCTTCCGGGTGCCGTCGGCGTACAGCCGCACGTTGGACAGCTCCCAGCCGGAGAACTCCGCGTGGATCGCCAGCTGCGTGGCCGCCGTCAGCCGCGACACCTGCGGTGGCAGCCGCAGCGGCCGGTACTCCCAGTCCCCGTCGACCACTCCCTCGGTCACGGTGCGATCACCTGGACACCTCCTCCGTTCGCGGACGCCACGACGACGCGGCCGTCCGCGGGGTCGACGGCCACCGAGTTCGGCTGGCCGACGGTGGGGAACCTGAACCGCTCCTCGGGCTCGCCGCCCGCCACGTCGAACCCGACCACCTCGTTGGTGGCGGTCAGCGTCACCCAGGCCAGGTCGCGCTCGGGGTCGTAGGCGATCCCGAACGGCGCGCCCGGCACCGGGTAGCGCTGGCGCAGCAGCAGAGGGTCGAGCCCGAAGGCCAGCAGGGAGTTCCCGCGCGTGTCGACGACCAGCACCCGGCCGAACCGGTCCACCACGCCGTTGGTCGCGCCCTCGCCCGCGCGCAGCCCCTCCTCGACCGAGCCCTGCGCCAGGTCCAGGCGGAACACGCCGTTGCGCAGGTGGTCGAGCACGACCGCCTGCCCACCGACGGCGAAGACGCGGTCGGCGCTGAGCAGGCCGCCGCTGACGTTCTTGGTCACCGCGCCGTCGGTGACCACGGCGACGCCCTTGGTGTCGCGGACCGCGACGAGGGTGCTGCCGTCGAAGCCGGTCGCGGCCGCGGGCGCCCCGGGCACCTCGACCTGGGTCGCCGTCGCGCTGGCGGTGTTGATGCGCACCACCTGGTTCTTGGCGGGGACCGCGGCGAGGAGGTCGGCGCCGTCGACGGCCAGGGTCTCGGCGGGGCCTGCGAGCTCGACCGCGCGGGGGGCCTTGTCGAGGGCGTCGAGGTCGTAGAGGTCCACACCCGTCTTGGTGGCCAGCGCGAGGGTGCGGCCCGCGATGGCCGCGGCCGACGCGGCGCCCGCGGGGTGGACCTGGCCTGCGGGGGTGGCGGCGGGGGCGGGGGAGCGGGCGGGCGTGGCGGCCACCGGATCGGTGGTGACCATCAGCTCGTCTTGCGGTTGCGCGTTGGAGCACCCGGCGAGCAGGACGGCAACGGCCACGGCGGCGACCAGACGGCGCAACGAACTCCTCCGACAAGGTTCAGCTGAACGGACTGCTCCCCAGCATCCCGCACCGGCACCCGGCAAGCCACGTCCATGTGGCCCGTGTCGCCCGGCCAGCCGATGGGTTGCGCATTTGTAACAACCGGGGAGATCACGTCGAATTACCGGGTGCGGGAGGAATCAATGGCGATCGATCCTATGCACCTGCCGATCTTCGGCGATCCGCGGCCGGTCCAGCCGCCTGCCGAAGTCCGGGTTGCCGCTGCGTTGCTGCTGGTCCAGGCCGGGGTCACGGTGGCAGCCGTCGTGCGCGTCTCGGCGGATCCGACGTTCTTCGCGCTCACCGTGCTGTTGACGTTGGCGTTCGCGTATGGGGCGCGGGCTGGGCTGGATTGGGCTCGGTTCGCCGCCTGTTTCTGCGGGGTCACGTCGTTGGTCCTGTCCATCGGGTTGATCGAGGGCGGGGTGGAGTTGGCGTTGGTGGGGGCGTCCGCTTTCTTGGTGGGGACGGCGGCGCGGCTGCTGTATCGACCGCAGGTCCAGGAGTTCTTCTCGACGGCGGACGTCGACGCGGGCTGACGACCTGAGCCTGTTCCTCCGCGCGCTCAGGGCACCCTTCATCTCCTCTGGTCTTCAGCTCATCTCGCCTTAGGCCTTCAGCCATGACCTTACTTTTCACTATTCACTATCGAGATAACGGGTGATGACGGAGGTGGGCAGAGGGCGGTTGCTGTGGCGGGAGCCCTGCTGAAGCCCTGCGAGCCCCGCAGGGCAGCCCTGCGGGGCTCGCAGGGCTTCAGCAGGGGCGACTTGGTTGCCGCCCCTACAGGGGGCGAGCACCACGACCAACGCCAGGAGAGGCGAGAGTCAGGAGCTGGGGGAGGGGCAGGTTGGCTGGTCGGCGGTGATCAGCCCTGGTGCGCCGTTTGGCGAGGTCACGGGGGTGGGGGCTCGATGGTGGCGTAGCGGCGGGCGAGGTGGTGGCAGGCCCGGACGAGTTCGGGTGGGTGCACGTCGGTGAGGTCGGTGTCGAAGGTGGCGAGGATTCCGGCGATGCCCGCCCAGGACCAGGCGCCGAGGGTGAGGCGGCTGTGGTGGGTGTCGAGGTGTTCGACCACGGCTCCGCCGGGGGCCCAGCGGGCTACGACGTGGGCGGGCAGGTTGAGGCGGGCGCTGCCGGTGCACGGCCATGCTGCCGGGGTGTCGCCGCGGTCGTGGCTGGTCATGACGAAGTGGGCGAGGTCGTCGCCGGGTAGGGCGCGGGGCGTGAAGCCGCGGGTGGTGGGGCGCGCGTGCAGGCGGTCCACCCGGAGCACTCGCCAGTGCTCGTCGGCGACGTCGTAGGCGATGACGTACCACCGCCCCGCCCACACCACCAGGTGGTGGGGCTCGATCCGGCGCGGGGGTGCGAAGTCCGGCTCGCCGGGGGAGGGGCGGGTTCCGTCGGGGCGCAGGAGCTCGACCACGAGGAGGTGGCGCAGCCGCACGGCGGTGCCGACGGGGGCCAGCGCGGCGGGGTCGATCGGGGGAGCGGGGAACTCCCAGTAGTTGCGCAGCCGGGTCAGGCGCAGCGACTCCATGGCGGCGCGGAGGGTGTCGGGCATGGCCTGCTGCACCGTCACCAGGGCTCGGGCGGTGTCGTCCTCCAGGCCGAACACGGAGCTGGGCGCGGTCTGCAGCGCGATGGCGACCGCGAGCGCCTGGTCGTGGTCGAACAGCAGGGGCGGCAGGGTGTGGCCGGTGCCGAGCCGGTAGCCGCCGTCGGGGCCGCGGATGGTCGTCACCGGGTAGCCGAGTTCGCGCAAGGTGTCGAGGTCGCGCCGCACGGTGCGTTCGCTGACCTCCAGCCGGGCGGCGAGATCGCGGAGCCGCCACGTCCCGCGGGAACCGAGCAGGGACAGCAGCCGCAGCGCCCGGTGTGACGTGCTTGCCATCGCCTCATCGTGCCAGCGGTACTGGCCATTCGGTGTCCACTACCGCTGGCACCGTCTGCGCCGACGGCAACTTCGGTGGAAAGGCGGTTGGCATGCGGGTGGTCGTGGTCGGGGGAGGGATCGGCGGGCTCGCCTTGGGGGCGGGGCTGCGCCGGAGCGGGCACGAGGTAGCGGTGTTCGACCAGGACACCGATGTGGCCGCCACCGGCGGCTACCACATCACCCTGGACGAGAGGTCCCAGTCGGCGTTGGCGCGGCTGGTCGACCCGGAGATCATGCGCAGGCTGCTGGCCTCGGGATCGGCGCTGCGCCTGCGCGACCGGGACATGTTCTGGGACTACCGCGGCCGCGTGCTCAGCCACGGGCCGGACCTGTCCGGCAGCGCGAGCATCGACGTCGACCGCATCACCCTGCGCACGCTCCTCGCCGAGGCCGTGGGGGATGACCTGCACCTTGGGTGGGCGGTGGCGGGTGTCGGCATCGAGCGCGGCCTGCCGCTGGTCAGGTTCGCCGACGGCACGGCGGTCGACGCCGACCTCGTGGTGGGCGCTGACGGCACCCACTCGGTCGTCGCCCGCCACCTGGCGAAAGCCCCGACGAACCGCCCCACGGGCATCATCGGGTTCTCCGGACGCACCCGGAGGGCCGACCTCACCCCCGCTGAGCAGCAACGGCTCGGCACGCGCTCGACGACGGGCATCGGCCCGCGCGGCGCCGCGCTCTACGTCGGCTTCCTCGACCCGGTCGGCAACGCCGCGCTCGACGCCCCTGGCCTGGGCATGTCGTTCACCACCGGACCGACCTACATCTGGGGGGCGATGTTCCCCGAATCGGCGTGGACCGACTCCCTGCGCGACCTGCGCGGCATCCCGCTGCGCGCTGCTCTGCTCGATCGGTTCCGCGAGCACCGGTGGGCGGACCACACGCTGGAGGTCATCGCGCAGGCCGATCCCGACAGCGTGGCCGCGTTCCGGTTCAACGCCGCTTCGACCCGCGCCGCCGACCTCGCCCCCTGGGCGGCGGGCCGCATCACCGCGCTCGGCGACGCCGTGCACGCCACCCCGCCGACCGCGGGCATGGGGGCGGGTGCGGCCATCCAGGACGCTGCCGACCTGCTCGCCGCCCTCTCCGACGGCACCGCGCCCCTCGTTGACGCGATCGGCCGCTACGAGGCGCAGCTGCGCCAGCGCGGGGCCGAAGTCCTCACCGCGGCCATGAAGACCGTCCGGCTGATCCTGGCCACGAACACGCCCTTTGGCGCAGTGGCCACCACCGCCCTCACCCCTGTTGTCGCCGCTGTCGCTCGACTCCGCCGCCAGCCTGCATAAGCCCCTCCTCGGGCACCCGCTCCCCTGCGTTCGTTTATCGACTATTCACTATCAAGATAATGACTGATCGGGAGGCGGCCCGGGGGAGAGATCCGGGCCGGAGGGAGAGATCCGGGGCCAGGCCGGGGCGGGGGGAGGGGGACCGAGGACCGATGCGTTCACCGGTGCCGCCCCATAAAGAAGGCCAAGAGGGGGAGGGGGCCGAGCGGTCGAGCGTCGCCCTTCGGGGGAGGTGTTGCTGGGGCGGACGTCGGGTGCGGGCGGAGGCGGCGCTACGAGGGCGCGCCGTGGTGAACCTCGAGCCGCGGCGCGCTGGACGCAGGTGCAACGCGCCGCCCGACGCGCCGGGACCAGGCCGACCAGCTCGGTGAGCCCGTCCGGATCCGCATCCAACCGCGGTCTCCTTGCGCCCGCCTCTACTTTACTATTCGCTATTCACTATCAAGATAATGGACTTCACGCAGGAGCCGCGAGTCAGCAGGACAGAGGAGAAGAACGTGGACACAAAAACGCCCAGAAGGGAGGAGTCCCTTCTGGGCATGGGGCGAGGCTCGGGTCAGTCGAGGTGGCGTTCGGGGTAGGAGAGGTCGGGTTTGCTGACGTCGTCTAGGGCGGCGCAGATCTCTGGGGGGAGGATCAGGGATTCGGCGGCCAGGGAGCTGCGGAGCTGGGTGGCGTCGCGGGCGCCGACGACGGGGGCAGTGACGCCGGGGCGGTCGCGGACCCAGGCCAGGGCGACGGCCAGGGGGGTGGTGCCGAGGCCGTCGGCGGCGGTGGCGACGGCTTGGACGATGCGGGTGGCGCGGTCGGTGCGGTGTTGTTCGACGTAGTTGCCCCATTGGGGGGAGGCGCCGCGGGAGTCGGCGGGGGTGTTGGCGCGGTACTTGCCGGTGAGGACGCCGCGGCCGAGGGGGGCCCAGGCGAGGATGCCGATGCCGTGGTGGGCGGCGGCGGGGGCGACCTCGCGTTCGATGCCGCGTTCGAGGAGGGAGTACTCGACCTGGGTGCTGACCAGGGGGGCGGCGCCGGGGGTGAGGGCCTGGCGGGTGGCGGCGGTGGCGGTCTGCCAGCCGCTGTAGTTGGAGATGCCCGCGTAGCGGACCTTGCCGCTGCGGACGGCGGCGTCGATGGCGCAGAGGGTTTCCTCCAGCGGGGTGTGGGCGTCCCAGGCGTGCAGCTGCCAGAGGTCGACGTGGTCGGTGTCGAGGCGGGTGAGGGAGGCTTCGAGGGCGGCCAGGAGGGCGCCGCGGGAGGCGCCGCCGCCGAAGGGGCCGTCGTGGCGGCGGGCGACGGCCTTGGTGGCCAGGACGATCTCGTCGCGGGGGACGACGTCGTCGATGAGGGCGCCGATGAGGCGTTCGGTGTCGCCGTCGGCGTAGACGTCGGCGGTGTCGACGAGGGTGCCGCCCGCTTCGGTGAAGGCGGCGAGCTGGGCGGCGGCGGCCTCGGCGTCGGTGTCGCGGCCCCAGGTCATGGTGCCGAGGGCGAGCCGGGAGACCCGCAGGCCGCTGCGGCCGAGGTGTCGTTGCTCCACGGCGGCCAAGCCTATGGGGCGGTGGGGGCGGTTGCGGGGAGCGCCACTCCGGGTCAAGGGCTACTGGGGGGTAATGTCGGGCGCGTGCGACTGGGACTGAACATGGGTTACTGGGGTGCGGGCAACGACGCGGCGAACCTGGCGCTGGCCAGGGAGGCCGATCGGCTCGGGTTCTCGGTGGCGTGGGTCGCCGAGGCGTACGGGTCGGATGCGCCGTCGGTGCTGGCGTGGGTGGCGGCGCAGACCGAGCGGATCGATGTGGGCAGCGCGATCCTGCAGATCCCGGCGCGGCGGCCGACGATGGCGGCGATGACGGCGGCGACGTTGGACACGTTGTCGGGTGGTCGGTTCCGGTTGGGGTTGGGGGTGTCGGGGCCGCAGGTGTCCGAGGGCTGGTACGGGGTGAAGTTCGACAAGCCGCTGGCCAGGACGCGGGAGTACGTGGAGATCGTGCGCTCGGCGTTGCGGCGGGAGCGGGTGAGCTATGCGGGGGAGCACTTCACGTTGCCGTTGCCGGGTGGTCCGGGCAAGCCGTTGAAGTTGACGGTGCACCCGGTGCGGGAGGAGATCCCGGTGTACCTGGCGTCGATCGGGCCGAAGAACCTGGAGCTGACGGGGGAGATCGCGGACGGGTGGTTGGCGATCTTCTACTCGCCGGAGCACGGGCGGGAGTCGCTGGCGCGGATCGAGGCGGGTCGGGCGCGGGCGGGCAAGTCGATGGCGGGGTTCGACGTGGTGCCGACGGTTCCGCTGGTGGTGGGGGATGACTGGGCGGCTGCGGCGGATGTCGTGCGGCCGTATGCGGCGTTGTACGTGGGGGGTATGGGCAGCCGGGAGCAGAACTTCTACAACCGGTTGGCGTGCCGGATGGGGTTCGAGGCGGAGGCGGCGCGGGTGCAGGACCGGTACCTGGCGCGGGATTACGCGGGGGCGGCGGCCGCGGTGCCGGTGGGGTTCGTGGACCAGACGTCGCTGCTGGGGCCGAAGGAGCGGATCGCGGAGCGGATGCAGGCGTTGGCGGAGTCGGGGGTCACCACGTTGACCGTTTCGCCGATCCTGCAAGATCTCGACCGTAGTCTTGCGGCGCTCCGGGTCGCCGCGGAAGCCCTCGATCTCGCAGGAGTCGGTTCTTGACGTGGTTTGAAGCCCTGGTGCTGGGTCTGGTCCAGGGTCTGACGGAGTTCTTGCCGATCTCGTCGTCGGCGCATGTCCGGATCGTCTCCGAGCTGTGGTTCGGCGGGGATGCGGGGGCGTCGTTCACCGCGGTGATCCAGTTGGGCACCGAGGCGGCGGTGGTGATCTATTTCGCGAAGGACATCTGGCGGTTGCTGGTGGCGTGGTTCCGGGGGTTGTTCTCCCGGGCGGCGCGGTCGGACCCGGATTACCGGATGGCCTGGTATGTGATCTTCGGGTCGGTGCCGATCGCGGTGCTGGGGGTGCTGTTCAAGGACGAGATCCGGTCGGGTCTGCGGAATCTGTGGATCACGGCGATCGTGCTGATGGTGTTCGCGGCGATCTTGGCGGTGGCCGATGAGACGGGCAAGCAGGCGCGGACGAAGTTGACGTTGAAGGATTCGTGGGTGATGGGGTTCGCGCAGGCGATGGCGTTGATCCCGGGGGTGTCGCGGTCGGGTGGGACGATCACGGCGGGGTTGTTCCTGGGGTTGCGGCGCGAGGATGCGACGCGGTACTCGTTCCTGCTGGCGATTCCGTCGGTGTTCGGGGCGGGGTTGTTCAGCATCCCGGATGTGCTGGATCGCAGCGGGCCGGGTTTGCAGGCGGACATCCCGCAGACGATCGCGGCGACGGTGGTGTCGTTCGTGGTGGGGTATGCGTGCGTGGCGTGGTTGCTGCGGTATGTGTCCAAGCACAGCTACATGGTGTTCGTGTGGTATCGGATCGCGTTGGGTGCGGTGCTGTGCGCGTTGCTGGCGACCG
The DNA here is from genome assembly GCF_053604195.1 of Actinokineospora sp. NPDC004072. NCBI lineage: Bacteria > Bacillati > Actinomycetota > Actinomycetes > Pseudonocardiales > Pseudonocardiaceae > Actinokineospora > Actinokineospora sp. NPDC004072. The sequence continues at coordinate 232,648 of NZ_JBSGHB010000001.1, read as the reverse complement.
GGGTCGTGAGCCCGACGTGATGGGGGCGGCCTAGGCTCGGTCGCGTGGCCACGGTTGTTCTGCTCCGTCATGCCCGGTCGTCCGCCAACAGCGCGGGGGTGTTGGCCGGGCGCAGTGAGGGTGTGCTCCTGGATGAGGCGGGGCAGCGGCAGGCGGCGGGGTTGGTGGGCCGGTTGTCGGGGTTGCCGTTGCGGTCGCTGGTGGTGTCGCCGTTGACCCGGTGCGGGCAGACGGTGGCGCCGCTGGCGGCCGCGGTGGGGTTGGTCCCGGTGGTGGAGCCGGGGTTGGCGGAGGTGGATTACGGGTCGTGGACGGGCAAGGCGATCCGGGATCTGGTGGAGGAGCCGCTGTGGAAGGTGGTGCAGCGGCATCCGTCGGCGGCGGTGTTCCCGGATGGGGAGGGGTTGGCGGGGGTGCAGGCGCGGGCGGTGGCCGCGGTGCGGGCCCATGACGCGCGGGTGGCGGGGGAGTTCGGGGATCGGGCGGTGTGGTTGCTGTGCAGCCACGGTGATGTGATCAAGGCGATCTTGGCCGATGCGCTGGGTCAGCACCTGGATTCGTTCCAGCGGATCGTGGTGGATCCGGCGTCGGTGTCGGTGGTGCGGTACACGGCGACGCGGCCGTTCGTGCTGCGGGTGAACGACTGCGGTGGGGAGCTGGGCGGGGTGGTGCCGCCGGAGCCGGAGCCGGGGCAGGCGCCCGATGATGCGACGGTGGGGGGTTCGACGGGCGCGGGGCGGGCGTGAGGGGCGGGGTGGCCGAACACCGTGCGTGAGGGGTGGGGTGGGGCCGAATCGGCGCGGGGGATATTGGTGTTGGCATCGGGTGGGTGGGTGGCGGCATGATGGCGGTGGGGAGCGCGGCGAGGGGCGGCCGGGCGTCGACGAGGAAGCGGCGCCCGGCCGCTGCTTGTGCGCGGCGCGTCGGCGTGCGGGGTTACCGGCTGGTCAAGTAGCGTCGTGGCCCGGTTGTCCGGTCGGGGGAGGGTTGGCGATGGGGGTTGTCGGGGCGCGGTTCGTCGCCGAGGTGGATGTGGTGGCGTGGCGGCGTCGGTTGGTGCCGTGGGTGGCTGCGGGTGCCGGGGTGCTGCTGCTGGGTGTGGTGTTGGTGGTTGTGGGGGTCGGGTGGGGTGTGGTGGTGGGGTTGGTGGTGGTCGGGGTGGCGGTTCCGGCGGCGAAGGTGGCGGGGTTCGTGGCGCGGCGGCGCAGGCGGGAGGCGCCGTTGTCGATGGACGCCTCGGGGGTGTGGGTGCCGACGGCGCAGGGTCCGGCGTTCCTGCCGTGGGAGACGGTGCGGGAGGTGGTGGTGGATGGTCCGACGGTGCGGTTCCGGGTGCGGGCGGGGGTGACGCCGCAGACCGACGGGGTGCGGGGGATGCATCGGCGGGATGTGTGGCCGGTGGCGTCGGGGCCGGGGTTGCCGGTGGACACGCGGTTGTACCGGCGGGGTGTGGGGGAGATCAGGGCGGCGGTGCGGGAGTTCTCCGGCGGGCGACTCTGAGTGATCAACTTTGGTTGAGCATCACTCACTTGGCTGACTGCACGGTCTCCTAAGTGGCCGTTACAGTGCGCGCATGCTGGCGGACGGTGAGAGGGGTTGAAGTCCGTGCCGCGTCTGCGCTCCCCGCTGCTCGACCTGGTCCGGTTGTCTGCGGCGCGCAGGCGGGGGGCCGGGTCGCCGGAGGTGGCGGTCGGGTTGGTGGCCGAGCCGGTGGAGGCGGGGGTGCTGGCCGCGGTGCTCTCGGCCGAGCCGCTGGCGGTGTGCCCGCTCTCGCCGGTGCTGGTGCGGCCGACGGGGGTGGCGGGGGCGACGCCGGGCGGGTTGGCGGTGGCGGTCTCGGAGCTGGTGGCCGAGGGGGTGCGGGTGGTGCTGGTGGGCACCCCGGTGACCGACGGGTCGGAGCGGGAGCGGCGGGCGCTGGTGGCGGCGCTGGACGCCGCGGCGGCGGCGGGGGTGCCGGTGGTGGTGCCCGCGGCGTCGGGTCCGGCGGTGCTGACCGGGCACGGGTGGGTGATCCCGGTGGCGTCGTGCTCGGCGTCGGGGCGGTTGAGCTGGTTCGTGGAGTTCGAGGACGCGCAGCGGGGGCTGCTGGCGCCGGGGCAGGACGTGCCGGGGCCGATGGGTCCGGCGTCGGGCAACGGGATCGCGGCGGCGCTGGTGGCGGGGACGGGCGCGCTGCTGTGCGGGATGTTCCCGGCGGCGTCGGGGGCGCAGGTGCGGGCGGCGCTGCTGGTGGGGTCGCTGCACGCGCACCGGTCGGGTCCGCCGCTGCTGGACGCGCAGCGGGCGGTGGAGTTCCTGGAGCGGTTGGCGGTGGCGCCTGCGGCGTGGCGGGCGACGGGCTGATCAGCCGTAGATGCCGTCGATGGCGCGGGCGGCGACGGTGGTGACGATCTTGAAGGTGGTCATGGCGGTGGTCATGGTGGGCGCGGTGTAGGCGATGGTGCGGGGCGCGGTCTGCTCGACGGTGGGGATGAGGGCGGCGGCGTCGGCGAGGTGGGTGGCGTCGAAGTCGACTTCGACGCGGTGGGGTGCGGGGCGGGGTGGTCGGGCTCCGGCGCGGGTCATGGCGGCGCGGGCGGTGTCGCGGATGCGGGCGGCGGTGACCTCGGGCGGGTCGCAGATGGCGGCGTAGCGGCTGACGCACTCCTTGACCACGGCGGGCAGGGCGTCGAAGTCGGCGGCTTCGGCGCAGGCGCGGTCGTCGCCGGTGACGAGCAGGACGGGCACGCCGTGCTCGGCGGCGAGGGCGGCGTTGAGCCTGCCTTCGCTGGCGGGGGCGCCGTCGAGGCGGACTTCGGTGATGGAGTTCTCCAGGTAGGTGTGGGCCAGGACGCCGGGGGCGCCTGCGCCTGCGTGGTAGCCGAGGAAGACGACGCCGTCGACGCCGGTGTCGATGCCGTGCATCATCGACAGGGCTTTGTGGCGGCCGGTGAGCAGCCGGGCGCGGGGGTCGAGGTCTTCGATGAGCAGGTTGCGCTGGCCTGCGTGGGCCTCGTTGACCAGGACGTCGGTGGCCCCGCCTGCGCGCAGGCCGTCGACGCAGGCGTTGACGTCGGCGGTGAGCAGGCGGCGGAAGCGCTGCCAGGGTTCGGTGCCCGCGACGACGTCGGTGGTGGCGGTGACGCCGGTGGCGCCTTCCATGTCGGCGGAGATCAGGATGCGCACGGCCATCACGGTACCGGCGGTGGCAGGTTGTTGACGTGAGCCGACCGGGGGTGGTTAATTTTTTGCCAACTACTCGTGCGGGGGTGGTCGGCGTGCGGATCGTGCTGGCGGCGGCGCTGGTGGCGGCGGGGCTCGCGCCCGCCGCCCACGCCCAGCAGGAGGTCACCCTGCGGGTGGCGGTGACCCAGGAGATCGACACGCTCAACCCGTTCCTGTCGATCACCCGCACCGGCACCGACGTGCTGCGCACGGCGTTCGAGCAGCTGACCACCTACGACGCGGCCACCCTCGCCCCCGCCCCGGCGCTGGCCGAGCGCTGGGAGGTCGCCCCGGACAAGCTGACCTGGCGGTTCACCCTGCGCGCCGGGGCGCTGTGGAGCGACGGGGAGCCGATCACCGCAGCCGACGCCGCCTTCACCCTGCAGCTGATGATGCGCGACGAGACCGCCCGGACCGCCAACGGCAGCTTCGTGGCGCTGTTCGACTCGGTGGCCGCCGAGGACGAGCGCACGCTGGTGGTGCGCACCAAGTCCCCGCAGGCGACGATGACCGCCCTGGACATCCCGATCGTGCCCGAGCACGTGTGGTCGCGGCTGGCCCCGGGCGCCGCGCCGGTGTTCCCGATGGTCGGGTCGGGGCCGTTCGTGATCACCGAGTTCAAGGAGGGCAGCTACACCCGGCTGGTGGCCAACGACCGCTACTGGCGGGGCAGGCCCAAGGTCGACCGGCTGGACTTCGTCTACTACCGCAACTCCGATGCCGCGGTGGCCGCGCTGCGCAACGGCGAGGTCGACCTGGTCAACCGGCTCACCCCCGCCCAGTTCGACGAGCTGGCCGAGGAGCCGGGGATCACGCGCAACCGGGCCAAGGGCAAGCGGTTCAACGAGATCCTGCTCAACCCCGGCGCCGCGGCGGCCGACGGCACGCCGATCGGCGACGGGCACCCGGCGCTGCGCGATCCGGTGCTGCGGCGGGCCATCGCCCAGTCCATCGACACCACCGCCCTGGTGGAGCGGGTGTGGGGCGGCTACGGCCAGGCCGGGGCGGGCTACATCCCGCCGGTGTTCGCCGACTTCCACTGGCCGGGCACGCGCCCGTTCGACATCCCCGGGGCCAACGCGATGCTCGACGCCGCCGGGTACGCGCGCGGCCCGGACGGGGTGCGGGTGGACCCGCGCAGCGGGCGGGCGCTGCGGCTGCGGCTGCTGGCGCGCGCGGGCGCCAACTTCGACGAGCAGTCCGCCCCCTACGTCAAGGGCTGGCTGGGCGAGCTGGGCATCGAGGTGCGGGTGCAGGTCGTCTCCGACACCAAGCTCAACGAGGCCACCACGCGCGGCGCGTTCGACCTGGCCTACAGCGGCTGGGCGGCCAACCCCGACCCCGACTACGTGCTGTCGCTGCAGACCTGCGCCGCCCGGCCCGGCGCCGACGGCCGCGGCGCGACCCCCGACAGCTTCCTGTGCGACCCCGCCTACGACGCCCTCTACGCCCGCCAGGTGGCCGAGTTCGACCGGGCGGCGCGCGCCGAGCTGGTCAAGCAGATGCAGCAGCGGCTGCACGAGCTGGCCCCGATGGTGATCCTGGGCTACGACGACGTGCTGGAGGCGTGGCGGTCGGACCGCTTCGCCGCCTTCCAGGTCTCGCCCGACCCGGGCGGGCCGATCATGAACCAGCAGTCCTACTGGGGCTACTACTCGGCCACCCCGATCCCGCGGGAGCCGGGCGGCTCGTCCACCGGGCTGGTGCTGGGCGTCGTCGGCGGGGCGGTGCTGCTGCTGGGCGGGGCCGGGTGGTGGCTGGCGCGGCGGCGCGCCGCGGGCGCGGACGAGCGGGAGTGAGCGCGACGCCGCCCGTCGCGCCGCGCCCGCGGCGGCGGTGGGCCCGGTACGCGGCGGGCAAGGCGGGCGGGGCGCTGCTGAGCCTGGCGCTGATCGCGGTGCTGGGGTTCCTGCTGTTCCGGGCGCTGCCCGGCGACGCGGTGACCACCATGACCCGGGGGTGGCCGGTCAGCGCCGCCCAGATCGCCGAGCTGGAGGCCGCCTACGGCCTGGACCGGCCGCTGCTGGAGCAGTTCTGGGCCTACCTGGGGGACCTGGCGCGCGGGGACCTGGGCACCTCCTACACCTTCCGGGTGCCGGTGGCGGAGAAGATCGCCGAGCGGGTGGGGCCCACGGTGCTGCTGGTGGGCACCGGCACGCTGCTGGCGGTGGCGCTGGGGCTGTGGCTGGGCACGCGCTCGGCGTGGCGGCGCGGCGGGCGCTTCGACCGGGCGGCCACCGGGGTGGCGCTGGGGCTGTGGTCGGTGCCGACGTTCTGGCTGGGGCTGCTGCTGCTCTCGGCCACCTCGGGGCTGTTCCCCTCCGGCGGCATCACCTACCCCGACACCCCGCCGGACTTCTGGTCGCAGGCGGTGGACACCGCCCACCACATGGTGCTGCCGGTGATCACCTTCGTCGCCGTGGTCTACGCCCAGTACCAGCTGGTCATGCGGGCCTCGCTGGTGGAGGAGCTGACCGCCCCGCACCTGCTGACCGCCCGCGCCAAGGGGCTGCGCGAGCAGCAGGTGCTGCGCCGCCACGCGGTGCCCAACGCGCTGCTGCCCACGGTGACGCTGGTGTTCCTGCACCTGGGGCTGGTGGTGTCGGGGGCGATCACGGTGGAGACGGTGTTCTCCTGGCCCGGGCTGGGGCTGCTGACCTACGAGGCGCTGCGCGGCCCGGACCTGCCGCTGCTGCAGGGCACGTTCCTGGTGCTGGCCGCGGCGGTGGTGCTGGCCAACCTGGCCGCCGACCTGCTCTACCGCGTCCTCGACCCGCGGGTGCGCACCTCATGAACGGGCGCCTGCCGATCGGGCGCGGCGGGCTGGTCGCCGCCGCGGTGCTGGTCGTGGTGGCCGCGCTGGCGGTGGCGGCGCCGTGGCTGAGCGACCCCGCCGGGCTGGACGTGACCAAGGCGCACGCCCCGGGCCTGGCCGCCCCCGACGGGCAGCACTGGCTGGGCACCGACGAGAACGGCCGCTCGGTGCTGCTGCTGACCTGGTGGGGCGCGCGGGTGTCGCTGCTGGTCGGGGTCAGCGCCGCGGTGCTGTCGGTGGGCATCGGCACGCTGGTGGGGCTGGCCGCGGCGATGGCCGGGGGCTGGGTGTCGGCGGTGCTGATGCGCCTGACCGACTTCTTCCTGGTGCTGCCGTCGCTGGTGCTGGCCATCGCCCTGTCCACCGTGCTCGACCGCGGCATCGGCACCATCGTGCTGGCCATCGGCCTGACCTCCTGGCCGAGCGCGGCCCGCCTGGTGCGCGCCCAAGCCCTGGCCGTGTCCGCCCGCCCCTACGTGGAGCGGGCGCACGCCCTCGGCGGCGGGCCGCTGCACGTGGTCGCCCGGCACGTGCTGCCCGGCGTGGTGCCGCTGGTCGTGGTCAACACCACCCTCGCCGTCGGCACCGCGATCGTGGCCGAGTCCACCCTGGCCTTCCTCGGCCTGGGCGACCCGACCGCGGTGTCGTGGGGGGCGATGCTGCGCAGCGCGTCGAGCACCGGGGCCGTCACCGCCGGGGCGTGGTGGTACCTGGTGCCGCCGGGGCTGGCCATCGCCGGGGTCGTGCTCGCGGTGACGGTGTGCGGGCGGGCGCTGGAGACCGTGCTGGACCCGCGGCTGCGGGAGCCGCGATGAGCCTGCTGCGCGTGCGCGACCTGCACGTCCGCTACCCCGGCGAGCATGCCGTGCGGGGGGTGGACCTGGACATCGCCGCGGGGGAGAGCCTGGGGCTGGCCGGGGAGTCCGGGTGCGGCAAGTCCACCGTGGCGCTGTCGCTGCTGCGGCTGCTGCCCCGCAGCGCCGAGGTCACCGGCTCCATCGCCGTCGACGGGGCCGAGGTCACCGAGCTGAGCTGGGGGAAGCTGCGGGCGCTGCGGTGGGCGCGGGCGTCGGTGGTCTTCCAGGGTGCGATGCACGCGCTCAACCCGGTGCGCCGCGTCGGCGAGCAGATCGCCGAACCCATCCGCCTGCACGAACCGGCCGTCACCGCCGCCCAGGCCCGCGCCCGGGTGGCCGACCTGCTCGCCCAGGTCGAGCTGCCGCCCGCCCGCGCAGGCGCCTACCCGCACGAGCTCTCCGGCGGCCAGCAGCAGCGCGTCATGATCGCCATGGCGCTGGCCTGCGCGCCCCGGCTGATCATCGCCGACGAGCCCACCACCGCCCTGGACGTCGTCGTGCAGACCCAGGTGCTGGACCTGCTGTCGGGGCTGGTCGCCGCGCGCGGCATCGGCATGCTGCTGATCAGCCACGACCTGGGCGTGCTCGCCCGGGTGTGCGGGCGGCTGGCGGTCATGGACGCCGGGCGCGTGGTGGAGAGCGGCCCGACCCGGGAGGTGATCGCCGCGCCCCGGCACGAGCGCACCCGCGCGCTGGTGGCGGCCGTGCCCGCCGTCGGCGACCCCCGTCACCGGCGCGCCCCGGCCACCGCCGGGGGCGCCGAGCTGCTGCGGGTGCGGGGGCTGCGGGTGCGCTTCGGCGACACCGCGGCCGTCGACGGGGTGGACCTGGACGTGCGGGCCGGGGAGATCGTGGCCCTGGTCGGGCAGTCCGGGTCGGGCAAGACCACCCTGGCCCGCGCCGTGCTCGGCCTGGTGCGCCCCGAGGCCGGGCAGATCCGCCTCGACGGGCGCCAGATGCCCGCAGGCGGCCGCGGGCTGCGCGCCTACCGCCGCCAGGTGCAGTGGGTGCCCCAGGACCCCACCGGGGCGCTCAACCCGCGCCACCGCGTCGCCGAGGCGATCACCGAGGGCCTGCGCGTGCACCGGGTGCCCGGCGACCACGCCGCGCTGGCCGCCCGCGCCCTGGCCGAGGCCGAGCTGCGCCCGCCCGAGCGGTACCTGGGCGCCCTGCCCCACCAGCTCTCCGGCGGGCAGCGCCAGCGGGTGGTCATCGCCGCCGCGCTGGCCCTGTCGCCGCGGCTGCTGGTGGCCGACGAGCCGGTGGCCTCCCTGGACGCCTCGGTGCGCGGGGAGGTGCTGGGCCTGCTGCTGCGGCTGCGCGCCCGGCTGGGCTTGGCCGCGCTCGTCATCACCCACGACCTGGGGGTGGCGTGGGCGGCCGCCGACCGGGTGGTGGTGCTGCGGGCCGGGCGCGTGGTGGAATCCGGGCCGGTGGAGCAGGTGCTGACCGACCCGGCCGACCCCTACACCCGGGCGCTGCTGGCGGCGCTGCCGCGGCCGGACCGCAGCGGGTGAGCCGTTCGGCGGCGCGGACACCCCGCCGGTTCCCGCATTGCGCGAACCGGGCCGGTGTGCCCTGTGTAGGCTCATCCCCCGATGACCACCGCCGCAGGCCCCTCCCCAGACACGGACGCACCCTTGGTCGCAGACAACGCCGAGCCCGCCGCCGCGGCCGCGTCCGCGAAGGCCCCGCTGCCGGTGCGCACGACCGCCCTGGGCGCGGCGGGCAGCGTGATGGTGCTGCTCGGCTCCTTCGGCGCGGCGGGGATCCTGGCCCGCGACCCGGTGCTCGGGCACGGGCCGCTGTCGTGGATCCGCTACGGGCACGGCCAGATGCTGGCCACGATGGTGCTCTACGTCGGCTTCCTGATGATGGTGTGGGCGTGGGTGCGGTTGGGCAGGCACGTGCTCGCGGGGCGGGTCGGGTCGCGGCCGGTGCTGGTGGCGGCCGCGGCGTGGACCGCGCCGCTGCTGATCGCCCCGCCGGTGTTCACCCGCGACGTGTTCTCCTACCTGGCCCAGGGGGCGCTGCCGCTGCACGGCATGGACCCCTACGAGGTGGGGCCGATCATGCTCGGGGTGCCCGAGCTGGTGCAGAACGTGCACCCGTTCTGGGTGTCGACGCCCGCGCCCTACGGGCCGCTGTTCATCCTGCTGGCCAAGGGGGTGGCGGCGGTGGCGGGCAGCAACGTCATCGTCGGGGTCATCCTGTCGCGGCTGGTGCTGCTGGTCGGGCTCGGGCTGCTGCTGTGGGCGCTGCCGGGCCTGGTGCGCCACCTGGGCGGCAAGCTGCCGGTGGCGCTGTGGCTGGCCGTGGCCGGGCCGATGACGGTGGTGCACCTGGTCGGCGGCCCGCACAACGACCTGCTGATGGTCGGGTTCCTGGCCGCGGGCGCGCTGTGCGCGCTCGACCGCCGCCACGTGCTCGGCGTGGTGCTGGTGACCCTGGGCGCGGCGGTGAAGGCGACCTCGCTGATCGCGCTGCCGTTCCTGGTGTGGGTGTGGGCCGCGCACCTGGGGTCCACGCCGCTGCGCAACTTCCTGCGCGCGTTCAGCGCGGCGCTGGCGACGTTCCTGGCCACCTTCGTGGCGGTCACCTACCTGTCGCTGGGCGCGTTCGACCTGGGCTGGCTCAACTCGGTCAACGCCCCCACGATGATCGTCAACTGGCTGTCGCTGCCCACGGCGATCGGGGAGATCATCCACACGGTGGTCAGCCTGTTCGTCGACGCCAACAAGAGCTGGTTCGTCAACATCGTGCGCGTGCTCGGCGCGCTGGTGTTCCTGTGGATCGCGGTGCGCCAGTGGTGGGCGGCGCGCGAGGGCGGGCCGGACGCGGTGCGGCGCATGGCGCTGGTGTTCATCGCCATCGCCGTGCTCTCCCCGACCATGCTGCCCTGGTACCTGACCTGGGGCTTCGCTATCGCGGCTGCGCTGGCCTGGCAGCAGCGGCAGCTGGCCTACGTGGTGGCGGGCGCGGTGTTCCTGGTGCTGACCTACTCCCCGGCGGGGGAGGACCTGCTCTACAACTGGCCGTTCATCGCCTGCGCGGTGGCGGTGTCGGTGCTGGCGGGGGTGTCGCTGCTGCGGCCGGACCCGCTGCGCCTGTTCCGCGACGACGACGAACTCGCCCGCGTATAACCCCAATCTGGGGGTAGACATCTAACCCCTTAAGGGGTTAGCGTTGGGGGCATGCCGAAGATCAACGTGTACCTGCCCGACGACCTCGCCGAGGAAGTCCGCGCCTCCGGCGTGCCCGTCTCGGCCATCTGCCAGCGCGCCCTGGAGCAGTCCGCCCGCCGCGTCAGCGCCATCCGCGCCACCACCCTCGGCGGCGACGCCGACCACGACCTGCCCAACTTCACCGACCGCGCCCGCACCGCCGTGCGGCTGGGCATCGACGCCGCCCGCGCCGAGAACGCCCCCGAGGTCGACAGCGGCCACCTCCTGCGCGGCATCCTCGACGAGGGCGCCAACCTCGCCCTGCGCGTGCTCGCCGCCCTCGACATCAGCCCCGACCGCGTCCGCCGCGCCATCACCGCCCCCACCGCCGCCGGGACGGCCACCCGCTTCTCCTCCGACGCCGCCAACGCCCTGGAGCTGGCCGTCGTCGAAGCCGTCGCCCTCGGCCACAACTACATCGGCTGCGAACACCTCATCCTCGGCCTGGCCACCGAACCCGACGGCCCCGCCAGCGCCGCCCTGCGCACCGCGGGCGCCGACGCCAAAGCCCTGCGCGCCACCGTCACCGCCGCCCTCGCAGGCTACGTCCACCTGCGCGCCCAAACCGGCGAGATGTCCGCAGGCGTCATCGCCGCCGCCCTCAAACCCCTCGTCGACCGCATCGAAGCCCTGGAGAAGCGCCTGTCCTGAACACGATCGGCTACAGCTGCCCGCTCCACGGCCCCCTCGCCCGCCGGGCATGACCACGATCGGTGGTGCAAGGCACAACCCTTCCGATCCGATCAGGGAGCGTGGCATGGCCGTGTACGACACCGAGATCCACACCGGCGGCGGGGGCTGGCAGCCCGACCAGCCGCTGTCGGTGGCCATCACCAACCGCGCCGAGGTCGTCCCGGACACCGGGCAGCCGCAGACCGGGACCACGGTGACCTGGAGCAGCCCCCAGTCCGGCAACGGCAGCGTCACCTTCTTCGACGAGGGCACCCGGTTCGAGGGCACCGCCCAGTGGCCCGGCGAAGGCCCGGTCGAATACCGCGGCAAGCTCAGCGGCTGACCCCCACCCGCCCGCGCCGACTCACCGGCGCGGGCGGCGTTGCCGAATTCCGGCTCACCCTAAAGCACCATTGCCCGCCCCCTCGCATTCGTCATAGCCTGGGCGCGCCGCCGGAGAACACGGCGGCCGACTGGGGGCCTAATTCGGAATTCCCGCCCGCGGTATGCCTCATGACCTGCTGTTTTCTGGTCATGCGGCATACCGTTGGCTGCGCTGGAATCGTGGCCGTAAGCCCGGCTGAACCGTTCTCTCGAATAAGGGGGATATTCATGCGCAAGCTCGGTCTCATTTTCGCTGCCATTGCCGCGCTGGCCGTCGTGGCGCCCACCTCGGCCGCCGCCGACACCGCCGGGACCGCCGCACTGGCCCACTGCCCCAACGGGCTGATGGTCGCCGTCTACGGCGCCAACGTCTACAGCGGCTGGAACAGCTACCGGGTCATCGGGCAGGTCAGCGCCGGTGACGTGGTGGCCTGCGTCGAGGGCTACGACCTCGGCCGCCGCTACACCGCCTGCGGCATCACCAACGGCAACGGCTGGGTGCGGCTGGTCGCCACCGACGGCACCCGGGGCTGGTCGCCGCAGGGCTGCTTCCGCGACCTGTAACCCCGCCGCGGGCCATGGGCCCGCCCCGCCGCTAGGCGAGGGCGGGCTCGGCCAGGGTGAGGGTGCCGTCGTCGGCGTCGAGGTGGGCGGGCAGGCCCAGGGGGACGGTGAGCTGGTCGGGGCAGTGGCCGAAGCCCAGCTCCCACACCATCGGCACGCCCAGCCCGCCCAGCAGGTCCGCGACCACCTCGTACACCTGCTCGGGGCTGCCGCAGCCCGACCACGAGCCCAGCGCGATCCCCGCGACCCCGGTGAACCAGCCCGCCCGCAGCAGCTGCGTCAGCAGCCGGTCCACCCGGTAGGGCTCCTCGCCGACGTCCTCCAGCAGCAGGATCGACCCATCCGGGGGCGGGGCGGCGTCCAGGGAGCCCACGTCGGCGGCCAGCAGGCTCAGCGTCCCCCCGCACAGCACCCCGTCGGCGCTGCCGTGTTCGGCGGTGGACACGCGCGGGCCGGTCAGCACCGTGGTCGACTCCGGCTCGAACAGCGTCGCCCGCAGGTGGTCCTGGGCGCCGGGGTCGAACAGCGTCCCGGCCACCATCGGCGCGAACAGCGTCACCACGTCCAGGTTCGCCCCGAACGCCGAGTGCAGGGCGGTGATGTCGCTGGACCCGGCCAGCACCTTCGGGCCCGCCGCGGCCAGCTCCGCCCAGTCCAGCAGGTCCACCAGGCGCTGGGAGCCGTAGCCGCCGCGGGCGCACAGCACCGCCTCCACCGCCGGGTCGCACCAGGCCGCCTGCAGGTCGGCGGCCCGGTCGGCGTCGCGCCCGGCCAGGTAGGGCAGGCGCGGGTGCCGGTCGAGGACGTGCTCGCCCACCCGCACCCGCAGGCCCCACGACTCCAGCACCGCCACCCCCTCGGCCAGCCGGTGCTCCTCCACCGGGCCTGCCGGGGCCACCACGGCCACCAGGGACCCCTCGCGCAGCCGCGGCGGGCGCTGCCTGCTCACGGCGCCAGCTCCAGCGCCGCCACCCCGGGCGGGGTGAACCCGAACACCTGCCCGTAGAAGGACAGCTCGGCCTCGTGCGCGGCGGCGATGGCCCCCGCCCCGCGGAAGCCGTGCCGCTCCCCGGGGAACACCAGGTAGGCGTGCGGCACGCCCAGCCCGTCGACGAACCGCTTCACCTGCTCCGGCGGGCACACCGGGTCGTCGGCGCCCTGCAGCACCAGCACCGGGCCGCGCACCCGGCCCGCCGCGGCCACCGGGGAGCGGTCGCGGTAGCGCTGGGCGTGCTCGGGCAGCACCCCCACCAGCCGCTCGACGTAGCAGGACTCGAAGTCGTGGGTCTCGACCTGCCCGTCGGCCCACGGCGCCAGGTCCAGCAGCGGGAACATGAGCGTCGCGCAGGCGAACACGGTGCCGCCGGTCATCGCCGCGGCCGCGGTGAACCCGCCCGCGCTGCCCCCGCGCACCGCCAGGCGGCCCGGCTCGGCGATGCCCTCGGCCACCAGGGCGGCCGCGGCGGCGAGGGTGTCGGCGACGTCGACGACGCCCCACCGCTGGTGCAGCAGCTCCCGGAACGCCCGCCCGTAGCCGGTGGAGCCCGCGTAGTCCACCGCCACCACCCCGATGCCGCGGCTGGTGAAGTAGGCGATGTCCAGGTCCAGCGCGGTGGAGAACGCCGTCGTCGGGCCGCTGTGCGGGTAGAGCAGCCACGGCGGCGCCTGCCCGGACGGGCCTGCGAAGTCGGGGTTGGTCGGCGGGTACACCAGCACCGGCACCTCGTGCCCGTCGCCCGCCACCGTGCGCGCCACCGGCTGCGGCAGGTAGCGCGGGTCCGGGGTCTGCGGGTGGGTGTGCTCGGTGTGCATGCCGGTGGACAGGTCCAGCTCCACCACCGTCCACGGGGTGCGCGGCCCGGCCGCGCTGGTGCTGACCACCCCGTCCACGGCGTGCACGTCCGGGGCGAACTCGGCGAAGTCGGTGTCCACATCGGTCACCGTGGCGCTGCGCTCGTCCAGGATCGCCAGCGCACCGGCGCGCAGCACGGCGTGGCGGCCGCGGCCCAGCGGGGCGAACCAGCGCCTGCCCAGCTGCCACAGCGGCCCGCCCAGCTCCCGCTCCCCGGGCGCCAGGGCCGTCATCGCCCCGTCGACGCCGACGCGGTGCAGGCCCCACCACCCGTCGGGGTCGGCCAGCACCAGCAGCGAGTCCGGCGACTCCCACTCGACCTGGCACACCGCCACCTCCGGCCCGCCCGCCACGACCCGGTGCGGCCCGAACGCGCCGTCGGGGCCGATGGCCGCCACGCACGCCTCGGCGCGGTCCCACGGCATGTCCGGGTGCGACCAGCCGATCCAGGCCGCGTGCCGCCCGTCCGGGGAGGGCTGGGGGGCGGTCATGAAGTGGTGGGAGGCCCCCAGCACGCGCACCCCGCCTGCCAGCGCCACCGCCACCAGGTCGCGGGCCACGTCGGTGGGCGCGTCGCCGGTGACGGTCTCCCGCACGCACCACACCTCACTGCCCAGGCCGGGGGTGAGGTCGCTGTAGCGCACGCCGTGCTCGCGCTCGGGCGCCTCGGTCAGCGCCACCGGCTCCCCGCCCGAGACGGTGGCGTAGACGCGCTGGTCGCTCCACTCGGTGAACACCAGGTGCTCGCCGAGGAGGGTGAACGGGCGGCCCCCGTACTCGTGGACGCGGTTGCGCGCGCTCCACGGGGCCCCCAGCACCTCCTCCGGCCCGTCCGGGCCCGAGCGCAGCACCGCGGCCCGGCCCCCTTCCTCGGGGCGCGACTGCGTCCACCACAGCCTCCCCGAGTGCGGCAGCACCCAGGCGGGGGCTGCGCCAGCGCGGGCGACGTCGGCGGCGCTCAGGGGCGATTCCCAGCTGCCGTGCGGGGCGATCCGGACCACGAGACGACCCTACCGACCGCCCGATACGGTGGACCGGTCAACGCCGTCCGGTGGGGGAGGACCTGCCCGCCCCCGCGCCGTGCAATAAGGTCGAGGTGCCATGGCTCGCGTCATCCACGTCTTCCGCCAGCCCGACCGCTTCGTCGCGGGGACCGTCGGGCAGCCCGGCGACCGCACGTTCTACCTGCAGGCGGTCGAATCCGCCAAGACCGTGTCGGTGACCATCGAGAAGCAGCAGGTCCAGGTCCTCGCCGAGCGCATCGGGTCGCTGCTGGAGGAGGTGCACCGCCGCTTCGGCGCCGAGGTGCCCGACGACGTCGACGAGACCCAGGTCGACTCCGAGCCGCTGGCGGTGCCGGTGGAGGAGGAGTTCCGGGTCGGCACGATGGGCCTGGGCTGGGACGCCGAGTCGCGCGCGGTGGTCATCGAGCTGCTGGCGATCACCGAGGGCGAGGTCGACGAGTCGGTGGTGCTCGACGACACCGAGGAAGGCCCCGACGCGGTGCGCGTGTTCCTCACCCCGGTGATGGCGCGCGCCTTCGCCGAGCGCGCCGACCGCGTCCTCAAGGCCGGGCGCAAGCCGTGCCCGCTGTGCGGGGAGCCGCTGGACCCCGGCGGGCACGTGTGCCCGCGCCAGAACGGCTACCGCCGCGGCGACGACGACTGACGCCCCGGTGTTACCGACCGACCCGCACGCCGAGGCGTTCCTGCAGGCAGGCGAGCTGGACATCGAAGGCCGCCTGGTCGACGCCTCCAACGTCACCCTGTTCTGCGGCATCACCCTCGACGGGGTGAGCGCCCGCTGCGTCTACAAGCCGGTGCGCGGCGAGCGGCCGCTGTGGGACTTCCCCGACGGCACGCTGGCCGGGCGCGAGGTCGCCGCCTACCTGCTCGCCCGCGCGGCGGGGCTGGCGCTGATCCCGCCGACGGTGCTGCGCGACGGGCCGCTCGGGCCGGGCATGGTGCAGCTGTGGGTGGACACCAAGGACGGCGACGAGCTGGTCGACCTGGTCGCCCCCGAGCAGGTGCCCGCGGGCTGGCGGGCGGTGCTGCACGCCCGCGACCACCACGGCGACCCGGCGGTGCTGGTGCACTCCGGGGACGCCGGGGTGGCGCGGCTGGCGGCGCTGGACGTGGTGCTCAACAACGCCGACCGCAAGGGCGGGCACGTGCTGCACGGCGCCGACGGCGGCGTCTACGGCGTCGACCACGGCATCTGCCTGCACCAGGAGCCCAAGCTGCGCACCGTGCTGTGGGGGTGGGCGGGCGAGCCGCTGCCCGCCGACCTGCTCGACCACCTGGCCCGCCTCAAGTCGGCCCTGGACACCGACTTCGCCGAGGAGGTCGGCGAGCACCTGACGCTGCGCGAGGTCAAGGCGCTGCGCGGGCGGGTGGGGCGGCTGCTGGCCGCCCCGGTCTTCCCCGTCCCCGACCCCGCGGGCCGCCCGATCCCCTGGCCCGCGTTCTAGGGCTGCCACAGCTGGAAGGCCGCGCCCTCCGGGTCCACGCAGTCGGCGAAGCGCCCGTAGGGCTTGTCCTCGACCGCGCCCGCGGTGCCGCCGTGCTCGCGCACCGCCCGCAGCGCGGCGTCGATGTCGGCCACCCGGAAGCACAGGTCCACCCGCGGCGGGGCGCCGGTGCCCGCCCACAGCCCGACCTGGCGGCCGTCGACCTGCCAGCCGCCCTCGACCGAGCCGGGGCTGAACGTCCAGCCGAGCACCGCGCCGTAGAAGTCGCGGGCGAGCTCGGCGTCGCCGACGACCTTGGTGACGTAGCCGACGTCGCCGGGGCGGGGGGCCGCCGGGTGGGCGGCCAGCATCCACCGGTGCCCGAACGGGTCGACCAGCACCGCCAGGCGCCCGTAGGGGTAGTCGGCGGGCTCGCGCTCGGCCCGCGCGCCCGCCCGGATCGCGCGGGCGAAGGCGGCGTCGACGTCGGGCACCCGCAGGTGCAGGGTGTGCGCGGCGGGCTGGCCGGGGACGGGCGCGGCGACGGGGGTGTCCCCGGCCGCGGCGGCGTCGGCCAGCATCAGCACCGCGTCGCCGACGGTCAGCTCGGCGTGGCCGATGGCCCCGTCGGGCATCACGACGGGCTCGCCGCGGCGCTCGGCGGCGAAGGCGGCGGCGTAGAAGTCCAGGGCGGCCGCGGCGTCGGCGACGACGATGTAGGGGCTGATCGCGGGGCCCGCTGCGGGGGCGGCGGTCTGGGTCACGGTGGTCTCCTTCCAGGTCAGGACGGCGCGGCGCAGGCGCTGCCGCAGCTCGGCGGCGAAGCCGGGGTCCGGGTCGGCGGGGGTGTCCAGGGCGCGCAGGGCGGCCAGCGGGTCGCGGGGGTCGCTCACGGCTGCCCTCCATCGGGGTAGGCGCGACGGAACGCGGCGCGGGCGCGCACCAGCAGCGCCTCGGTGGCGTGCACGGTGCGGCCCAGGCACTCGGCCACCTCGGGCACCCCCAGCCCGTCGAGGTAGCGCAGGGTCAGCGCCGCGCGGTGGTGCGGGCCCAGGGCGGCCAGCGTCTGGCGGGCCAGCAGCACGTCCAGGCGCACCTCCCACGGGTCCTCCTCCGGCGGCGGGTCCTCGGGCACGGGTCTGCGCTCGCGGGCGACGCGCCGCCAGTGGTCGGCGAGCTTGTGCCGGGCCACGCCGATCAGCCACGGCACCGTGACCGGCTCGGCGTCGGGCTTGCGGGCGGCGGTGACCGCGGCCAGGAACGTCTCGGCGGTGAGGTCCTCGGCCAGCGCGGTCTCCCCGACGCGGGCCAGCAGGTAGCCGTAGACGTGCGGCAGCGCCTGCTCGTAGAGCTCGAGCAGCGCCACCGCGGGATCCGGGCGCGCCCGGGGTTGCCTGCGCACACCCCATAGTCGTGCGGGGCAGGCCCGCTCCGACGCCCGCGGCGCGGAATTTTCACCCCGGCGTGGCGCGGCCGGTGGGCGCGGCGGGCGGTGGCTACCTTGGCCGGGTGCGATCACAGGAGTACGGGGATGTGCTGGGCGGGCGGCCGCGGCGGGCGGTGCCGGAGGTGCCCGCGGACCCTGGCGTGGTGGTGGAGGAGCCGGGGTCGGGGTTCTGCGGGGCGGTGGTGCGGGTCGAGCGCGGCACCGCCCGCCACGACGCGGTGGTACTGGAGGACCGCCACGGCCGCCACCGGGTGTTCCCGATGGTCCCGGCCGGGTTCCTGCTGGAGGGGCGGCCGGTGACGCTGGTGCGCCCGGCCGCCGCGCCCGCCGCCCCGGCGCGCCGGTTGTCGGCGTCGGGCTCGGTGCGGGTGGAGGGGCTGCGGGCGCGCACGGCCGCGGCCAGCCGCATCTGGGTGGAGGGGGTGCACGACGCCGAGCTGGTGGAGCTGGTGTGGGGCCACGACCTGCGGGTGGAGGGCGTGGTGGTCGAGCCCCTCGACGGGGTGGACCACCTGGCGGAGGCGGTGGCGGCGTTCGGGCCGGGGCCGGGCAGGCGGCTGGGGGTGCTGGTCGACCACCTGGTGGCCGGGAGCAAGGAGTCGCGGGTGGCCGCGGCGGTGGCGGGGGAGCACGTGCTGGTGACCGGGCACCCCTACGTCGACATCTGGCAGGCGGTCAAACCCGCGGTGGTGGGCATCCCGCAGTGGCCGTCGGTGCCGCGCGGGGTGGCGTGGAAGGACGGGGTGTGCGCGGCGCTGGGCTGGGGCGACGCGGCCCAGGGGTGGCGGCGGGTGCGGGCGGCGGTCTCAGGGTTCCGGGACCTGGAGCCGCCGCTGGTGGGGGCGGTCGAGCGCTTGATCGACTTCGTGACCGCGTCGTGATCTTGACCGTTCCGCGGCTGCGCGGGTCCGGTTGATGCGAGGATGGGCGCTATGGCGGCGCTGATCTGGCTCATCGCAGGCATCGTGCTGATCGTCGCCGAGGTGCTCTCCGGCGACTTCGTGCTGGTCATGCTCGGCGCGGCCGCGCTGGCCGGGGCCGGGGCCGAGGCGGTGTTCGGGCTGCCGGTGGTCTCCGCGGCGGTGTTCGCCGCGGTCTCGCTGGGCCTGCTGGCCGGGGTGCGGCCCTCGGTGAAGCGGCGGTGGCAGGCCAGGCTGACCGCCGACAACGTCGCCGCGCTCATCGGCGAGACCGCGCTGGTCACCGAGACGGTGGACAGCAACGGCGGTACGGTGCGGCTGCGCGGCGGCGACTGGTCGGCCCGCGCCCTCGACGACCGGCAGGTGCTGGCGCCGGGCACCGCGGTGACCGTCGTGGAGATCCAAGGGGCGACGGCGGTGGTCTACGCCCACGACGCCCTCCCAGGGAAGGACTGAGCAGTGGACGTGGGACTGATCGTCGCGATCGTGGCGGCGTTGTTCGTGGTGATCGTGCTGGTGAAGGCCGTGCTGGTGATCCCGCAGGCGCAGACGGCGGTGATCGAGCGGCTGGGCCGCTTCAAGACCGTGGGCCAGCCCGGCCTGAACTTCCTGGTCCCCTTCCTGGACAAGGTGCGCGCCCGCATCGACATGCGCGAGCAGGTGGTGTCCTTCCCGCCGCAGCCGGTGATCACCCAGGACAACCTGACCGTGCGCATCGACACCGTCGTCTACTTCCAGGTCACCGACTCGCGCTCGGCGGTCTACGAGATCTCCAACTACATCGTCGCCGTGGAGCAGCTGACCACCACCACGCTGCGCAACGTCGTGGGCGGGATGAGCCTGGAGCAGACGCTGACCTCCCGCGACAACATCAACCAGCAGCTGCGCGGCGTGCTGGACATGGAGACCGGCCGCTGGGGCATCCGGGTGGCCCGGGTGGAGCTCAAGGCGATCGACCCGCCGCCGTCCATCCAGGACTCCATGGAGAAGCAGATGCGCGCCGACCGGGAGAAGCGCGCCATGATCCTCACCGCCGAGGGCCAGCGGGAGTCGGCGATCAAGACCGCCGAGGGCCAGAAGCAGTCGCAGATCCTGGCCGCCGAGGGCGCCAAGCAGGCGGCGATCCTGGCCGCCGAGGCCGAGCGCCAGTCGCGCATCCTGCGCGCCCAGGGCGACCGGGCCGCCCGCTACCTGCAGGCCCAGGGCCAGGCCAAGGCGATCGAGAAGGTCAAGGCCGCCCGCCCCTCGCCGGAGGTGCTGGCCTACCAGTACCTGCAGACCCTGCCGACGATGGCCCAGGGCGACGCGAACAAGGTGTGGCTGATCCCCTCCGACTACGGCAAGGCCCTGGAGGGCTTCGCCCGCATGCTCGGCGCCCCCGGCGAGGACGGCGTCTTCCGCTACGAGCCGCCCGCCGACGTGCCCGCCACCGCCCCGGAGGAGGACGAGGAGTCCGTGCGCGGCTGGTTCGACACCTCCACCGACCCGAAGGTGGCCGAGGCGGTGCGCGCCGCGGAGGAGGTGGCGCGCAAGGAGGTCGAGAGCCCGCTGTCGGTCCCGCGCGTGGGCCCGTCGACCGCCCCCGCCGCCCCGCCCGCCCGGGTCGAGCCCGAGCAAGCCTGACCGTGCGCTAGGCCGGGGGCTGGGTGCGGCGGGCGGTGACGGCGACGGTGCCGTAGCGCACCTCGACCGCGCCGCCGAGGCTGTCGATGGCCGCGCCCACCTCGGCCAGGACCGCGGCGAGCGCCTCGGGCGGCAGGCGGGTGAGGATGCCGCTGGTGGGCAGCTGATCGAGCCACTCGGCGCGGGTGTAGGCGCGCTGCCAGTCGTGCCGGTGCACCTCGGGCTCGGTGAAGCCGCCCGCGGCGCGCAGGCCGTCGGCGGCCAGGTCGGCCAAAGCGCGCTGGTCCCCGCCGCCGGAGGGCGGCGGGATGAGCGGCACCGACCCCGGCGGCAGGGCGCGCAGCGCGGTGGACAGCGCGGCGCCGACCTGCGGCGGGGGAGCGGGCACGTGCCACAGGGCGGTGAACAGCCCGCCCGGGCGCAGCACCGCCGCCGCGGCGGCCGCCCCGGCGACCGGGTCGACCCAGTGCCACGCCTGCCCGGCGACCACGGCGTCGAAGACCCGCCCGCGCGGCCGCCACCGCTCGAACGCGGCCACCTCCACCGCCACGCCCGAGCCGCGGGCGAAGGCGGCCATCCGCTCGTCGGGCTCCACCCCCAGCACCGCGCACCCGGCGGCGGCGAGCTGGCGGGCCAGGATGCCGGTGCCGCAGCCCACGTCGAGCACCGAGCGGGCGGCCGCGGCGATCGGCTCGACCAGGGCGGCGGGGTAGGGCGGGCGGGTGCGGTCGTAGCGGGCGGGGTCGACCCCGAAGGACTCGGCCATGCCGCGCTGGCGGTGCGGCTCCCCGGCTAGAGTGGGCATGCGCCCACACTAGTGGGCACGTGCCCACTAGTGCCAGGGGGACGCTGCCGTTGCCCACCGGGATCCACCTGCGCGACGCGCGCACCCAGCTGTTCGACGCCGCCGAGCGCGTCCTGCTGCGCGGCGGCCCCGCCGCGCTGACCAGCCGCGCGGTCACCGCCGAGGCGGGCTGCGCCAAAGGCGTGCTGCACAAGCACTTCGCCGACTTCGACGCCTTCCTCGCCGACCTGGTCACCGACCGCATCGCCGCCCTGCGCGAACGCGGGGAGGCCCTGCTGGAGCGCGCGGGCACGGCCACCGTGGTCGACAACGTCACCGACGCGCTCACCGAGCTGTTCGCCTCGGTCGCCGCCGGGATCGTCGGGCTGGTCATCGTCCGCGACGAGCTGCGCGCCCGCCTGCGCCGCACCACCCCGACCGGCATCCCGCTGCTGACCGAGGCCGCCGCCCTGCTCGCCGACTACCTCGCCCGCGAGCGCGACCTGGGCCGGGTCGACCCCGACGCCGACGTGGCGACCCTGGCCCCAACGCTGATCGGCAGCGCGCACCTGTCCTTCGCCGACGGCCCGCCCGAGCGCGACCAGGTGCGCCGCATGGTGGCCGCGGTGCTCGGCCCACCGCGGCCCTAGCGCGCTACTTGCGGTGCGACCCGGCCACCGCGCCGGTGGAGACCGCGATGCGGTTCCAGGCGTTGATGGTCGACACCGCCACCACCAGCGCGGCCATGGTCTGCTCGTCGAAGTGCTCGGCGGCCTCGTCCCACACCTCCTGCGGCACGCCCCGGCCGTGGTCGGCCAGGCGGGTCGCGGCCTCGGTGAAGGCCAGCGCGGCCCGCTCGGCCGGGGTGAAGAACGGCGCCTCCCGCCACACCGCCACCGCGTAGAGGCGCTCGTCGGTCTCGCCGCCCGCCTTGGCGTCGTGGGAGTGCATGTCCACGCAGTAGGCGCAGCCGTTGATCTGGCTGGCGCGCAGCTTCACCAGCTCGAAGGTGGACTTGGGCAGGGGGCTGGCGGCCAGGTACTTCTCCAGCGCCAGCATCGCCCGGTAGGCCTCGGGGGCCACGGCCGCGACGTTCATCCGCTGCATGATCTTCTCCATTCAGGGTATGCGATATCCAGAATTCATCGAAAACTCAGGCCCGCGCCGCGGTCAGCCACTGGCGTAACCGCTCGCCGGTGCCGGGGTTGCGCCGCTCCACGGTGGCGATCAGGTCGGCGATGGACTGCCCGGCCAGCTCCCGCCGCCACGCCAGCTCCCCGCGCCGCATCGCCTGCGACACCGGGCAGGTGACCCGGTAGTCCACGGCCGGGTCGCCGAAGGGGGAGTCGGCCACGATGCGCGTGCACCGGAACGCCTCCTCGGGGCCCTCGATGGCCACCACCACGTCCAGCACGCTGATCGACGCGGCGGGCTTGGCCAGCCGGAACCCGCCCCGCGGCCCAGAGGTCGAGGTGAGGATCCCGGCGCGGGTCAGCGCCTGCAACTGCTTGTTGAGGTAGGCGGCGGGCAGGTTGAAGGCCGCGGCCAAGCGCGCGGCGGGCACCGCATCACCCGGCTCGACCCAGGCGAGGTTGGTGCAGGTGTGCAACGCCCACTCCACGCCCTCGCTCATCCGCATAACCTGGACACTACATGTCCAAGATCTGGTTGTCGAGGGTGACCCGCGCCTCCCGCAACCCCCGCGCCCGCGCCACCCGGTCGGCCTCCACCCCGATCAGCCCCCGCGCCGCCGCGCCGATGGGGGAGAACAGCTCCACCGCCACCTCCAGCCGAGCCCCCGGCACCCGCGTGCGCCAGGTCCCGGCCACCTCTCCCTCGGCCAGCAGCACCCCCGGGCTGCCGATCGCCCGCCACACCTGCTTGCGCCGCGCCGCGTCCGGCACCAGCACCTCCCGGTCCCGGCCCTGCAGCAGCGGGTCCGCAGGCGGCAGCAACCGCACCAGCTCCCGCGCATCCGGCGCCGCCCGCACCGCGTCCACATCCGCCGCAGGCAGCTGCGCAGGCCGCCCCTCCACCGTCACCGCCACCAGATCACCCGGCCACATCGACACCGCCACCGCCCGCGTGGTGCCGAGGAACCCGGCCAGATCCGCGGGGGAGGCCGGGCCGTGCAACCGCAGATACGCCGCCACCAGCCCACCCGGATCCGACGCCACCGTAGGCAGCGGATGCCGGTCCGGCAGCGGCCGCAACCGCGCAGGCCGCGTCTCCGGCACCACCTCCACCCCCGCGGCGATCCCCACCAGCTGGAACAAGCTGCCGAACACATGCGTGCTCCCGCACGCACGGCAGTCATAGGAATAGGCAGGCGGCAGCAGCGCCGTCATCTCCGCGCTCACCTGCGCCCGCGGCTTCTCCCCATCCACCACCGCCCGCAACGCCGCCGCCCCCACCGCGAACCCCTCCGCAGCCGACACCCCACCCGCCCGCAACGACCGCGCCGACACCGTGCCCAACCGCGCCGCCGCATCCGCATCACCCCGCGGGTACAACGCCCCCGCCAACCCCGCCACATCCCCCCGCCGCACCAGGTGCGGAGCACCCCGCTGCGCCCACACCAGCACCACCTCCGGCGGCAACACCCCCACCACATCCGGCAACCGCGCCGCCAACGCCACCCGCGCACCCGCCGCCGAATCCTGCACCCCCAGATCCAGCACCCCCAACCCCACCACCGCACCGACCTCCCGGTGCAGGCCATGACGGGCGATGCGATGCGCCAGAACCTGGGCGCGGCTCAACTCCATGCCGCGACCGTAGCTAATCGATGCGCGTCACCACGTGCTCCACCACCGCCTTCGCCGCCGCCCCGCAGCTGACCGCCCGCGGCGCGCCCACCACCTCGGCCACCGTCACCCGCCACGCCCGACCATCCTCATGGGCCACCACCACCCGCCACTCGCCCTCCACCCGCTCCGGCTCCCGCACCACCAGCACATCCGGATCCAACGTGTGCGTCAGCTCCCGCACCGCCAACTCCGCCGCCTGCCCCGGAGCCGACCACGTCGACCGACCCCGGCACCCCGCCAGCACCACCCCCGGCTCCCGCAGCAACGCCGCCCCCACCGCCTCATCCACCCGCGCATACGCATACCCCGTCGGCAGCACCAACGCCGTCGGCGCGAACCGGTGACCACCCAGATGCGTCGCCTCCCACACCTGCTCCCCGTGCACCGCGGCCAACGCCGCCGCCGCAGGACGCCCCAGCACCGCGCAGCACACATCCCGGCGCCCATTCGTGCACACCAGCAGCAACCGGCCCTCCGCAGGCGCGCCGAACCCCGCCGGGCTGCCCGCCCCCGCCGCCGCGAAATCCAGATCCAGCAGCTCCTTGGGATCGTTGAGCGTCGCCGACCGCACGAACGAGCGCCCCGGCGCCGTGTGCGCCAGGAACACCCGGCGGGGGAGCGGCCGATGCCGATCCGCATGCGGGCCGGGACGGCGCACCAGCACCACCCGCACCCCCGTCCCCGCCACCCGCGCCGCCAGCTCCGCACCCAACCCCGGATCCAGGTGCGAACCCGTCAACGCCTCAGCGCCCCACGGGCCCGGCTGCTCAACGCACAACCACGTCGCGGCCACAGCCGCCGTCCCCGCCGGATTCTCGGCGGCCATCATCGACACAGCGGAACACGTCATCACCCACAGGCTCTCACGCCCCATACCGCCGATCGAGTGACACCCCTACGAGCGGTCGCACGTCCGCCGGATGCGCTCGGCCAACTCCCGCATCCGATCCACCAGCTCCGGCGGCTCCACCACCTCGAACTCACACCCGATGAACCACACCCACACCGCCAACTCCTCCAGCGCATTCGCCCCGATCCGCAACAGGCAGCTGCCCTCGTCCACCGGCTCCACCACCCCCGTCACCGCCGCCGCCACCTCCGCCGCCCGCTCCACCGGCACCAGCAACCGCAACACCACCTGATGCCGGAACGCCCGATTCGTCACCCCGAACGCCGTGTACGCGGCGATATCGGCATCCGGCGGCGTCCGCGGCTCGAACCGCGGCCCCAGCGGCACCCGCGGCGACACCCGATCCACCCGGAACGTCCGCCAGTCATCCCGATCCACGTCGAACCCCACCAAATACCAACGCCGACCCGCATGCACCAGCTTCAACGGCTCCACCTCCCGCACCGACTCACCACCCCCATGAGCCCGGTAGTCGAACCGCAACCGCACCTGGTCCCGACACGCCCCCGCGATCACCGACAACACCTCCGCCGACACCACCGGCCCCCGACCCGGCACCGCCACCGTCGCCGCCTGCAACGCCGCCACCCGATGCCGCAACCGCGACGGCAACACCTGCTCCAACTTCGCCAACGCCCGCACCGAGGTCTCCTCGATCCCCGACACCGACCCACCCGCCGCCGTCCGCAACCCCACCGCCACCGCAACCGCCTCATCGTCATCCAGCAACAACGGCGGCAACGCCGCACCCGCCCCCAACCGGTACCCACCCGCCGTCCCCGCCGCCGAATGCACCGGATAACCCAACGACCGCAACTTGTCCACATCCCGGCGCACCGTCCGGTCCGTCACCCCCAACCGGCCCGCCAACTCCCCACCCGACCACTCCCGCCGCGTCTGCAGCAACGACAGCAACCGCAACAACCGCGCCGAGGTCTCCAACACGCCCCCAGCATCCCACCCCCAGCGGACAACAACGGTCCGCTACCCGCCGGCCGCCAACCACGCCTCGATCTCCCCGCACACCCGCTCCTTCACCGCCGCCGGCGCGAACGACCCCACCACCGCCGACCGGCACAACCCCGCCACCACCTCATCCGACCACCCCCACCGCGCCCGCAACCGCCCGAACTCCCCGCTCAACGACACCCCCACCACATCCGGCACATCCACATTCACCGACACCGCAACCCCCGCCTCCACCAACCGGGGCAACGGATGAGCCCCCCACCCCGACACCATCCCCAAGACCACATTCGACGACACGCACACCTCCACCGGAACACCCCGCTCCCGCAACTCCGCCATCACCGCCCCATCCACCGACACCCCATGCCCGATCCGATCCGCACACCCCACCCGCAACGCCTCCACCACCGACTCCGGCCCCGACATCTCCCCGGCGTGGTGCACCATCCCCAACCCCGCCTCCCGCGCCTGCGCCAACACCCCCGCGAACGGCGCCAACGGGAACTCCTCATGCGCGGCCACCCCCACCGCCACCACCGACGGGAACCGCACCGCCCACTCCACCATCGCCGCCAACCGCCCCACCGACCGCCGCCGCGAATGATCCAAGATCAACCGCGTCACCACCCCGTGCTCCGCCGACCCCTCGGCCAACCCCGCCACCACCGCCGCCAACGGCTCAACCCCAGACCCCAACCGCTCCCCGTGCGACCCCGCCGAGAACGTCACCTCCGCATACCGCACCCCATCCGCAGCAGCATCCGCGCAGAACTCCCGCGCCACCCGCGCGAAATCCTCCGGCTCCCGCAAGCACGACCGCACCACCGACCCCCGGTCCGCGAACTCCCGGAACCCCGAGAACCCGCCCTCCGGCACCCCCGGCACCACCACCCCATACCGGCCCGCCAACTCCGCCAACGTCGACGGCCGCACCGAACTCTCCAGGTGCACATGCAGATGCGCCTTCGGCAACGCCACCAGATCCCGCACCCACCATCAGTACCCCACCCCCACAACCCCACCCAAACGAATAACCCACGGCAACCTTTTCGACCCCACCGCGGTCAAGGACACGACAACCACCTCCACCCGAAAGGCCACCCCCGTGCCGCTGCGCCTCGCCCCCCACCGCACCCGCCACCTAGCCATCACCACCCACCGCAGCGGCCCCATCCACACCGTCGCCGCCCAAGGCCACATCGACCTGGCCACCTACGCCCCCTGGCACGACGCCCTCATCGACGCCGCCACCAGCACCGACCCCACCACCCACCTCGTCGCCGACCTCACCGACGTCACCCACCTCAGCTGGGCCAGCACCGCCGCCCTCATCCGCGCCCACCACGCCTGCAACGCCCGCGGCCGCCACCTCGTCGTCCGCGCAGGCGGCGCCATCCTCACCGGCTTACGCCTCACCCGCCTCGACCACACCCTCACCATCACCCCCGCCACCACGACCACCCGCACCGCCACCACCCAGAACCACAGCGAATGGCTCATCGCCTGAACCCACCACCGACCGCACGAACACCCCCACCTCATCCAACGCCGCATGCCCCTCCGGGATCGGACCCGCGAACGCCTGGAACACGTGCACCTGCCCATCCCACACCTGCAACCGATGCCGCACCCCCGCCGCCGCCAGCCGCCCCGCCAGCAGCTGCGCGTCGTAGAGCAACGCCTCCGCGCCCCCCGCCTGCACCAGCACCGGCGGCAACCCCGACAGATCCCGACGCGCGGGGGAGGGGTCCTCATCCAGCCCCGCCAGCAGCATCCGCCGCAGCTTCGGCAACCGGTGCGCAGGCAAATACGCATCACCCACCAGATTCGGGTGCTCGGCGCGGCCCACGTGGTCCAGCTCGACCAAGGGGGAGAGCAGCACCAACCCCGCAGGCAACCGCTGACCGCCGTCACGCGCCGCCAACGCCGTGGTCAACGCCAGGAACCCACCCGCGGAATCACCCGCCACCACGACCTCGGAATGCCCCCGCTCCAGCAACCACGTGTAGGCCAGGTGCGCATCGGCCATCGACACCGACAGGGGAGCGGCAGGCAACTGCCGGTAGGCCACCGACAACGCCGTCATCCCCGCCCGCTCGGCGATCCGCGCCGCCAACCGCCGATGCGTCCGCAGACCGCAGCAGAAGAACCCGCCACCGTGCAGGAACAGGAGCACCTTCTCCGGATCGGCGCCCGGCGGCCTGATCCACTCGGCCCCGAACCCGGGGAAGTCCACCCGCTCGACCTCCGTCCCGCGCGTCACCGGCACGACGAACGACGCCGCCCACTCCAGGACCACGGCCAACCGCAGCGTCACCGGGTGCAGCGGGCTGTACCGGAACACCGGGCGGACCACGACGCGCAGGAACCGGGCGAACCGGAGCGCCTGGGCGCTGATCCCGGTGAAGGTGTCGATGACGGGGTCCATGCAGGCGGCTCCCTCCGAGTGATCGGATGGTAGCCACGGCGCCCGCGCGCCCACCATGATCGCTTTCCGGCGCTGTCCGCCCATGACAACAACGGCTCCAGCGGCTCGGCGAGGGCGAGCAGGGGGGTGCTGCAGACGACTTACTTAACATAATGTCGATTATCGAACTTTGGCCGACCGGCGCGAACGTGCCGGAAGGGGCCGATCCGACGGCCAGGTCGGCATGCGCGGATCGCTCAGCCAGTCGTCGCGCTCGCGCTGCTGCGGCCGTCGAGTCCCGCCGCGTCGGCACGGGCGGCGGCTGCGGGCCGCCTAGGGCGCGGAGGGTCGCGGAGTGGGGCATCGATTCCCCCGCGCAGCGCGTCCCGCGGCAGCCATGGATTCGTCACCGTGACGAATCGGGCTGGGGTCATCACACGGTGGCGAATCATGCATAACCGCCATTATGCATGGAACCGGTTACGCTCAGCCGGGTGATCGCGGGGTGGGCCGGGCGTCGCGGTGTCGGTGGGACGGGGTATCCAGATGGGCGTGAAGTTGATCGACGCGCAGACGGCGTTCTTCGTGGCCCGCAAGCCGCGCAAGGACTCCCCCCACACCACCGCGGCCTACCGCCGGGACCTGGCCGGCGTCGCCGCCCGCCTGGCCGACGGGCTCGGCACCGCGGTCGAGGAGATCGAGCTGGCACAGTTGGACGCGACGGCGCTGCGGGCGGCGTTCGGGTCCTTCGCCGACGACCACGCGCGCAGCTCGGTGGCGCGGGCGTGGTCGACGTGGAACCAGTTCTTCCAGTTCTGCGTGGCCGACGGGCTGGTGGCGGGCAACCCGATGGGCGCGGTGGGCAGGCCGAAGCCCGCTCCCCTCTCCCCCAAGCCGCTGCGCGGCGAAGGCACCCCGGAGGAGCTGCTGGCGGCCACGGCCGCGGGCGCGCGCCGGGCGCGGCGGCCCTGGCCGGAGCGGGACCTGCTGGTGGTGGCGCTGGGGCTGGTGGCGGGGCTGCGCTCGGCGGAGATGCGGGAGCTGCGCCGCTCGTCGGTGGTGGGCAGGCCGGGCGAGCGGCGGCTGTTCGTGCGCGGCAAGGCCAACCGCGAGCGCTCCATCCCCATCGAGGCCCCCTTGGAGCGGGTGGTCGAGGCGTACCTGGAGTCGTGCGAGCGGCGGTTCCCGGCCTCGGCGTTCGGGCCGGAGTCGCCGCTGGTGCTGGGGTCCGACGGCGCGGGCATCGGCCGCGGGGCGCTGGACTACCTGGTGCGCTCGTGCTTCCGGGCGGCGGGGCTGCGCGACCGGGTGCCCGCGGGGGCGAACCTGCACGCGCTGCGGCACACGTTCGCCACGCGGTTGGCCGAGGACGGGGCCAACGCGGTGGAGATCATGGCGCTGCTGGGGCATGCGTCGTTGAACACCAGCCAGAACTACATTGAGGCCACGGGGGCGCAGCGGCGGGCCGCGGCGGCGTCGAACCGGACGTATCGGGTGTTGTCGGAGCTGGTGGAGGAGTAGATGCGGCGGAAGGTGCGCTCGCCGCTCCCCCAGCGCGCCGGTGTGGACGCGGTGCGCGTGCGGTTGCCGGTGTCGACGCGGTGGGCGACGGTGCGGGATCACCTGGTGGACCGGTTGCCGGTGCCTGCGGCGCGGGTGGATGCGATGTTCGCCGAGGGCGCGGTGTGGTCGGAGTCGGGGCCGTTGGCGGTCGACGCGCCGTTCGTGCGGGGTGGGTCGGTGTGGTTCCACCGGGAGTTGCCGGTGGAGGTTCCGGTGCCGTTCGAGGTGTCGGTGCTGTTCCAGGACGAGAACCTGGTGGTGGTGGACAAGCCGCATTTCCTGGCGACGATCCCGCGGGGCTCGCATGTGGTGGAGACGGCGTTGGTGCGGGCGCGGCGGTTGGCGGGGATCGAGGGGTTGGCGGCGGCGCACCGGTTGGACCGGTTGACGGCGGGGGTGGTGGTGTTCGTGGCGCGGCCGGAGCTGCGGGGGGCGTACCAGGAGTTGTTCGCGCGGCGGTTGGTGCGCAAGGAGTACCTGGCAGTGGGGCGGGTGTCGGGTGGGGCGCCTGCGGTGGGGACGGTGGTGCGGAGCCGGATCGTGAAGGAGCGGGGGGTGCATGCGGCGCGGGAGGTGCCGGGGCCGGTGAACGCGGTGACGCGGGTGGTGTCGGTGCTGCGTCGGGGGGAGCTGGGGTTGTTCGGGTTGGCGCCGGAGACGGGGCGGACGCACCAGCTGCGGGTGCACATGGCGGGGTTGGGGGCGCCGATCGTGGGTGATGACCTGTATCCGGTGGTGGCGGAGCGGGCGCCGGACGACTTCTCGGCTCCCCTGCAGCTGCTGGCGCGGGCGGTGGAGTTCGACGATCCGGTGACGGGGGTGCGGCGGCGGTTCGAGTCGCGGTTGTCGTTGTCGGGGTGGCCTGGTCCGCTGCCGGGGTAGGCCGTGCTGGCGGGTGCGGGGATCTGCCCTCGCTGGGTCGTTCCCGCTGGGGGCGGGTGCGGAACTGGCTGTCGAGGTGGGGTGGGCCTTGGCGGTAGTGCGTGCTGGGACTTGTGGTGGTCTGGGGGTGGACGCGGTGGGGTTGTCCGTTCTGCGGGTGGGGTATCCGCCGCGAAAGGTCACTTCGAGGAGGTCGTCATGGGCGGTATGACCGGAGCGCGGCGGGCCCGGCACCCGGGCCAGCAGGTGGCCGCGGCGGTGGGTGTGGTGTTCCTGCTGGTCGGGATCCTGGGGTTCATCCCGGGCGTCACCACGCACTACGACGAGATGCGCTTCGCCGGGCACGAGTCGGGGGCGCTGCTGCTGGGTCTGTTCCAGGTGTCGATCCTGCACAACCTGGTGCACCTGCTGTTCGGTGTGGCGGGGTTGGCGATGGCGCGGACGCTGTCGGGGGCGCGGGCGTTCCTGATCGGCGGCGGGATCATCTACCTGCTGCTGTGGCTGTACGGGTTGTTCATCGGGCATGACAGCGCGGCGAACTTCGTGCCGTTGAACTCGGCGGACAACTGGCTGCACCTGCTGCTGGGCGTGGGGATGATCGCGCTGGGTGCGCTGGTGGCGAGTCCGCGGCGGGCGCAGGTGTGAGCGGGGCGGGGCGTGCCCGGGTGGGTGCGCCCCGTTCGCTGGTCAGGTGAGGCGGTGGACGAGTTCGGTGACGAGGTGGTGGGGGTCGGGGAAGACGTCGGGGAGGGTGAGGCGTTCGAGGATGAGCCAGTTGAGGGCGAGGTAGAGCAGTTCGACGGTGGTGTGGTCGCCGGGTAGGCCGGAGTCGGTGTGGTGGGTGATGTTGGTGTCGATGTCGGCGCGGATGCGGGTGGTGAGCAGGTCGCGCAGGTGGGGGCGGCGGGTGGCTTCGAGGCGGAGTTCGAGCAGGGCGAGGTGGCCTGCGGGGAATGCGGTGACGCGGTCGATGAGCTCGTGCATGAGCTGGGTGAGCTTGTGCTGGTCGCGGGGGCCGTGGTGGACGGCGGCGAGGGTGGCGTCGTCGGGGGTGAGGCGTTCGTAGACGCGGTGGGCGACCTGGGTGAGGAGGTCGTCGCGGTTGGTGAAGTAGTTGGATGCGGTGCCGGTGGGGACGGCGGCGCGGGTGTCGACGGCGCGGAAGGTGAGGCCGCGGGCGCCGTCGCTGGCGAGGACGTCGATGGCGGCGTCGAGCAGGGCGGCGCGGCGGGTGGGGTTGTGGCGCACGGTTCTCCTTTGACACCACTACGGATGAAGTACTACGGTCTAACCAGTTCAAGCGTAGTGGAGATGGTATGCGAAAGCTTGTGTACTACGTCGGCATGTCGATCGACGGTTTCATCGCAGGTCCGGGCGACGAGGTGGACTTCTTCCCGCTGACCGAGGACGTCCTGGACTTCATCCGCACCGACTACCCCGACACCCTGCCCACCCACGTGCGCGAGCAGATGGGGGTGGACGTGCCGAACCCGAACTTCGACGTGTGCGTGCAGGGCCGCGTGACCTACGAGCCCGCGCTGGCCATCGGGATCACCAGCCCGTACGCGCACCTGCAGCAGGTGGTGGTGTCGGGCAGCCTGGCGAGCGAGGACCCGGCGGTGGAGGTGGTCTCCTCCGGGGTCGTGGAGCGCATCCGGGAGCTCAAGGCGCAGCCGGGCCGCGACATCTACCTGGCGGGCGGGGCGCGGTTGGCGGGGTCGCTGCTGGCTGAGGTGGACGCGCTGGTGCTCAAGGTGTACCCGGTGGTGGCGGGCTCGGGGGTGCCGCTGTTCAGCGCGGACTTCTCCCCCACGGCGTTCACCCTGACCGGGACGCGCACGCTGGAGCGCGGGACGGTGATCCTGACCTACGACAGGTCGTGAGGGTTCGGCGGCAGGATGGCGGCCAGGCGCTTGCGGGCGGTCTCGGCGTCGGCACCGCTGGTGAGCAGGTCCCGGACGGCGCGCAGCCAGCCTGCGCGTTGCTCCCGGGCTTTGGCGAGGTCGTCGGCGTGCGCGTCGAGCTGGGCGCGCAGCCGGTCGATGTCGGCGTGAGCGCGGTCGAGGTCGGCGCGCAGCCGGGCCCCCGCGTTGACGGCGGCGTCCCGCTCGGCCCGCGCGTCCTCGGCGCGGGCTTGGTGCAGGGCGCTGGTGTCGGCCAGGGCCTGGTTGCGGGCGCGGAGTTCGGCGAGGTCACGGGCGGCCGCCTCGACGTCGGCCCGCTGCTGGGCAAGCTCGGCGCGGGCGGCGGTGAGGTCGGTGTGCAGGGCGTCGGCCCGGGCCTGTGCGCTGTCCGCACGGTGATGGGCGGCGGTCAGCTCGGCGTCGAGGGTGTCGGCTTGGGTTTGCAGGGTGTCGATGCGGTGGTGGGCGGCGGTTAGTTGTTCGGTGGTGGTGGCGAGGTCGGCGCGGAGGGTTTCGGCGCGGGTGTGGGCGGCGCGGGCTTCTTGTTGGGCGTGGCGGGCGTGGTCGTGTTCGGCGGTGGCGGCGGCTTGGGCGGCGGCTTTGTCGCGTTCGGCTCGGGTGCGGGCGGATTCGGCGGCGCGGAGGCGGTCGAGGGCTTCGGTGCGGTCGTGACGGGCTTGGTCGGCTTCGGCGCGGGCCTGGTCGGCTGATTCGGCGGCGTGGCGGGCTTCGGCGAGGGCGGCCTCGGCGCGCTGGTCGGCGGCTTCGCGCAGGCCGCGTTCGGTGGTGGCGGCGGTTTCGGCTGCGGTGACGCGGGCGTCGGCCGCGGCGAGTTCGGTGGTGGCGGTGGCGCGGATCTCCTGGGTGGTGAGCAGCAGCTCCCGCAGCGGCTCCAGGACGCGGTCCACGGCGTCGACGAGCACGGCGGCCCCGGCGCTGAGCCCTCCCCCGCCCGGCGCCTCCTCCCCCAGTACGGCGCGTAGGGCTTCCTCGGCGGCGGCGAGCTGTCGGCAGGTGCGGCCGCCGGGCCACTCGCGTTCGGGGCAGTACTCGGCGGGCCTGCCGCCGCGGGGTCCGGGCGGCGGCAGCGGGGCGCGGCAGCGGCTGAACCCGCACAGCCCGGGCGGCGCTTTCTCGATCAGCGTGTCGATCACCCTCCCATCGTATGGTTTTGGTTTCTCAACCACAACCGAGGGTTTGAGTTCTCTAACTTCAACCTAGGTTAGCTACAGAACGAAGCTTTTGTAGCTAAGTAGTTCGGGGAGGCTCGGAGCGGGGGCGTGAGGGGTTGACCGGCGGAAACCTGGCCCGCAGAGGGTGGTTGGGCGGCAGGCTGGACATCGGGGGCAGGAGCCGGGGGCGGGCGCGGGGTGGGCTCTGGGCGACAGAGGGGCCACAGGTGGCCGAGGACTGCCAGTGGCAGAGAACTGCCAGGCGCGCGGAGACGGTCGGAGAGGTGCCAACGGGCGGAGAGAGAGAGAGGGGCAGCGGGGCAAAGGGGCAGAGCCGCCGAGGCAGCGGACTGAGACAGGAGCCGTCGAGGCACGAGCGGGCGAGACAGGGCTGGGCGCGAACAGGAGTGGGCGCCGGGAGGAGTAGGGCGGTCGATAGGGCACAGCTGGACTAGCGACAGCTGGACTAGCGATTGAGACCGCAAGGCGGGCGCGGGCAGGCCGGGGCGGGGACGGGTGGGACTGGGATGGGTGGGGCGGTCAGAAAGTTGGAAACTCGTGGCGCGGGGGTGTCGAGAATGCGGGGGTGGCGTCGTCCCAGGGGTGCAAGCGGCCGAGCGGGCCGCGACGATGGAGGAGATCGAGATGAAGTACCTGCTGCTCAAGCACTACCGCGGTGGCCCGACCCCGGCCGTGGACTGCCCGCCGATGGACCAGTGGACGCCGGAGGAGGTCGACGCGCACGTGCAGTACATGCGGGACTTCGCCGCGCGGCTGGAGGAGACCGGTGAGTTCGTCGATGGGCAGGCGTTGGCTCCCGAGGGTGCGTGGGTGCGCTACGACGGCGAGGGCCGCCCGCCGGTGACCGACGGGCCCTTCGCCGAGACCAAGGACCTCATCGCCGGGTGGATGGTCATCGACGTGGAGTCCTGGGAGCGGGCCGTCGAGCTGGCCGGGGAGCTGTCGGCGGCGCCGGGGGTCGGGGGGCGGCCGATCCACGAGTGGCTGGAGGTGCGGCCGTTCCTGGCCCACCAGCCCGCGGCCGCGGAATGAACCAGGCCCTGCTGCGCGAGCTGGTGCCCGCGGTGATCGGCGTCCTCGTCCGCCGCGGCGCGGAGTTCGCCGCGGCCGAGGACGCCGTGCAGGAGGCGCTGATCCAGGCGCTGCGGGTCTGGCCGCGGGAGCAGCCGCGGGACCCGAAGGGGTGGCTGGTGGCGGTGGCGTGGCGCAAGTTCCTCGACGCCGCCCGCGCCGAGGCGGCCCGGCGGGGGCGGGAGCTGGCCGTGCAGGTCGAGCCCCCGGCCGGGCCTGCCCCCGAGGTCGACGACACGCTGCGCCTGTACTTCCTGTGCGCGCACCCCACCCTGCCGCGCGCGGCGGCCGTGGCGTTGACGCTGCGCGCGGTCGGGGGGCTGACGACCCGCCAGATCGCGGCGGCGCACCTGGTGCCGGAGGCGACGATGGCCCAGCGGATCAGCCGGGCCAAGCGGCGCATCGCCGGGCTGGCGCTGGACCAGCCCGGCGACCTGCCGACGGTGCTGCGCGTGCTGTACCTGGTGTTCAACGAGGGCTACGGCGGTGATGTGGACCTGGCGGCCGAGGCGATCCGGCTGGCCCGCCAGCTCGCCGCGCGCACCGACGAGCCCGAGGTCGCCGGGCTGCTGGCGCTGATGCTGCTGCACCACGCCCGCCGCGCCTCGCGCACCGGGCCGGGTGGGCGGCTGGTGCCGCTGGCCGAGCAGGACCGGACCCGTTGGGACACGGCGATGATCGCCGAGGGGGTGGCGGTGCTGCAGGCGGCGCTGGCCCGCGACCGGCTCGGCGAGTACCAGGCGCAGGCGGCCATCGCCGCCCTGCACGCCGACGCCCCCAGCACGGCCGAGACCGACTGGGTGCAGATCGTGGAGTGGTACGACGAGCTGGTCCGGATCACCGGCAGCCCCGTGGCCGCGCTCAACCGCGCCGTGGCCGTCGGGGAGGCCGACGGACCCCGCGCCGGTCTGGCCGCGCTGGCGGAGCTGAGCCCGGATCTGCCCCGCCACGCCGCCGCGCGCGCCTACCTCCACGAGCGCGCGGGCGACCACCGCACCGCCGCCGACCTCTACGCCGAGGCCGCCCGCGCCGCGACCAGCGTGCCCGAGCGCGACCACCTCACCCGTGAGGCCGCCCGGGTCCGCCAGCTCGCCTGACCCGGGCGGTCAGCCGATGACGAACGGCAGCCGCTCCCCCAGCTCGCCCAAGGCGGCCCGCTCCTGCGCGGTGGCGGGGCGCCGCCCGGTGCCGATCTGCAGGACGGCCGTGTCGGACAGCTCGGCCGGGAAGGGGGCGCCTGCGATGGTGTCGAGCATGGCGCGGCTGCGGGCCAGGGCCGCCGCGGGCGGGTCGGCGGCCTCGGGCAGGTGGGCGATGAGGTCGAGGTGGTGCAGGGTCCACTCCAGGACGTAGGCGTCGAGGAAGTCGGCGGTGGTCAGGACCTGGTCGCGGGTGCTCACCGGCTGGGCCGGGTCGGCCAGGGTGGCGGCGCGGGCGGCGGCGGAGCCGATGTCGTCGAGGTGGAACTTGAGCAGCCAGGGCTCCTGGTAGGCGGCGGCGAGGCGGACGGTGAGGGCGTCGAGGGGGTCGTCGCCGGTGGGCGGGGTGCTGGAGACCTGCCAGTAGGTGGTGGCGTCGCGGGTGGGGGCGGTGTCGGCGGGGGTGGCCAGGGTGATCAGGACGTCCTGGGCGTCGATGATGAGGTGGCAGACCAGGTCGCGCACGAGCCACCCGGCGCAGCCGGAGGGTTGGGTGAGGTCGGCGTCGGTGAGGTCGGCGACGGCGGCGCGCAGGGCGGCCCAGGAGGGCGTGAACAGATCCACACCTCGCACGGTAGCCGCTAGGCTGCGGGGCGTGATGCGGCGGAGGTACCCGGTGATCGGCCTGGACGGGGCCGTGGTGGTGGTGACCGGGGGCGCGCGGGGGATCGGGTTGGCGACGGCGCGGGCGTTCGCCGCGGCGGGGGCGGTGGTGTGGTCGGGGGATCTGGATGTGCCCGCCGGGGAGCGCGGGCGCAGGCTGGATGTGACCTCGCGGGAGTCCTACGCCGCGTTCGTCGACGAGGTCCTGGCCGCGCACGGGCGCATTGATGTGCTGGTCAACAACGCGGGTGTGATGCCGTTGGGCGGGTTCCTGGAGGAGCCCGAGGCGTTGTCGCGGTTGACGATGGATGTGAACGTGTGGGGGGTGCTGCACGGGTTGCGGCTGGTGCTGCCGGGGATGCTGGCGCGCGGGCACGGGCACGTGGTGACGATCGCGTCGATGGCGGGGAAGATCCCGATTCCGGGGATGGCGGTCTACAACGCCAGCAAGTTCGCCGCGCTGGGGCTCAGCGCGGCGGTGCGGCGGGAGTTCGCCGACAGCGGGGTGAGCGTGAGCGCGGTGCTGCCCGCCGCGGTGCGCACCGAGTTGTCCAGCGGCGCCCCGGCCGGGCGCGGGTTGGCGCTGGTGGAGCCGGAGGCGGTGGCCGCGGCGGTGGTGCGCAGCGTGCGGACGCGGCGGGCGGAGATCCCGGTGCCCGGCTACCTGGCGGCCTGGGACGTGCTGGCCGCGCTCGCCCCGGAGCCGGTGATGCGGCTGCTGCGCGCCCTGGCCGACGACCGGCGGGCGCTGACCGGGCTGGACCGGGGCGCGCGGGCCGGTTATGCCGAGCGGATCGCGCGCCAGGCCGATCTTTAGCGAATTGCGGCGAATCGGAATTTGTTGCAGATCTCGTCAACTCCGGGGCTGCCGGTTGGGGATTCCGGTAGCCTCGGATGCAGCGGAGTTGCCGGTTTCCTGGGGAGGAAAGCGACCGGGCTCCGGAATTCACCTGGGGGAGTTTTGATGAATCGCCATGCCAGGAGCAGTTTCTTCGTCGTGGGCGAAGGGGTGCTCGACACCGACGACCGGGGCGCGCCGATCACGCGCACGCCCTCCACCGCCGAGGAGCTGCGCCGGTTCCGGTTCTCGCGGCTGGGGCCCAAGGGCCCGCGCGTGCCCGAGGAGCTGCGGGTGGCGCTGGCCGAGGCGATCACCGACGCCGAGGCGGCGCACCCGGACGACACGGTCCCGGCCGGGTTCACCTACCTGGGCCAGTTCGTCGACCACGACCTGACGATGGACCGCACCGAGACGCAGCTGGGCAGCGACGTCACCCTCGACGAGCTGGTGCAGGGCCGCTCCCCCGCGCTCGACCTGGACTCGGTGTACGGGCGGGGGCCCCACGACGCCAACGACGCGAAGTTCTACGCCGAGGACAAGGTGCGGCTGAAGATGGGCACCACGATCGCCTCGGCGTTCCCGGACGAGCGGGTCGCGGTCGACCTGGCCGGGTTCGACCTGCCGCGGGTGGGCGGCACCGGGGGGACGCTGGCCGACCGGCGGCTGCCGCTGATCCCGGACCCGCGCAACGACGAGAACCTGGTCATCGCGCAGACGCACCTGGCGTTCATCCGCTTCCACAACCGGGTCGTGGAGCACTTGGCGCTGCGCGGGATCGCCGAGCGCAGGCTGTTCGAGGCGGCGCGGGAGCAGGTGGTCAAGCACTACCAGTGGATGCTGCGCACGGACTTCCTGCCGCGGGTGGTGGACCCGCAGATCGTTTCGGAGGTGTTCACCCGGGGCAGGCGGTTCTTCGAGTCCCCGCACCGGGGGCGGCGGCCCACCATGCCCATCGAGTTCGCCGTGGCCGCCTACCGGATGGGCCACAGCATGGTGCGCGGGGCCTACCAGTGGAACCGGGTGTTCCGCTCGGAGGGGCCGGGGCCGATCGCGTCGCTGCTGCTGCTGTTCACCTTCACCGGGGTGTCGGGCAACTTCGCAGGCGGCGGGGTGTCCGAACTGGACGACCCGAACTCCGGGACGGTGGACCGGCTGCCGACGAACTGGATCGCCGACTTCCGCAGGCTCTACGACTTCACCGAGGTCGACCGGCCGGACCTGGCGCCGCCGCCGGGCGGGGGCAACGTGACCAAGCGCATCGACACGCTGCTGGTCGACCCGCTGGCCCAGCTCCCGGCGGGCACCTTCGCCGGGCGGGGCACGGCGTTCCCGGAGATCGCCCGCAACCTGGCCTTCCGCAACCTGTCGCGGGCGTCGATGATCGAGCTGGCGACGGGCCAGCAGATGGCGCGGCTGTTCGGGGTGGCGCCGCTGACCCGCGAGCAGATCATCGACGGCAACGGCGGGGCGAGCCTGGCCGGGCTGACCGACGCCCAGCGGGCCACCGTCGCCGAGGCCACGCCGCTGTGGTTCTACGTGCTGCGCGAGGCCGAGTTCGGCGGCGGGCGGCTGGGCGCGGTCGGCGGGCGGATCGTGGCGGAGGTGTTCCACCGGGCGATGGAGGGCTCGCGCACCTCGATCGTGCGGGAGCCGAGCTGGCGGCCGTCGCTGGGTCCGGACGCGCAGACCTTCCGGATGACCGACCTGCTGCTGTTCGCCTTCGAGGGCAAGGCCGACCTGCTCAACCCGCTGGGCGACTAGCGGGGGCGGCCCCCTGCCGCGGCCGGGCGGGGCTGGGCGAGCGGACACCGCCTCGCCAGGCGCCTGCCGCGGTGGGGGCCGTAGGGTCGCGGCGTGTCGAACGATCTTGCGCCGCGGCCCGACGGCGGCGGCCCGTGGCCGGGGGTGGCCGATCCGGTGGGGCTGCTCGGCGAGATCGCCGAGTGGCTGGCCGGGTACGGCAACCCGGCCACGCGGCGCACCTACGCCGAGGGCCTGGGGTTGCCGGTGAGCGCGGCGGACCTGCGCGGCTGGCACACCGACGAGCCGCCCGGGTGGGCGGCTGCGCTGGCCCGCTACGCCCGCGCCCTGGGCATCCCGGCCCCGCGCGAGACCCCCGCGGGGCCGCCGCCCGCCGCGCGCGGGCGGTTGCGGGGGCTGCACTGGTTCCGCTGGTGCGCCTCGCGCGGGGTCGACCCGTGCCAGGCGCGCTCGGGCGAGGTGAAGGCGTGGCTGGCGGAGCTGGCGCAGGCGCGGGCCGCGGTGGCCACGCGCGACCGGCTGCTGGCCACGGTCAAGGCCCTCTACACGCACCTGGCCGACACCGGCCGGGTGGCGGGCAACCCGGCGGCGCTGGACCGCAGGCGGCTGGGGCTTGCGGTGCCCGCCGATTCGACCACCGGCACGATCAGCCTCACCACCGCGCAGGTGCGCGCCCTCTACGACACCGCGGCGGCGCCGCGGCGCGGGGCGGGGCCGCTGGACACCGCGCGGGCGGCTGCGGTGGTGGCGCTGTTCACCCTGGGGCTGCGGGTCGGGGAGATCTGCGCGCTGGACCGCGGTGACCTGCACGTGACGCGGGGTCGGCGGGCGCTGCGGGTGCGGGGCAAGGGCGGCAAGACGCGGGTGGTGTACCTGCACGCGCTGGCCGAGTCCGCGATCGGGGAGTACCTGCGGGCGCGCGACGCCGCCGCGGGGGCGCTGCCCGCGCGGCGGGACCGGGCGCTGCTGGACAGCCCGCTGCTGCTGACCCGGGGCGGGACGCGCTACCAGCGGCAGGCGGTGTGGCAGCTGCTGCGGCGGTTGGCGGCCGCAGGCGGACCGCAGTTGCAGGACGTGGCCTCGGCGATGCATCCGCACGCGCTGCGCCACTTCTACGTGACCACGGCGGTGGAGGCGGGTGCGCAGCTGGTGCACGTGCAGGCCGATGTGGGGCACACCAGCGTGGACACCACCGAGCAGGTCTACAACAGCGCCGCGCGCGACCCGCAGCGCAGCGCGGTCGATCTGGTCGGCGAGGCGTTGCGCCCCCCGAACAGCCGCACGCCGTCACTCTAATTGCGGCATACCAAGGTCGTTTCGCGGTAGAATTGTCACGCGCCGCACCGGAAAGGCCACTCGGCCGGGTCCGGATGCCAGGGGGGTGCGCGGCGCAGACACGAATGGGGGATGGTGTCATGGCTGTCCGTATCGACCGCGAGTGGGCGAGCACGCAGAGCGCGCTCTAACCGAAATCACCCGCGAACGCGACCCGGCCCCCGCCGCACACCCTGCGGCGGGGGCCGGGTCGCGTCGATCAGGATTCGAGCGTCTGCAGGTCCTGCATCAGCGTCGGGCGGCGCATCCACGTGCCGTGCGGGCGCGACAGCAGCGCCGACAGCGGCTCCGGCTTGCCCAGGTGGAAGCCCTGCGCCACCCGCACCCCCAGCCGCGAGAGCGCCTCGACCTGGGTGGCGCGCTCCACCCACTCGGCCACCACCGACAGCCCCAGGCCGCGGGCGATCTCCACCAGCCCCTGCACCAGCACGGTGTCCCGGGAGCCGTAGTCGATGCCGTGCACGAACTCCCCGTCGATCTTCAACCCGGTGATCGGCAGCTCCTTGAGGTGCACGAACGAGCCGAACCCGGAGCCGAAGTCGTCCAGGGTGATCCGGCAGCCCGAGGCCCGCAGCTGCTGGGCCAGGCTGCGGGCGGCGTCGAGGTTGGTCACCGCCGCGGTCTCGGTGATCTCGAACCCCAGCCTGCCCGGCGCCACCCCCGCCGCGGTCAGCCGGTCGAGCACGAAGTCGCCGAAGTCCTCGTCCTCCAGCGTCCGGCCGGAGACGTTGACGTTGAACCGCAGACCCGGGTACGGGTGCTCCACCAGCGTCTCGATCGCCTTGCCCGCCACCCACCGGTCGATCTCGCACACCAGGTCGCTGCGCTCGGCGGCCAGCAGGAACTCCCCCGGCCCCAGCGCGGGCTCGCGCCCGTCCTCCAGGCGCAGCAGCAGCTCGTGGCCGATCACCCGGCCGCTGGCCAGCTTCACCATCGGCATCGCGTGCAGGGCGAACCCGCCGTCGCGCAGCGCCGCGCGCACCCGCTCGACCACCGTCACCCGCAGCGCGGTGTCCTGGTAGTGGCCCTGCTCGTAGACCGTGGCCCGGTTGCGGCCCGCCGCCTTGGAGGCGTACAGCGCCATGTCGGCGTTGGCCAGCACCTCCTGCCAGGACACCCCGGAGTCGAACGGGGCGATGCCGATGCTGACGGTGATGCGGCCCGTCCCGGCCACCCCGGTCAGCGGAACCGCGGCGATGGCGTTGCGCAGCCGGTCGGCCACCGCCACCGCGGCCCGCTCGTCGATGCCCGGCAGCACCGCGGCGAACTCGTCGCCGGACAACCGGCCCAGCACCTGGCGGCTGCCGATGCGGTCGCGCAGCAGCGAGGCCAGCGTGCACATCACCTTGTCGCCGGTAGGGTGCCCGTGCAGGTCGTTGACGTCCTTGAAGTGGTCGAGATCCAGCAGCAGGAACGCCCCGCGCGCCCCCAGCGAGAGCTGCCGCTCCAGCTCGCGGGTCAACGCCCGCCGGTTGGGCAGCCCGGTCAGCGGGTCCTCGTCCACCAGCCGCAGCAGCTCGTCCTGGCGGCCCGCCAGCCCGCCCGCCTCCAGCTCCCGCGCCCGCCAGTGCGTCACGTCCACCGCCCGGTACAGCAGGCGCTCGCCGTCCACCGCGGTGCAGCGGATCTCCAGCCACCGGTAGCCGTCCACGCCCGGCAGCGGCACCACGGTGCCCTCCCCCGCGCTGGGCTCGTCCGGGGCGCCCGCCAGCAGCGCGGTCAGCGACCGCCCCGCGCAGCGCTCGACGGCCACGCCGATCAGCCCGGCCATCACCGGGTTCACCCACAGCACCCGGCCCTGCTGGTCGGTCAGCGCGTAGCCGGTGTCGGTGGCCGCCAGTACCGCCGCCGCAGCGGCCCAGTCGTCCGTCACCCGGTCACCCTCACCCGTTTCCGTGGGGACATGGGCACGTAGCGTAGTGGACGGGTGATCGTCAGCGTAGCCGCTCGGCCGCTTTCGCCGCGAAACCGATCTCCGCGGCCAGCGCGGCCAGCTCCGCGGGGTCGGCCCCGTCCTGGACCGCGGTCACCACATCCTCGGCCGCGCACCGCAGCGCGAACAGCCGATCCTGCAGGTCGGCGACCTCGGCGGCGGAGAGCACCACCGCGTCCTCGGGCAGCCCGCCGCGCTGCACCACGCCCCGCCGCTCGTAGGCCCGCTGCCTGCACGCCTGCCCGCAATAGCGGCGCGGCCGCCCCGCCGCGGCCGCGTCCGGCAGCGCCGACCCGCACCAGCCGCAGTGCCGCGCCCGCCGGGTGGAAACCCTCACCATGCCCGCGACGCTAGCCCGACACCGGTCGTGCACCACACCGCCACGCCGCTGAGGCAGACTCGACGACGTGCCCACACACGGCTTCCTCACCGGCCCGCACCCGCGCGCGTTCGTCCACCGCGGCTGGCACTCCGCCGTGCCCGGGGAGGACATGCACGGCATGGAGAACTCCCTGGCCGCCTTCCGCCGCGCCGTCGCCGAGGGCTACCGCTACCTGGAGACCGACGTGCACGCCACCCGCGACGGCGTCGTCGTGGTCCAGCACGACCCGCGCCTGGACCGCACCACCGACGCCACCGGCGAGGTCGCTGCCCTGCCCTGGTCGAGCGTGCGCGCCGCCCGCATCGGCGGCCGCGAGCCCATCGCCCGCCTGGAGGACGCCCTGGAGGAGTGCCCGCAGGCGCTGTTCAACATCGACGTCAAAGCCGACTCCGCCGTCGAACCGCTGCTGGCGGTGCTGCGCCGCACCAGGGCCTTCGACCGGGTGTGCGTGGCCTCCTTCTCCGAAGCCCGCCTGGCCCGCGTGCGCAAGCTCGCCGGGCCGCAGGTGCTGACCTCGCTGGGCATGCGCGCCACCGCCCTGCTGTGGGCCTGCGGGCGGCTGCCCGCCTGGCGCGCGCGCCCCGGGTCCGCCCGCCCGCCGCTGGCCCAGGTGCCGGTGCGCCACGGCGCGCTCACCGTCGTCGACCGCCGCTTCATCGCCGCGGCCCGCCGCCGCGGCGGGGAGGTGCACGTGTGGACCATCGACGAGCCCGCCGAGATGCACCGGCTGCTCGACCTGGGCGTCGACGGGCTCATGACCGACCGGCCGCAGGCGCTCAAGGACGTGCTCATCGAACGCGGGCTCTGGGCGCGCGCTTGACCTCCAGCGCGGTGGAGGTGATCAGCTCTCACCCGTGAGCATCGCACTGGACTACGACCCCGACGCCGCCACCGACTGGGGCGTCGACGCCCTGGACTTACCGGCCTACCTGGCGCGCATCGACCACCCGCACGTCGGCGCCCCCACCGCCGAGGCGCTGCGCGGGCTGCACGCCGCGCACGTGGCGGCCATCCCGTTCGAGAACGTCGACGTGCTCACCGGCCGCCACCCGGGCGTCCGGCTGCCCGCCGTGGCCGACAAGCTCGTCACCCGCCGCCGCGGCGGCTACTGCTTCGAGCACGCCACCCTCTTCGCCGCCGCCCTGGAACGCCTCGGCTACCCGGTGCGCCGCCAGCTCGCCCGCGTGCACCCGCAGGGCTCCGGGGCGCGCACCCACATGATGCTGCTGGTCGACACCGACGAGGGCACCCACCTGGCCGACGTCGGGTTCGGGGCCAGCATGTGGGCGCCGGTGCCGCTGGTCGACGGGGTGGAGGTCGACCAGGCCGGGTGGGCCACCCGGCTGGTGGCGCTGCCCGGCGGCCGCTGGGTGCTCGTGCGCCGCACCGAGGAGGGCTGGACCGCCGAGCACGAGTTCACCGACGGCCCGCCGCTGCGCCAGGTCGACCTCGACGTCGCCCACCACTTCACCGCCACCGGACCCGAGTCCCCCTTCATCAAGAAGCTGCTGGTCAAGCGGCTGCAGCCGGGCATGGCCACCACCCTGCACGGCCAGGACCTGACCGTGCGGCACGCCGACGGCGGGGTGGAGACCCGCGTGGTGGCCCACGCCGAGCTGCCGGAGCTGCTGGTGGAGCTGGGCCTGGAGCTGGCCGACGACGAGCTGGCCGCGCTGCGGTGAACGCCGGGTGTCCCGGCCGTGCTGGGGGTGCGGCCGGGACGCAACGGTTGGGACTCGGCGCGACCGGCGGCCGGGCCCGGCCGCTAGTCTCCCGCGTGCCGGTGTGATCTCCGGCGCAGGCAGGACCGCGCGGAGGCGGCGAGTGAGCATGGTGGAGCAGGGCCCGGCAACCGATCCGGCCACGCGCAGGCGCGAGCAGCGCGGCTGGGTCTGGTACGACTTCGCCAACTCGGTGTTCCCCACCTCGGTGATCACCGTGTTCGGCTCGCTCTACCTCACCGCCGTGGCCGGGGACGCCGCCCTGGCCGACACCGCCCGCAACGGCCCCACCCCCTGCATCGGGCCGGACGGGGCGGCCAACAAGCTGGTCAACTGCGACATCGGCCTGTTCGGGCTGGAGTTCGCCGCCGGGTCGCTGTGGGGCTACCTGCTCTCCTTCGCCACCGTCATCCAGGTGCTGGTGGTGCCGCTGGTCGGGGCCATCGCCGACCGCTCGGCGCGCAAGAAGTCCATGCTCGCCGGGTTCGCCTTCGGCGGCGCCGCGGTCACCATGGCCATCGCGCTGGTCGCGGGCACCAACTGGGAACTGGGCGTCGTGCTGTTCGTGCT
Organism: Actinokineospora sp. NPDC004072; assembly: GCF_053604195.1. NCBI lineage: Bacteria > Bacillati > Actinomycetota > Actinomycetes > Pseudonocardiales > Pseudonocardiaceae > Actinokineospora > Actinokineospora sp. NPDC004072. The sequence continues at coordinate 187,796 of NZ_JBSGHB010000001.1, read as the reverse complement.
GGGCAACATCGGCTACGGCACCTCGATCGCCATCTACTACTCGTTCATCCCCGAGATCGCCACCGCCGACGAGCGCGACGCGCTGTCCACCCGCGGCTGGGCCTTCGGCTACCTCGGCGGCGGCATCGCGCTGGGCCTGCAGCTGGTGCTGGTGCTCTTCGGCGAGGGCATCGGCATCGACAAGGACGCTTCAGCGCGCATCGCCTTCCTCACCTCCGGCATCTGGTGGGCGCTGTTCACCCTGATCCCGCTGCGCGCGCTGCGCAACCACCCGCCCGCCGCCGCGCCCCGCTCGGGCTCGGTGGTCGCCGCCGGGTTCAAGGAGCTGGGCGCGACCCTGCGCGACGCGCGCCGCTTCCCGCTGACCCTGGCGTTCCTGGGCACCTACCTCATCTACACCGACGGCATCGCCTCGGTGGCCAACCTCTCGGCCCAGTACGGCAGCGAGGAGCTGCGCTTCGACGACCAGGTGCTGATCACCACCATCCTCATCGTGCAGTTCGTGGCCTTCCTCGGCGGCGTGCTGCACGGGCGCCTGGCCCGCGTCTTCGGCACCAAGAAGACGATCATGGGCAGCCTGGCGGTGTGGGTGGTGGTGCTGTGCCTGGCCTACTTCGTCCAGGCCGGGCAGCAGCTGCAGTTCTACGCCCTGGCCGGGGGCATCGGGCTGGTGCTGGGCGGCACGAACGCGCTGTCGCGGTCGCTGTTCAGCCAGATGATCCCGCCGGGCAAGCAGGCCCAGTACTTCTCCGTCTACGAGGTCGGCGAGCGCGCCACCTCCTGGCTGGGCCCGCTGGTGTTCGCCGTGACCGCCGATGCCACCGGCTCCTACCGCTACGCCATCCTGTCGCTGATCGCGTTCTTCGCCATCGGGTTCGCGCTGCTGTACTTCGTGCCGGTGCGCCGGGCCATCGAGGCCGTGGGCAACCCGGTGCCCGCCAAGCTGTGATCGGGCGGGCCGCCATCGGGGTGCACCAGCGGTGACTAAGGTCGGGGCCCGTGACCGAGATGAGCCCCGACCCCGACCCGACCGACGCGCTGTCCCCCGCGCCGCGCGAGCTGCCGGTCATCGGGCACCTGCGCTTCTACTACGGGCCGATGGACTGCGGGAAGTCCACGCTGGCCCTGCAGGTCGACCACAACCAGTCCCGGCAGGGCCGCCAGGGGATGCGGCTGGTGTCCCGGGACCGCTCGGGGCAGCCGCGCATCTCCAGCCGCATCGGCATCGCCCGCCAGGCGGTGGAGCTGGAGGCGGGCACCGACCTGCGCGAGCTGGTGCGCGCCCGGTGGGCGGCGGGGGCGCGGGTGGACTACCTCATCGTCGACGAGGCCCAGTTCCTCGAACCCGCCCAGGTCGACCAGCTCGCCGAGCTGGCCGACGACTACCAGGTCGACGTGTACTGCTTCGGCCTGGCCAGCGACTTCCGCAGCCGCCTGTTCCCCGGGGCGGCGCGGCTGGTGGAGCTGGCCGACGAGCTGCGGCCGGTGCAGGTGGACGTGCTGTGCTGGTGCGGGCTCCCGGCCCGGTTCAACGCCCGCGTGGTCGACGGGCGCATCGTGCGCGAGGGGGACACCGTCCTCGTCGCCGACACCGCCCCGACGCGCACGCAGCGTGATCCGGCCGAGACCGCACCGTCAGCTACGGTGCGTTATCAAGTGTTGTGCAGGCGTCACTTTCGGCTCGGTGACCTCGGCGCGGAGCGCGGCGTGCAGGGGCAATTGTCCTTCGCGTGATCGTCCGGCGCCCGCTGGTCGGTCCCCCGCGAGGGTGATCTCGAGCGCATGTTGTCCGAAAGAGGCGTCATGCGCCTGGCGCGGTGGCATCCCCTAGGTGGATAAGGTGGATGCTGTTGTTGACGGGTGAAACTTGTCACCCTGAGCGATGGTGACGGGTACTCGGGAATCATTCACCCGCTACGGTCGTTGCACAGGGTGAGCAAGACCCGGGCTCTGTCTGTCGGGCCGAGTGAAAGGACGCGCCATGGCCGATCGTGTGCTTCGTGGTAGCAGGTTGGGAGCGGTCAGCTACGAGACTGACCGCAATCACGATCTCGCCCCGCGCCGAACCGTCCGCTACGCCTGCCCCAAGAACCACGACTTCGAGGTCCCCTTCTCCGACGACGCCGAGGTGCCGCCGGTGTGGGAGTGCAGGCTGCACGGCCTGGAGTCGAAGATGATCGACGGCAGCATGCCGGAGCCGAAGAAGGCCAAGCCGCCGCGCACCCACTGGGACATGCTGCTCGAGCGCCGCTCCATCCCCGAGCTGGAGGAGCTGCTCACCGAGCGGCTGGCCGAACTGCGCGGCCGCCGCAGCCGCTCCGCCTGACCGCCCTGCGTCCACCTGAACCGACGGCCGCCCGGACTCCCCCCAGCCGGGCGGCCGTCTCTTTGCGCGCTCAGCCCGCGGCGCGCTCGCGCCTGCGCACCCGCACCGCCAGCGCCACCCCGCCCACCGCCGAGGCCGCCAGCAGCAGCCAGGCGTCGGAGGGGTGTCCGCCGTGGTCGAGGTCCATCGCGTGGTTGTAGGCGTGGAAGGTGTTGGTGAAGACGAACCCGGCCAGCACCACCGCCACCGCGTCGCGCCACACCAGCGCCAGCAGCATCGTCAGCCCGATGCCGATCTGGAACACCCCGGCGTCGTGCAGGAAGTGCCGGTGGTCGGGCCAGTTGGTGAACCGGGCGAACCCGGCCGGGTCCAGCCACGCCCACCAGCCGGTCACCAGCACCGTCGCCGCCAGCAGCACCACCGCCACCGCCACGAACGGGTGCACCCGACGCGCTTGCGCCATGTCGTCCTCCTCCTCCGGGTTCCCTGCCCACACTGGACGGGGGGGACGGGAGAGGGTGTGACAGTGCGGCAGGACCGCACCGGTGCCCAGCGTCCGGGACCTGGAGCGGGGCACCGGTGCGGGGCTCTAGCGGCGCAGCAGCGACCGCAGCTGGGTGGCGCGGCGGCGCAGGCCCCACTTGGTGACCCGCAGCAGCGCCTCGCGCACGATGTTGCCGCTCATCTTCGACTCGCCGCGCACGCGCTCGACGAAGGTGATGGGCACCTCCGCCACGGTGAACCCGGCCTCGATGGTGCGCCAGGCCAGGTCGACCTGGAAGCAGTAGCCCTGCGAGGCCACGTTGTGCAGCTTCAGCGTCTCCAGCACCCGGCGGCGGAAGGCCCGGTAGCCGCCGGTGATGTCGCGCACGCGCGTGCCCAGCGCGAGCTGGCAGTAGACGTTGCCGCCGCGGGAGAGCAGCTGGCGGCTCAGCGGCCAGTCCACCGTCTTGCCGCCGCGGGTGTAGCGCGAGCCCAGCGCCAGGTCGGCGGACTTGAGCGCCTCCAGCAGCCGGGGCAGGTCCTCGGGGGCGTGGGAGCCGTCGGCGTCCATCTCCACGACCACCGCGTAGTCGCGCTCCAGCGCCCAGGTGAACCCGGCGATGTAGGCCGCGCCCAGCCCGGCCTTCTCGGTGCGGTGCAGCACGTGGATGCGCTCGTCGGCGGCGGCCATCGCGTCGGCGACGTCGCCGGTGCCGTCGGGGCTGCCGTCGTCGACGACGAGCACGTGGGTGGCGGGCAGGGCCGCGTGCAGCCGCTCCACGATGGGCCCGATGTTCTCGCGCTCGTTGTAGGTGGGGATCACCACCAGCACGGGGTCTAGCGGGCCGTGGTCGGGCAGCTGGTCGGCCATGGGGTCGAGTTCCTCTCGGCGGCGTCGGATCAGGTGGTGCCGGTGCGGGCGCGGCGGCCTGCGACCAGGGCCGCCGCCAGCGCGGCCAGGCCCGCGGCGACCATGACCCGCTCGGGCCAGGCACCCAGTCGGTGGGCCATCGTAGTCGCCGTGCGCAGCGGGACGCGCTCCACCAGGGCATCCGGGGTGAAGAGTCCCGTCGATCGAGTGATCGTCCCGTCGGGGGCGACGATCGCCGACACCCCGGAGGTGGCGGCCACCACCACGGCCCGCCCGTGCTCGACGGCGCGCACCCGGTCCATCGCCAGCTGCTGGTAGGTCATCTCGGTGCGGCCGAAGGTGGCGTTGTTGGTCGGCACGGCCAGCAGGTTGGCGCCGAGGGCGACGTTCTCGCGCACGACGTCGTCGAAGGCGACCTCGTAGCAGGTGGCCACGGCCAGGCGGATGTCGTCGACGGTGAAGATGCTCGGGGCCTGCCCGGCACGGAAGTTGTTGGCCCGGTCGACGTAGTCGGTGAACAGGCGGAAGAACTCGCGCATGGGCATGGTCTCGCCGAAGGGCTGGAGCTGGCGCTTGGTGTACTCGGCGACCGGGCCCTGCTCGGGGGTCCAGAGGATGACGGTGTTGCGCGGGCGCCCGTCGGGGTCGACCAGCACCGAGCCCACGGCGATGGGCGCGTCGATGGCGGCGGCGGCCCGGTTGATGGCCGCGCGGGCGTCGGGGTTGCGGTAGGGGTCGATGTCGGAGGCGTTCTCCGGCCAGATGACCAGGTCGGGCTGGGGTGCGCGGCCCGCGGCGACGTCGTCGGCGAGCTGCTCGGTGCGGCGCACGTGGTTGTCGAGCACGGCGCGGCGCTGGGCGTTGAAGTCCAGCCCGGCGCGGGGCACGTTGCCCTGGATGGCCGCGACGGTGATCTCCCCGGCCTGCGGCTCGGTGCCCACCAGCGGCGTGTAGGCCAGCCCGGCGGCCAGCGGCCCGACCGCGGCGAGCACCAGCAGCGCCGCGGCGCGCGGGCGGCGGGGCCTGCCGACGAGCGCGGCCAGCGCGAAGCCGGTGAGCGTCACCGCGGCCGCGACCAGCGGTGTGCCGCCGAGCGCGGCCAGCGGCAGGTACCAGCCCTCGGGCTGGCTGAAGGCGACCTTGGCCCAGGGGAACCCGCCGAAGGGGAAAACCGCGCGCAGCGCCTCCCCGGCCGTCCACAGCAGCGCCGCCCACACCGGCCACCCCGGCAGCCGCCCGACGACGGCGATCGCCGCGGTCGACGCGCCGACGAGCAGGGCCTCGACCCCGGCCAGCGGCAGCCAGGCCACCAGCCCGACGAACTCCCCGGTCCAGGCCAGCAGCGGCACCATCATCCCGAGCCCGAACACGACCCCGTACCCGAACCCGGCGCGGGCGCGGGCGCCGCGCAGCAGCACCCCCAGCACCGCGAACCCCAGCGGGGCCAGCCACCACAGCGTCCGCGGCGGGAACGCGAGGTACACCGCGGCCCCGCCTGCCAGTGCGGCCGCGACGCGCGCGAGCACCAGCCCCCGAGGCCCGGGGGCAGAACCAGGTCGATCGGCCGCAGGGACCTCGGTGGGGACTACCACGCCCCCAGCGTACGACCGCCCCCGTGACGAGCCGGTCAGCGGGCGCACCCCGGACCGCAGGGGAGGCGGCAGCCCCCTACACCTGCTCCACGAGCAGGTCCTTCACCACTTTCCCCGTCGCGTTGCGCGGCACCTTGGACACGAACACCACGTCCCGCGGCACCGAGTACCGCTCCAGGTGCGCGTGGACGAACTCCTGCACCTCCGTCGCCTGCATCCGCGCCCCCGGTTTGAGCACCACGAACGCGGCGAAGCGCTGGCCGTAGTCGCGGTCGGGCACCCCCACCACCGCCGCGTCGACGACCTGCTCCAGGCTCAGCAGCAGCTCCTCCACCGGCCGCGGGAACACGTTCTCCCCGCCGGAGACGATCATGTCGTCGTCGCGTCCGGACACGAACAGCCTGCCGTCGGCGTCGAGGTAGCCGCGGTCGCCGGTGACCATCAGGTCGCCGTGCTTCTCCGGTGAGCCGCCGTCGGTGTAGCCCTCGAACAGCATCTCGTTGCCCACCGCGATGCGGCCGACCACGCCAGGGGGCAGGGGGCGGCCCGCGGCGTCGAGGATGCCGACCTTGGTGCCCGCGGGGCAGCGGCCCGCGGTGGTGGGGGCGGCGCGCAGGTCGGCGGGATCGGCGATGCTGGCCCAGGAGACCTCGGTGGAGCCGTAGAGGTTGTAGAGGATGTCGCCGAAGGCGTCCATGAAGGCGGTGACGAGGGCGCCGGGCAGGGGCGCTCCGCTGGAGGCGACCACGCGCAGGCTGCTGGTGTCGTAGCGGGCGCGGACGCGGGCGGGCAGGGCGAGGATGCGCTGGAGCATGATCGGCACGGCGACCATCGAGGTGCAGCGGCGCTCGGCGATGGCGGCCAGCGCGGCCTCGGGGTCGAAGCGGCGCTGCAGGACCAGGCTCGCCTGCAGCGGGGTGGCCAGCTGCATCGCCGCCAGCCCCCAGGTGTGGAACAGGGGGGTGGCCACGAGCATGCGCTCGCCCACGCGCAGCGGGATGCGGGAGAGCACCGACGCCGCCGCCGACAGGCCCGGCGGGTTGCGCCGCCGCGCGCCCTTGGGGGCGCCGGTGGTGCCGGAGGTCAGCACGATCACCCGGCCCGGGGTGCGCGGCGCGGTGATCGGGGTGGGCGCGCCGGTGGCCACCAGGGTGTCGAGGGTGAGGTCGGCGGGGGCGGCGCTCCAGGTGGAGATGTAGCGCAGGGCGGGCGGCAGGTGGTGGAACAGGGGGGCGAACTCGTCGTCGGCGAGCAGGGCGACCGGGCGGTGGCGCTCGACGGTGTCGGCGACCTGGTCGGCGGACAGGCCGGTGTTGAGCATGAGCACGTCGGCGCCGAGCTTGCCGCAGGCGATGGCGGCGGTGACCAGCCCAGCGTGGTTGCGGCACATCAGCGCCACCCGCCTGCCCGCGCGCACGCCGCGCTCGGCCAGCGCGTTGGCCAGGCGGGTGCTGCGCCGGTCGAGGTCGGCGTAGGTGTGCTCGCCGTTCTCGTCGACGATGGCAAGCGCACGGGGGGCGGCGACGGCGGCGGCGCGGTAGCCGCCGACGAGGGTGGCGCCCCACTTGGCGACGGTGGCCAGCTGGCGGGCCAGGCGGTCGGGGCGGCCGGGGGCGATGACGCCCGCCTTGGTGAGCACGCGCAGGGTGGTGACCGAGCCCGCGCCGCGGGCGGTGGCCTCCGCGCGGCCGCGGGGGGCGGCGGCGCCGCGCCCGGCGAGCTGGTGGTCGATGAGCCCGAAGGCGCGGCGGATCCGCTTGCGCAGCCACGCGCTGGTCAGCACGGTGCCCGCGGTGAGCGTCTCCGGCAGCGACAGCACCACCTGCACGCGGGTGCGGCGGCGGGACTCGGCGGTGAGCCGCACGCTGAGGTGCCCGCCCTGCCATGCGGGCCCGACCAGCACCAGGTGCTCGCCGGGGCAGTGCACGAGCACGGCCAGCTCGTCGAGGACGGGGTCCTGGCCGCGGTGGGGGGCGTAGCGGACGCGGTAGCGGGCGCCGCGCCCGGAGGGGGCGCCCTCGCCCGCGGGGTCGCAGGCGGCGACCTCGCGCACGAACCTGGGGTAGAGCGCGGGATCGCCGAGCAGCTCCCACACCTGGTCCGCTGGGTGGTCCAGGACGTGGTCGACCTCGACGAGTTCGGTGGGCATGGTCCTCCGCGGCGGCCCCGGACGGATGGTGTGGTCCCGGTTGTTATCAGCGAAGGGCCGAGCGGGGCAAGGCCGGGCTGACCCGTTCGGCCCAGCCCCGGCCAAGATCACTCGCTCGGCGCAGCCCGAACCCGAGGCGGGCTCGGGGATGTCCGTTATTTCGGGGGGACGACGACGGTGCCGCGGGCGCGGGTGACCACCAGGGGCGGGTCGAGCACGTCGGCGGCGGAGGGGCCGCGGTCGGGGGCCGAGCGGCAGACCACGCGCGCCTCGAACTCCATCTCCCGGGAGCGGGCGCCCACGCGCACCAGCGTGGCGGTGGCCTCGATGACGTCGCCTGCCTGGATGGCCGCGGCGAAGGTGACCTCGCTGTACCCGGCGAACAGGCCCTCGTCGCCGTCGGTGCGCACGCACAGCTCGGTCGCCACGTCGCCGAACAGGCCCAGCCCGTAGGCGCCGTCGACGAGGCTGCCGCCGTAGTGGGCGTGGGAGTGGGGGACGTAGCGGCGGTGGGTGACGGTGGTGCCGACCTCGGCGCTCATGCTGCGGCCTTTCCGGTGGTGATGGCGTGGACGAGGTAGGAGGCGACCTCGCCGGGGGTGGTGCCGCGGCCGAAGACGCGGTCGACGCCGAGCTCGCCCGCCATGAGCGGGTCGAAGCGGGGCCCGCCCGCGACGAGCAGGGGGCGGCGCTCCCCCATCGCCTCGCGGAAGGCGGCCGACATCTCCTGGGTGTTGAGGATGTGGGCGTCGCGCTGGGTGACCACCTGGGAGACCAGCACGGCGTCGGCCTTCTCCGCGCGGGCGCGCTTGACCAGCTCGGGCACGGTGACCTGGGCGCCGAGGTTGATCACCCGCAGCTCGCGGTAGTACTCCAGGCCCTTCTCCCCGGCGAAGCCCTTGATGTTGAGGATGGCGTCGATGCCGACGGTGTGGGCGTCGGTGCCGATGCAGGCGCCGACGACGACGAGCTTGCGGCGCAGCGCCTTCTTCACCGCGGTGTTGACCTCCCCGGGGGTCAGCAGCGGGTATTCGCGTTCGACGACGGTGACCGCGTCCATGTCGATGATGTGCGACACCGAGCCGTAGACGACGAAGAAGGTGAAGTCGGCGCCGATGGGGTGGGAGTGCACGACGAGGGCGGGGTCGATGCCCATCTTGTTGGCCAGCTGCTGGGCGGCGCCGTCGGCGCGCGGGCCGTGCGGGACGGGCAGGGTGAACGACAGCTGCACCATGCCGTCGCCGGTGGTGTCGCCGTAGGGGCGGAGGTGGCGCTTCACGCGGTGGCACCTTCTTCCAGCAGGTCGCTCGCGGGGTTGGTGTAGCCCTCGGCCTTGGCGATGACGCCGTCGGCGCCCTTGCCCGCGTCGGCGGGGCGCTTCATCAGGCCGAAGGTGCCCTGGGCGATGGCTTCGAGCAGGCCTTCGTCGACGATGCGGGCGAGCAGGTCGACGGCTTCGCCGAGCACCTGGTGGGCGCGTTTGGCGATGAACCCGTCGGGGGCGGGCCGGAAGTCCTCGCGCAGGTTGCCTGCGGCGTCGAGCACGTAGCGCACGTTGGCCAGGGCCAGGTCGCGGTCGGAGAGGAACGGGGTGACCACGGCCTCGGTCATCATGCCGACCAGCAGGATGGACTGGCCGGTGAGCGCGCCCGCGAGGTTGAAGAAGCCGTCGAGCAGGTAGCCGTCGAAGACGTTGCCGGTCATGTGCTTGGTCGGCGGCATCCACTTCAGCGGTGCGTCGGGGAACAGCTCGCGTGCGAGCAGGGCGTGGGCCAGCTCCAGCCGGAAGGAGTCGGGCACCTTCGGGTTGATCTCGAAGGCGTGGCCGAGGCCGAGCAGCTCGTCGGGCAGCCCGGCCTCGTGGGCGAAGTGCTCGTTGAGCAGCTGGGAGACGGTGACGGTGTGGGCGGCGTCCACGGCGTCGGCGGTGGTGAGGTAGTTGTCCTCGCCGGTGTTGATGATGATCCCGGCGCGGGCGTGGACCTGGCGGGAGAAGCGCTGGTCGACGAAGGTGCGGATGGGGTTGATGTCGCGGAAGAGGATGCCGTACATGGAGTCGTTGAGCATCATGTCCAGCCGCTGGAGCCCGGCGAGCACGGCGATCTCGGGCATGCACAGCCCGGAGGCGTAGTTGGTGACGCGGATGTAGCGGCCGACCTCCTTGGACACCTCGTCCATGGCCGCGCGCATGATGCGGAAGTTCTCCTGGGTGGCGTAGGTGCCCGCGAACCCGTGGTGGGTGGCGCCTTCGGGCACGTAGTCCAGCAGGGATTGGCCGGTGGAGCGAATGACGGCGATGATGTCGGCCCCGGCGCGGGCGGCGTTGGCGGCCTGCACGACGTCCTCGTCGATGTCGCCGGTGGCCACGATCAGGTAGATCCAGGGCCGCCGCGGCGGGTCGCCGAGCCTGGCGACGAGCTTGGCGCGCTGGGCGCGGTTGCGGTCGATGGTGCGCAGGCCGCGGGCGACGGCGGTGCGGGCGGCCTTGGCGGCGCGGGTGGCGTCGCGGCCCTCGGGGACGCGGTAGGTGATCTGGCCCGCGGCGGTGGCCTCGGCCAGCTCGGTGAGCGAGCCCAGGTCGTGGGCGCGCAGGGCGTGGAAGGCGGGCAGGGCGACGCCGTGCTCCAGGCCGCAGTGCTCGCGCACGGTGTCGACCACCCGGTTGACCCACGGCACGTCGCCCGCGCGGTGGGTGGTGTCGGCTCCGGTGATGCCCGCCAGGCGCAGGGTGGCGCGTTCGACGGCGACGGTGGTGTGCGCGCGGGCGATGTCGATCACCGGGGCGGCGGCCTGCGCGGCCAGCGCCCGTGCGGTGGCCACGACCGCGGGGTCCAGGTCAAGCAGGGGCATTGTTCTCCAGTCGGTCGAACAGCACGCGCCCGCGCAGGACGGTGCGCGCGCAGGCGGGCGGGGTGGCGCCGGGGTCGAGGCGGGGCAGGGCGGGCACGCGCGAGCGCGGGTCGGTCGACCAGCGCTGGACGCGGCTGTCGGGGGCGGCGACGGCGAGCTCGTCGACCTCCCAGATGGCGTAGGTGGCGGGGGCGCCGGGCACGAGGGTGCCGGTGAGCCCGTCGTCGACGCCCGCGGCGCGCCAGCCGCCGCGGGTGTGGGCGGTGAAGGCGGCGCGCGGGGACAGGCCGTGCCCGTCGGTGCGGTGGTGGACGGCGGCGGCGACGGCCGCCCACGGGTCGGCGGCGGTGACGGGGGCGTCCGAGCCGAAGGCGAGCACGACCCCGGCCGCGGCGAGCTGGGCGAAGGGGTTGAGGGCGGTGCCGCGCTCGGGCCCGAGCCGCTGGGCGTACATGCCGTGCGGGCCGCCCCAGCAGGCGTCGAAGAGCGGCTGCACGGAGGCGACCACGCCCCAGTGGGCCAGCTGCTGGGCCTGGCCGGGGGTGACCATCTCCAGGTGTTCGAGGCGGTGGCGGGCCGCGGCGATGGCCAGGCGGCCCAGGTGCTGCTCGGCGCGGGCGAAGCCCTCGATGACGGCGGTGACCGCGGCGTCGCCGATGACGTGGAACCCGGCCTGGATGCCCGCCTCGGTGCAGGCGCGCAGGTGCTCGCCGATGGCGGCGGGGTCGAGGTAGAGGGCGCCGGTGGTGTCGGGGGCGTCGGCGTAGGGCTGGTGCAGGGCGGCGGTGCGCGAGCCGAGGGCGCCGTCGACGAACAGGTCGCCCGCCAGGCCGCGCACGCGGTGGGTGGCGGCCAGGGCGGGGTCGCCGCGCTCGCCCCAGTAGGCGACGACCTCGGGCAGGTCGCCGGGGTGGGCGAGCAGGGCGGCCAGGTCCTCGGCCCCGGAGATGTCGGGTCCGGCGCACTCGTGGACGCTGGCGATGCCGTGGGCGGCGGCGTGGCGCAGGAAGGCGAGCTGGGCCTGGGCGCGCTGGCCGGGGGTGATGGCGTCGCGGGCGGCGCGGCGGGCGTGGTGGTGGGCCGCGCGCGAGAGCGGGCCCTCGGGGTGCCAGCCGTCGGCGGCCGCGGCGCCGGGGGCGCGGTCGAGCAGGGCGGTGGAGACCAGCGCGGAGTGCACGTCGACGCGGGAGAGGTAGACGGGGGCGCCGTCGGCGGCGGCGTCGAGCTCGGCGCGGGTGGGCGGGCGCTGCTCGGGCCAGCGGGTCTCGTCCCAGCCGTGGCCCCAGACCGGGGCGCGGCCGTGGCGGCGCACGTGGGCGGCGACGGCGTCCAGCGCGGCGGCCAGGCTGGGGGCGGCGGTGAGGTCGACGCCGGTGTGCAGCAGCCCGGCGCTGGTGGCGTGGACGTGGGCGTCGACGAAGGCGGGGGCGACGAAGGCGCCGTCGAGGTGGACGGTCTCCTCGGCGTCGCCGTAGAGGGTGGCGCCGACGGAGTCCTGGCCGAGCCAGACGACGACGCCGTCGCGCACGGCCATCGCGGTGGCGTCGGGGTCGGCCGGGGAGTGGATGCGGCCGCCGGTGAGCAGCGTGGTGCGCGGGGTCGCGGGGGTGTCGGGGGCGCTAGGGGTGCTGGGGGTGGTGGTCACGGGGGAACAGTCTCGCGGGTCAGTGGGCGCGGGCCTCGAACAGTGCCCGGACCCCGGGCGCGGCGCGCAGCAGGTCCAGGGCGAACTCGGCGTGGCCGGGGACGTAGCCGTTGCCGATGAGCATGCGCACGTCGGCGGCCAGGCCCTCGGCGCCGAGGGCGGCGGCGGGGAAGGAGGTGGCCATGGAGAAGAAGACGACGGTGCCGCCGTCGGCGGTGGCCAGGATGGCGCCGTGCTCGCAGCCGGGCACGTCCACGCACACGACGGTGACGTCGACCTGCTCGCCGACGGCGGCGGCCACGGCGACGGGGTCGCGGGCGTCGGCGAGCACGACCTCGTCGGCCAGGCCCGCGCGGCGCACGGCGGCGGCCTCGGCCTCGGTGGGGACCAGGGCGAGCAGGCGGCGGGCCCCGGCGCGGCGGGCGGCGGCCAGCGACAGCGACCCGGATTTGCCGCCGCCGCCGAGCACGGCGACCGAGGGGGCGCGGTAGCCGCGCACGACGCGGTCGGTGAGGGCGGGGGCGCCGCAGACGTCGAGCACGGCCAGGGCGAGGGCGTCGGGCAGGTCGGCGGGGAGCTTGGCGGCGATGGAGCGGCCGAAGAGCACGGCGGTGCCGCGGCAGGGGACCTGCTCGGAGAGCCCGTCCCAGTCGGCCAGGCCGTCGTCGATGCGCAGCGGGGTGAGGGTGAGGCTGACCAGGGTGGCGACCCGGTCGCCGACGGCCAGGCCGAGGGGGGAGTCGGGGCCGACGGCGGCGACGGTGCCCAGCAGCATGCCGCCGGAGCCGGTGACCGGGTTCTGCATCTTGCCGCGCTCGGCGACGATGCCCAGCACCGCCGCGCGCACCGCGTCGCCGCTGCCGTGCTGCTCGCGCAGCTGCCGGTAGGAGGCGGCGTCGAGGTTGAGCCGTTCGACGGCGATGACGACCTCGTCGGCGGCGGGGGTGGGGTCGGGGTCCAGGCGCCAGGCCTGCTGGGGCAGCACGCCGGGCGGGTCCTGCACCCGGTGCAGTCCCCACGGCGACCCGGTCCTCGTCCCCACCACAGCAACCTCCGCAAAATTTACGCCGTGCGTCTCGTCTGGCAGCATATCTTTACGCCACCCGAACGGCGAGGAGTACATATGACTGCGCTGCGTGAAGTTGCTGGCGGCCCGGGCACCCCGGTCACCAGCGTGTCCGAGGCCCTGGACCGGGCCGGGCACCAGCCCTACGAGTACGAGCGCAAGGAACTGGTCGAGCCCGACTGGCGCCGCTTCCCGGGCTGGGCGCACGTCACCGAGGCGCAGTGGCGCGACGCGCAGTGGCAGCGGGTCAACTGCGTCAAGAACGCCAAGCAGCTGCGCGCGGTCACCGGCGACCTGCTCACCGACGCCTTCTACGCCGACCTCGCCGACGACCAGCAGCGCCTGGCCACCATGTCGATGCTGCTGCCCCCGCAGATGCTCAACACCATGGCCTCCGCGCTCGACCCCGGCGCGGGCCCGCAGGAGTTCACCGCGGCCTTCCTGGCCGACCCGGTGCGCCGCTACATGCTGCCCGTGGCCTCCGACCGCGACCCCGACTGGCCCAGCCACCCGCACTCCACCCGCGACTCCCTGCACGAGGCCGAGATGTGGGTGGTGGAGGGCCTGACCCACCGCTACCCCACCAAGGTCCTCGCCGAGCTGCTCTCGACCTGCCCCCAGTACTGCGGGCACTGCACCCGCATGGACCTGGTGGGCAACTCCACCCCGCAGGTCGACAAGCACAAGCTGGCCCTCAAGCCGGTCGACCGCCAAGACGCCATGATCGACTACCTCAAGCGCACCCCGGGCGTGCGCGACGTGGTGGTCTCCGGCGGCGACGTGGCCAACGTGCCGTGGAAGCAGCTGGAGTCCTTCCTCATGCGGCTGCTGGACATCCCCACCGTGCGCGACATCCGCCTGGCCACCAAGGCCCTGGCCGGGCTGCCCCAGCACTGGCTGCAGCCCACCGTCGTCGAAGGCCTGGAGCGGGTGGCCCGCACCGCCGCCCGCCGCGGGGTCAACCTGGCCATCCACACCCACGTCAACCACGCCCAGTCGGTCACCCCGCTGGTCGCCGAGGCCGCCCGCACCGCCCTGGAGGTCGGCGTGCGCGACGTGCGCAACCAGGGCGTGCTCATGCGCGGGGTCAACGCCACCCCCGAGGCGCTGCTGGACCTGTGCTTCGCCCTGCAGGGCGAGGCGAACATCCTGCCCTACTACTTCTACATGTGCGACATGATCCCCAACGCCGAGCACTGGCGGCTGGCGGTGTGGGAGGCCCAGGAGCTCCAGCACGCCATCATGGGCTACCTGCCCGGCTACGCCACCCCCCGCATCATCTGCGACGTCCCCTACGTCGGGAAGCGCTGGGTGCACCAGATCGCCGAGTACGACCGCGAGCGCGGCATCTCCTACTGGACCAAGAACTACCGGGCGGGCACCGAGCGCACCGAGGACGCCGACGCCGCGGCCATCCTCTCCCGCCGCTACCCCTACTACGACCCGATCAGCACCCTGCCCGAGGCCGGGCAGCGCTTCTGGGCCGCCAACCCCGACCACCAGCCGCACCCGGCCTGACCACCGCCCGCGACCGGCCGGGCACGCCGCGCCGCGGCCCGGCCACCCGCATGGGCCAGAGCGCGCAACGGGTCCGGCCGAATGCGGTTCGGTGGATATCGAAACGATCGCGCCACCACCCGTTCGGGGGTAACCCCGGGTAGCGTGCCGCCATGCAGCTGCCCTGGAGATCCGCGCCCCGCGCGGCGCTGTCGAGCTCGCTGACGGTGCTGGTCGCGGTGGTCGCGTCCCTGCTGCTGACCTTCGTCGGCGCCGCCGCGGTCCTGCACTCCGACGCCGCGGGCAACGCCGCCATCGGCTACCAGGCGGGCAGGCTGTGCCCCCAGTCGGTCGCCCCGGTGCTCGACCACCGCCGGGTCACCGCCGAGGAGGGCGCCGCCGTCATCGACGCCGCCGCCGCCCAGGCCCCCCGCCACGGCTTCCCCGCCCCCATCGGCGCCCTCTACTCCCCGGTCTACCAGTGGACCTGGGACAGCGGGCTGCACCCGTGGTCGCGGTTCCTGTGGCGCGAGGGCGCGATGGACAACGTCACCGTCCTGCAGGGCGGGGCGCGCGACGGGCTGTGGGTGCCGCGCTCGCTGGCCGAGAACGGCGACATCCAGCTCGGCGACACCCTCGCCGACCCGGGCTTCCCCAAGGTCACCGCCATCTACGAGGACCTCGCCGCCCCGGTCGGCGACTACTGGTGCGCCGAGCAGCGCGAGGCCGTGGTCAACGTGCTGGCCCCCGACGGCGGCTCCGGCCCGGTCGTGCTCGTCCCCGAGCGCGACACCTTCGTGCAGCTGTTCGGCCCGCCCTCGGGCGACTCGGTGACCGTCTCGGTGCGCTTCCCGCTGCAGCAGCTGCCCCGCACCGTCGACGAGGGCGCCGACATCGCCGCCCGCGGCGCGGCCCTGCTGCCCGACATCGAGGACCAGCTGCCCCGCCCGGACATGGTCACCACCGGCAACTACTTCGCCAAGCCCGTCGAGGTCGGCCGCGAAGCCGGGGACACCGTGCTCGGCGCGGTCCTGCCGCTGACCATCATCAGCCTGCTCGTCGGCCTGGCCGGGGTCGCCGCCGTCACCGTCCAGTGGTGCCAGCGCCGCCGCGCCGAGCTGCGCCTGCTGTGGGCGCGCGGCGCGGGCCCGGCCGCCCTCGGCGCCCGCGCGGTGCTGGAGCTGGCCGTCCCGCTGCTGGTCGGGGCCTGCCTGGGCTGGGGAGCAGCCCGCCTGGCCCTGCCCTGGTACGCCCCCTCCCCCCACCTGACCCCCGGCACCGCCGCCACCTCCGCGCTCATCGCCACCGGCGTCTTCGCCGCCGCCCTGCTCGTCGCCGCCGCGGTCACCGCAGCCCACACCCACCGCGCCTTCCAGGGCAGCGGCGGCCGCGTGCGCCTCTGGCGCGGCCTGCGCTACCTGCCCTGGGAGCTGGTCACCGGCGTGGCCGCCTACCTGGCGTGGGCGCGGCTGGACGCCACCCCGGTGCGCATGGCCTTCGGCCAGCCGCTGCCCGAGCAGCCCGACGCCGTGGGCCTGGCCTTCCCGCTGCTGGTCGTGCTCACCGTCGCCCTGGTCGCCGTGCGGCTGCTGCGCTGGGGGCTGCGCGCCTCCCACCGGCTGCGCTGGTGGTCGGCCCCGGCCGCCCAGCTGGCCGTGCGCCGCCTGGCCGCAGCCGCCGGATCGGCCGTGGGCATCCTGCTGGTCGGCACGCTCGCCGTCGGCACCCTCACCGTCGGCGTGGGCATCGCCACCGCCCAGGACGACGCCTTCGACACCAAGTCCGGGCTGTTCGTCGGCGCCGAGTCCAGCGCCCAGATCTCCACCGCCGTGGCCACCGAGCAGGGCCTGCCCCCCGAGCTGGCGGGCACCGCCACCCTCGTCGGGGTGCTCAAGACCGAGGGCGCCATCATCCTCGCCGTCGACCCGGCCACCTTCACCCAGGCCGCCTGGGTCGAAGGCGACCGCGCCGAGCTGGCGCAGCGCCTGGCCCGCCTCGACACCCCCGCCGCGGGCGGCCCGCTGCCCGCGCTGCGCATCGGCGCCGCCCCCGACGCCCAGGCGCGGCTGCCCCGCATCGGCGAGGTCGACCCCGTCGACCACCTGGCCTCCTTCCCGCTCATCGGCGACCGCGGCTACGTGGTCTCCACCGCCGCCCTGCCCGACCCCGGCGACATCGACGTCTGGCAGGTCTGGTCCGCCGAGCCGGTGGAGGCCCTGCTCGCCAAGCTCGACACCGCAGGCCTGCACCACCTGCACGCCCGCGGCAAGGCCGAGGCGCTCGACGGGCTGCCGTTCCTCACCGTGCGCTGGACCTTCGACTTCGTGACCGCGCTGGGCTTCGTGCTCGCCGTGGTCGCCGCCGCCGCGCTGCTGCTGGCCGTGGAGGTGCGCAGGCGCCAGAACGCCCTGGCCGGGGCCCTGGCCACCCGCATGGGCCTGCGCCCGCGCACCCTCGTGGCCAGCCACCTGCTGGAGCTGGGCTCGCTGGCCGGGGCGTCGGTGCTGGCGGGCGCGGCCGCCGGGTGGGCGTGCACCGCGGTCTCGGCCCCGATGCTGGACCCCTCGCCGTGGCTGCGGCCCCTGGCCGATGCCCCCGACCTGGTGGGGCTGGTGTCCACGACGCTGGGCTCGGCGATCGTCGTGGTCGCCCTGGTGTGCTGGTCGGCGGTGCGGTCGGTGACCACCGCCCGAGTGGGAGAGCTGATCCGTGGCTGAGCTGCTGACCGACGCCGACCTGTTCCCCGGGGGAGCGGCGCCCCTGTTCGAGGTGGAGCGGGTGCGCGTGGAGTACCCGACCCCCGCCGGGCCGGTGCCCGCCCTGGAGGAGGTCAGCCTCACCGTCCCCGGCGGCGGGCTGACCGTGCTGGCCGGGCCCTCCGGCTCCGGCAAGTCCACCCTGCTGCGCGTGCTGGGCCTCATCGACCGCCCCACCCGCGGGCGGGTCGCGGTCTCCGGCCGCGACGTCGTCGGCCTCGGCCACCGGCAGCGGCGGCGGATGCGCCGCGACCGCATCGCCCTGGTCGTGCAGTACCCGCCGGAGAACCTGATCGCCCACCTCACCGTCGGGCAGAACCTGCGCGCCGCGGCCGAGTCCGCCCGCGTGCCCGCCGACGTCGAGGCCGTGCTCGGCTGGCTGGGCATCCCCGGCACCGCCGACTGGAAGGTCGAGGCGCTCTCCGGCGGCCAGCAGCAGCGCCTGGCCTTCGGCTGCGCCCTGGCCCGCAAACCCGCCGTGGTGCTGGCCGACGAACCCACCTCCCAGCTCGACGCCACCAGCGCCGGGCTGGTCCTGGACGTGGTGGACCGCCTCGTCGCCGACGGCGTCCCGGTCGTCGTGGCCTCCCACGACGACGAGGTCATCGCCCGCGCCGACCGCGTCGTGCGGCTGCGCGAGGGCCGGATCGAGGAGGCGGCATGAGCGTGCTCACCGCGCGCGGGCTCACCCGCGCCTTCCCCCACCCCGGCGGGCAGCCGGTGCCGGTGCTGCGCGGGGTCGACCTCGAGGTCTCCCCCGGCGAGCTGGTCACCGTCTCCGGCCGCTCCGGCTCCGGCAAGAGCGCCCTGTTCGCCCTGCTGTGCGGGTTCGACCGCCCCGACAGCGGCACCGTCACCGTGTGCGGCACCGTCGTCGACGACGCCCCACCCTGGCACGACTGCGCCGTGCTGCCCCAGGCGCTGGGCCTGTCGGCGGAGCTGACCCTGGCCGAGAACGTCGCCCTGCCGCTGCGCCTGCCCGGCCGGACCCCGCCCCAGGAGGTCGCCGACCGGGTCGCCCAGGTGCTCGGCGAGCTCGGCATCGGGCACCTCGGCCAGCGCTACCCCGGCGAGGTCTCCTACGGCCAGCAGCAGCGCGCCGCCCTGGCCCGCGCCGTGGTCGGCAGGCCCGCGGTGCTGCTGGCCGACGAGCCCACCGCCCACCTCGACCACGGCAGCATCCCCGCCGTGCTCGGCCTGCTGCGCCGCGTCGCCGACGCGGGCACCGCGGTGCTGGTGGCCACCCACCACGACCAGGTCCACACCATCGCCGACCGCACGCTGAACCTGGTGGAGGGCCGCATCGCCGCCTGAGCAGGGCCGCAGCGCGCGGCTAGACTCGGCGGTGATGAACCGCAAGATCGTCTGGGCCGTCGCAGTGCTGTCCGTGGCCGCGCTGATCGGCGGGCTGTTCATCCTCGGCGACCCCGACCCGCCACCGGCCCCCGCCCCGCCCACCGGGGTGCCGCGCGTGCTCGTCGCCATGGGCGACAGCACCGTCGCAGGCGAAGCGGCCGGGGACTACCAGCCCGACACCGACGGCCTCGACGGCAACTGGTGCCACCGCTCCCGCAACGCCAGCATCCACCACACCGGGCTGCGCGGCATCGACGAGACCGTCAACCTCGCCTGCTCCGGCGCGGGTTCGGCCCAGCTCGGCCTCGGCGACGCCGAGCAGTACGGCGAACCCTCCCAGGCCCAGCGGCTCGGGGCACTCGCCCGCCAGCGGCGCGTGGTGGCCATCGTGGTCGCCGTCGGCGCCAACGACGACCCGCGCTTCTCCGGCGTCCTCGACGCCTGCGTGCAGGCCTGGCTCGACCCGGGCAAGCCCGGCTGCGCCACCGAGATGGACCAGGAGTGGCCTCGCCGCGTCGAGGCCATGACGCCCAAGGTCGTCGCCGCCCTCGCCGACATCCGCCACGTCATGGAGCAGGCCGGGTACGCCCGCGGCGACTACACCCTCGTCCTGCAGTCCTACGCCGCCCCCGTCGGCCCCGACATGCTCGAAGAGCTGCGCAACCTCAACGGCTGCCCGCTGCGCCGCGAAGACCTCGTGTGGGTGCGCGAGCGCGCCGTCCCGCAGATCACCGACGGGGTCCGCCGCGCCGCCCGCGAAGCAGGCGCCCGCTTCCTCGACCTCTCCCGCGCAGGCGTCGGCCGCGAGGCGTGCTCGCACACCGACCCCGCCCAGGAGTGGTTCTCCCGCCTGGCGGTGCGCTGGGAGGACCTGCGCGACGAAGTCCGCGCCGGGCACGCCATGCAGGAGTCCTTCCACCCCAACGCCGCAGGCCACGCCCAGTTCGGCCGCTGCCTCGGGGAGTTCCTGGGCACCGACCACCCCGCCGCGGCCTGCCTGCCCGGCGCCGACGGCGACCTGCACCCCGCCCCCTCCGTCGGCCCCTAGCTCCCCCCAACCGACGATCACCGCCTCCCCCCGACGACGGACGCCCCACCCCCGCCCCCGCCCCTAGCGTGGCTCGCCAGGGAGAAGGGGGAACACCTGTCGTGAGCACCCGCGTCACCGCCCTGGACACGCTGCGCGGCGTGGCCATCCTGGGCACGCTCGGCACCAACGCCTGGATCTTCACCAACCCCGGCGGCTTCGCCGGGTTCCTCACCGACGCCGCCACCGCCGACACCACCGGCACCATCCTGCGCACCCTCAGCAACGGCAAGTTCCTGGGCCTGCTGTCGATCCTGTTCGGCGTCGGCATCGCCATCCAGCTCGGCTCCGCCCGCCGCCGCGGCGCCCGCTGGCCCGGCTGGTACCCGTGGCGCGCGGCGCTGCTGTTCATCGAAGGCGTCCTGCACTACATCCTCGTCTTCGAAGGCGACGTGCTGACCTTCTACGCCATCGTCGCCATCCCCGTGGCCTACCTCGCCGCCCGCTCCCGGCGCGCCATCCGCGCCTGGATGATCACCATCGCGGCCGTCCACACCGCGGTCGTCGGGCTGCTGACCGCCGCCCTGGTGGCCAGCGACCAGGCCATCGACGGCACCGGCCTGCCCACCGCCGACACCTGGACCGGGCAGGTGGCCCTGCGCCTGGAGCACTGGGGGCCGCTGCGCTCCGAAGGGCTGTTCGTGCTGCCCCTGTCCACCGTGCTCTTCCTCGCCGGGGTGCTGCTGTGGCAGGCCGGGGCGCTGGCCGACACCCCCGCGGGCGCGGCCCTGCGCGCCCGCCTCGCCCGCTGGGGCATCGGCCTGGGCCTGCCGCTCAACCTCGCCGCCGCCCTGGCCGGGCCGCAGTGGTTCCTCGTCGACCGCTACCTGTGCGCCCCGCTGGTCGCCTTCGGCCTGCTCGGCGCCATCACCACCCTCGTGCACCGCATGCGCGCCACCCCCGGCCCGCTGCGCGCCGGGCTCACCGCCGTCGGCCGCACCGCCATGAGCTGCTACATCCTGCAGAACCTCATCGCCTCGCTGCTCTGCTACCCGTGGGGCCTGGACCTGGCCGCCCGCCTCGGCCACCACGGCGCCTGGTTCACCGCCGCCACCTGGCTCGCGGTCACCGCCCTGCTGATGGCCGGGGCGAGCGGGTGGCTGCGCCGCTTCGACCGCGGCCCCGTCGAAGCCCTCTGGCACCGCCTCTACCTGGCCCCGCAGCCCCGCCGGGTAGAAAGCACCCGTGAACCCGCGTGAACTCGACCTGACCGACGACACCACCGCCCGCACCGCCCACGAGGTGGTGCGGGCGGCCTACCAGGTCGAGGCCGACCTGATCGGCTCCAACGCCATCCCCGCCCTCCACCAGACCCTGGAGCAGATGCGCGCCCTGCCGCTGCGCTGGCTGGGCATCGGCGCCCCCGACGCCATCATCGCCTGGACCGGCACCGACGGGACCACCGACATCGACCGGCTCTGCGTGCACCCCGACCACTTCCGCCGCGGCCTGGCCACCGCGCTGCTGACCGACCTGCTCGCCCGCACCCGCGGACCCGCCACCGTCGCCACCGCCGCCGCCAACACCCCGGCCACCGCCCTCTACCGCCGCCACGGCTTCACCGAGACCGGCCGCTACGAACCCGAACCCGGCCTGACCGTCGTCACCTTCCGGCTAGAGCGCCGGTGACCGGCCCTCGTACGGCGTCGACAGCACCACCGTCGTGCGCGTGGACACCTTCGCCGACTCCCGGATCTTGCGCAGCAGATCCTCCAGCGCCGCAGGCCCGGCCACCCGCACCAGCAGCACGTACGACTCGTCCCCGGCCACCGAATAGCACGACTCGATCTCGGCGATGTGCTCCAACCGCTGCGGGTAGTCGTCCGGGGCCGCCGGATCGATCGGCGTCAGCGAGATCAACGCCGTCAGCGGCAGCCCGATCGCCTCGCTGTCCAACCGCGCCGCGTACCCGCGCACCACACCCCGCTGCTCCAGCCTGCGCACCCGCTGGTGCACCGCCGACACGCTCAACCCCACCCGCTCGGCCAGGTCGGTGAAGCTGCACCGCCCGTCCCCCGACAGCACCCGCACGATCGCGGCGTCGATGGGCTCCAACTCGGTCACAGCACCGCCAGCCCGTGCGGACGCCCGTTCAACGCCACCGCACCGTCCTCGGTCACCACCACGATGTCCTCGATCCGCGCGCCCCACCGCCCCGGCAGGTACACCCCCGGCTCCACGCTGAAGGCCATCCCCGGCTCCAGCACCCGGTCGTTCCCGGCCACGATGTAGGGGTGCTCGTGCACGTCCAACCCGATCCCGTGCCCGGTGCGGTGGATGAAGAACTCCGCCAACCCCGCATCGGCGAGCACCTGCCGCGCCGCGGCGTCCACCGACTCCGCGCTCACCCCCGGCGCCACCGCCGCCACCGCAGCCCGCTGCGCGGCCTCCAACGCCGCATACGCCTGCGCCACATCCGGCTCCCGCGGCTCGCCGAGGCTGTAGGTGCGGGTGCAGTCGGAGTTGTAGCCCTCCTCGGTCACCCCGCCGATGTCGACCACCACCACATCCCCGGCCTCGACCACCCGGTCGGACACCTCGTGGTGCGGGCTGGCCCCGTTCGGCCCCGACCCGACGATCACGAACTCCGCCCGCACATGCCCCTCGGCCACGATCGCCTCGGCGATGTCCGCGGCCACCTCCGCCTCCGTGCGCCCCGGCCGCAGCCACTCGCCCATCCGCGCGTGCACCCGGTCGATCGCCGCACCCGCCGCCCGCAGCGCCGCCACCTCCGCGGCGTCCTTGCGCATCCGCAGCTCCCCCAGCACCGGACCGGCCAGCACCTGCTCGGCCCCCGGCAGCGCCGAACGCAGCCCCAGCACGTGCAGCGCAGGCAGCACATCCCCCACCGCCACTCGCGCGGCGCCCCCCACCGCACCCGCGGCCAGCCGGTACGGGTCATCGCCGTCCACCCAGGTCGCCACGCGCACACCGAGATCGCCCAGCGGCCCGAACCCCGGCGCCTCCAGCTTGGGCACCACCAGCACCGGCTCCCCCGCGACCGGCACCACCAACACCGTCAGCCGCTCGAAGGAATGCCCGCCGCGCCCGATCAGGTACCGCAGATCCGAGCCGGGGGCGACCAACAGCGCGTCCACCCCCGCAGCCGCGGCCGCCTGCCGGGCTCGCTCCAACCGGTCACGCGCGATGTCGGGGTCCGTGCTCGCCATGCCGATCAGCCTATCGGCCCCCCGCACCCCGACACCGCTCCCACACGGGTAACGTCGCGCCCCCCGCCCCCGACGCCGCCCAACGATGGTCCGAACACTGCTCATCCTCGCCGTCGCCGCGCTCAGCGCCTGCGCCCGCCCCGAACCCGGCGTGCCCGCGGCCGCTGCGCCCACCCTCGCCCCGACCACCACCACCGCGGCCGCCCCCACCACCACGACGACCGCCGCCCCCGCGCGCAGGACCACCGCGACCAGCGCCGTCACCGCCCCCACGACCACCACCGCCGTCCCCGCCGCGCCGGTGATCGAACTCGGCGAGTACGCCGTCGTCCTCACCGGGACCGCAGGCGGGCGCGGCTTCGAGCGGCCCGCCCAGCTCTCGGTCACCGGCACCATCACCGCCACCGGCACCACCAACGGCGTCAACGAGATCGACGTGTGCCTGATCTCCGGCTTCCCCGCCGCGGGCATCGAACTCGGCGCGACCTGGTTCGGCACCAACACAGGCTGCCTGCCCAGCGTCGGCGTGCCCGACCTCGACCTGGCCCACACGACCGTCTCCGGCGCGACCGTCACCGTGCGCCCCGACACCGCCATCCCCGGCCTCAACGCCTTCGCCAGCACCTGCCTGCACCAGGTCGCCGACGGCGCCATGGAGGTCACCTTCGGCTTCAACGGCCGCGTCACCGGCACCATCACCGCCCGCGGGTCGTGCGGGAACGGCGACCCGCTCGACTACACCGCCACCTTCACCGGCACCCGGTTGTAGCAGGTCAGCACCAACCCTCAACCTCTACTTGAGCCTCAACCTCAAGTAGAGGTTGAGAGATGAACGCACGCTCACTCACCCCCGGACGCCCACCCCCCGGACACACGGGAGCCCCGCCCGAACCCGGACGGGGCTCCCGCTGCTCACACCAGATCAGACAGTCAACAACCGATCCAAGAACGACCGGTACTCGCGCAGCGCCTGGCGCAGATCCTCGGTCTCCGCGCCCTCCCGCCACGACTCCAGCGAACGCTTGCGCTCCGACAGCGCCCGGATCGCATCGACCACCAGCTTGTCCGCCTCCTCGACCGCCTCGGCCGGATCATCGACGAAACCGCCCTGCACCCGCTGCCAGCGCTCGCGGTAGCTGTCGGCCTCCTGCCTGCTGAACAGACCATCCCGCTGCGCCGGGATCGCATCCGTCACCGCGGACCCCGCACCATCGCGGCGCTCCGCAGCCGCCGCCCGACGCCCCGCAGCAGGCACGTGCCGCGTCGCCTCAGCAGACCGCTCGGCGGACGCCTGCCCGTTGACCGCGCGCCCGTTGGTCGCCGCCCCCTCAGCGTGGCGGGCCGTCGTGCCCGCATCAGCCGGGGTCGGATGGTCATCGGGGCGCATCCGCCCCTCCCGCGCCGGACCGCCCTGCCAGTCCTCGACGCCGCGGCGGTGATCAGTTGGCCGCATCGTGTGCCTCCTCTAGTGGCTCGTCCGAGCCGGGGTGTCGCCGATCAGGTCCTGGAACAGGCTGCGGTAGCGCACCATCGCCGCGCGCATGTCCTCGGTGGACGCACCACGCGGCACGCGCTCCAGCACCGAGTGCGCCGCCCGGAAGTGCTCGCGGCCGTCCCGCGGCAGATCGGCCTCCCGGCGCTCGTGGTCGGCGTCGGCCGGGTAGCCGCGCTCGGTCATCACATCGGTGACGATCCGCTCGGCCTCGGCCAGCGCCGCATCCGGCTGGTCGACGAACCGCTCCTGCGCCCGCGCCCACCGCGCGCTGAACTGCTCCCGCGCCCGCGGGTCCAGCGGCCGCAGCGCCGGACCGGACCGCGTGCGCCGCACCAGGGCCGCGACCAGCAGCAGCAGCCCGACCACGACGACCGCGGCGACGACGATGCCGATGATGGCTCCAGTGGACATCGGATCTCCTTGTCAGTCGCTTGCCGGATGGCTACCACCGGCCCTGACCAGCAAAACGGAGGTTGGGCCGTACGGAGCAGCGGGCTCAGGGCCGCGCGGTGATCTGCTGCACCCCCCACGAGTTGCCGTCCGGATCGGCGAAGAACAGGAACCCCCGGTTGTTCAGATCGTCGTCCTCGGCAGCCGGGCGCATCCCCTCCGGGCCGACCACGACCACCTCACCGGGGTCGAACCCGCGCCCCAGCAACTCCTCCCGCGCCGCCCGCACGTCGTTGACCACCAGCTGCACGCCCTTGAGCGAACCCGGCGCCATGTCGGTGAGGACGTCCGAGACCACGATGGAGCAGCCCGACCCAGGCGGGGTCAGCTGCACGATCCGCTGGCCGCCGCCGACATCGGTGTCGTGGTCGACGGCGAACCCCAGCACCTCGGCGTAGAACCGCTTGGCCCGGTCCACATCCGACACCGGGACCACGACCACCTCCAGCGTCCAGTTCATGCCGCCACCCCCGCCAGCACCGCGTCCAGCCGGAGGAAGCCCTGCGCGATCCCCTCGCGCATCGGCGAGGCCAGCACCGCGTCCCGCACCTCCACGCTCGGGAACGCCATCATGATCGACAACCGGGTGCCGCCCTCGACCTCGACCAGCTCCAGCGTCGACCGGATCTCCCCCGGCACCCACTGCTCGTCGTAGGACTCGGTCTGCACCAGCCGGGCCGGGGCATCGATCTCCAGGTACGTCCCGCCGTGCCCCATCAGCTCCCCGCCCGGCCCGCGCGAGACGAACCGCCACGCACCGCCGACCCGCAGATCGATCTCGCACGTCTCCAGCGTCCAGCCCTGCGCGCCGTACCAGCGGCGCAGCAGCGCCGGCGTCGTCCACGCCGCGAACACCGCTGCCCGCCCCGCGGCGAACGACCGGGTCAGCACGATCTCGGTGGGCGACGGGGTCGCCAGCGCCACCTCAGTGAGCATCATGGTCCTTGCCCTCCAGCTCCGCGAGCAGCCCGTCGAGCTGCCCGAACCGCTCTTCCCAACGTCCCCGGTAGCTCTCCAGCCACTCCGCGACCAGGCGCAGCGGCCGCGCCTCCAACCGGCACGGCCTGCGCTGCGCGTCCCGCCCCCGCGACACCAGCCCGGCCCGCTCCAGCACCTTCAGGTGCTTGGACACCGCGGGCTGGCTCATCGCGAACGGCGCCGCCAGCTCGGTGACCGTGGCCTCCCCCCGCGCCAGCCGGGCGATGATCGCCCGCCGGGTCGGGTCGGCCAAGGCCGCGAACGTCGCATCCAGCACGTCAGCGCTCATCAATAACCTCTCAGTTGTATAACCAAGTGGTTTTCTAGCGTGCCCGCGACCGACCGGTCAAGCTTCGGGTCGACCTCCCCTCCTCTAGGCGTTGTTTGCCCCCTCATCTCTTAGGTGCCCGTTCTAGCTCTGTGGCAAAGTCCATTATCTTGATAGTGAATAGGAGATAGATAATGAGGCGATCGTGCGTGGGTGGGGCAGTCGGCTCATGCTGGAGGTGGCCGCATTCGGCCGAACGGACCATCGGAGGAAGGACGATGACTTCGAGGAAGCTCAAGGCCCGCGACATCATGCACCGCGACGTGCGCTGCATCCCGCCGGACAGCAGCCTGCAGGACGCCGCGCGGATGATGCGCGAGCTGGACGTGGGCGCGCTGCCCATCTGCGACAACGACCGCCTCGGCGGCATGATCACCGACCGGGACATCGTGGTCGGCTGCATTGCCGACGGGGGCGACCCGAGCAGGGTGAAGGCCCAGGAGCTGGCGAAGGGGACGCCGCGGTGGATCGACGCCGACGCGGGCGTCGACGAGGTGCTCGACCTGATGGAGCGCCACCAGATCAAGCGGCTGCCGGTGATCGACAAGGACGGCATGCGCCTGGTCGGCATCATCAGCGAGGCCGAGATCGCGCGGAACCTCAGCGACGAGAAGATCGCCGAGTTCGTCGGCAAGGTCTACAGCCCGCACTGACCACTCCCCCACGCCCCTCCACAAGGCCGCCAAGCACGACGTGGCGGCCTTCGCCGTGTTGCTCTTCCCACCCCGAAGCAGGAGGAGATAAGTTAGGCTTGCCTAATCTGCTGGGGGAGGAGCCCGCGTGCACAGAGTGGATCGGTTGCAGATGAAGCTCGCCGACAAGGTCAACAACCTGGTCACCGCGCCCTCCCGCAGGCGGGAGACGCCCGTTCAGTTCCGCGCCCGGGTCGCGGGCGTCGAGGAGCTGAGCGCCCACCAGCGCCGCATCACGCTGACCGCCCCGGAGTTCGCCGACTTCGCCCTCACCGGCCCCGACGAGTACTTCGGCCTGCTGATCCCGCACCCGGCCGCCGGTCTGGTCATGCCGGACCCGCACCGGCTCAACACCCGCCAGGCCGTGCACCGCATCGCCGAGCACGAGCGGCCCGAGCTGCGCTGGTACTCCGTGCGCGCCCATCGGCCCGCGGTGTGCGAGATCGACGTCGACTTCGTGCTGCACGAGCACGCGGGCCCCGGCACCCGCTGGGCCGCTGGCGCGCGCCAGGGCGACGAGGTCGGCTTCCGCGGGGGCGGCTCGGGCTACCAGCGGTCGGACGGCACGCAGGTGCTGGTCGCCGACGAGGCCGCGCTGCCCGCGCTCTCGGCCATCCTGGAGGCGCTGCCCGCCGAGGCGCCCGACCTGCGCGTCTACCTGGAGGTCGGCGCGGACTTCGCCCCCTCCCCCATCGCCGCGGCCGTCCAGCCGACCGTGCTGCGCCGCGATGGTGAGCACGGTGAGCAGGTCGTCGCAGCGCTCGTGGCGGACCCGCCTGCGGCCCCCGAGTTCGCCTGGGTGTGCGGCGAGGCCGGGATGGTGGCGCGGGTGCGCAGGCACCTGCTGCACGAGTGCGGCATGGACCGCAGGCAGGTGCTCTACTCCGGCTACTGGAAGCTAGGCCAGGCTCGGGGCTGACACCCGGGTCCTGGCCATCGGCACGATCATCGGCGTGCCGCTCTCCGGGTCGGGGAGCACCCGGGCCTGGATGCCGAACACCTCGGCGATCAGCTCGGCGTCGACGACCTCCGACGGGTGGCCCGCCGCGGCGACGACCCCGCCGGGGCGCAGCGCGATGAGGTGGGTGGCGTAGCGGCACGCCTGGTTGATGTCGTGCAGCACGGCGACCAGCGTGTGGCCCTCGCGCTCGTTGAGGTCGGCGCAGAGGTCGAGCACCTCGAACTGGTGGGCGATGTCGAGGAAGGTCGTCGGCTCGTCCAGCAGCAGGATGTCGGTCTGCTGGGCGAGCACCAGCGCCAGCCAGACCCGCTGGCGCTGCCCGCCGGACAGCTCGTCGACCGGCCTGCCCGCCAGGTCGAGCACCCCGGTGCGGGCCATCGCGTCGCGCACGATCTCCTCGTCGGCCGCCGACCACTGGCGCAGCAGCTTCTGGTGCGGGTAGCGGCCGCGGGCCACCAGGTCGCCGACGGTGATGCCGCCGGGCGCGGTGGAGGACTGCGGCAGCAGGCCGAGCCTGCGGGCGACCTCCTTGGAGCGGTAGTCGGAGATCAGCCGCCCGTCCAGCAGCACCCGGCCCGCGGCGGGCGGCAGCAGCCGGGCGAAGGCGTTGAGCAGGGTGGACTTGCCGCAGGCGTTGGGTCCGATGATGACGGTGAACGAGCCGTCGGGGATGGCCACGTCCAGGTCCCGGGCGACGATGCGCCGGTCGTAGGCCAGGGTCAGGTGCTCCGCGGTCAGCCGGGTCACGGGGTCTCCTCTAGGTCCGGCCGCGCCAGCGCGCGGCGAGCAGCCAGGCCAGGTAGAGCCCGCCGACGGCGCTGGTCACGATGCCGACGGGCAGTTGGGCGGAGCCGAAGATCCGCTGGACGGCGAAGTCGCTGGCGCCCAGCAGCACCGCGCCCATGAGCGCGGAGGTCAGCACGGCGGGCCCGGTGGCCCGCACCAGGGCGCGGGCCAGCTGCGGCGCGGCGAGCGCGACGAAGGCGATCGGGCCGGTGGCGGCGGTGGCGACGGCGGCCAGGCCGGTCGACGCGGCGATCAGCGCGAGCCGGGTGGGCACGACGGGCACGCCGAGCGCGCCCGCGAGCGGGTCGCCCATCTCCATCGCGGTGAGCCTGCGCGACCACGCCGCGCCCAGCGGCAGCAGCAGCGCGACGGCGATGGCGACGGCGACCACCTGCGGCCAGGTGCGCAGGTTGAGGCTGCCGGTCAGCCACTCCTGGGCGGCCACGGCGTCGTAGAGGGTGGCGCGGGTGATCAGGTAGTGGTTGAGCGCGAGCAGCAGCGCGGAGACGCCCACACCGACGAGCACGAACCGGAAGCCCTGCATGCCCCGGCGCAGCACCAGCGCGTACATCACCGCGGCGGTGGCCAGTCCGCCGACGAGCGCGCCGATGGAGGTCTGGTGCAGGCCGCCGCCGAGCAGCAGGATCGTGATGAGCGCGCCGGTGGCCGAGCCGGTGGTGATGCCGATGAAGTCGGGGCTGCCCAGGACGTTGCGGGTGATGCTCTGCAGCAGCGCGCCGCTGGCCGCGAGCGCAGCGCCCGCCAGCAGCGCGGTCAGGGCGCGGGGCAGCCGCAGCTTGAGCACGACGGTCTCGGAGACGGGCGTGCCGTCGCCGAACAGCGCCGCGACGACCTCGCCGGGGCTGAGCGGGACGTTGCCCACGGTCATGGACAGCACCGAGACGACCGCGGCGAGCCCGGCCAGCACCGCGGTGACGACCAGCGCGCGGGGCGCGATGCGCAGGCTGACGCCGAAGCCCTCGACGATCACCCCGGAGGTGACCCGCCCGCTCACCACTGGCCCACCCGCTTGCGCAGGCACAGCGCGATGAACACCGGCGCGCCCAGCACCGCGGTCACGATCCCGACCTGCAACTCGGAGGGCTGCACGACGAGCCTGCCCACGATGTCGGCGGCCACCAGCAGGATGGGGGCGAGGACGGCGGAGTAGGCCAGCACCCACCGCTGGTCGACGCCGACGATGAGCCGGGCGACCAGCGGCACCACCAGCCCGACGAAGACCAGCGGCCCGACGGCCGCGGTGGCCGCCCCGCACAGGACCATGATCGCCACCACGCCGACCAGCCGGATGCGGCCGACGTTGGCGCCCAGGCCGCGCCCGGCGGCGTCGCCGAGGGCCAGGGCGTTGAGCGAGCGGCCCATGAGCACCGCCAGCGCGATCCCGGGCACCAGGAACCAGGCGACGACCGGCAGCACGCCGACCTCGCGCCCGGCCAGCGAGCCGACGTTCCAAAACCGGAACTGGTTGAACGCCTGCGGGTCCAGCAGCAGGATCGCGGAGTTGACGGCCAGCAGCACCGCCGTCACCGCCGCGCCTGCCAGGACCAGCCGGTCGGGGCTGGCGACCTGCCTGCCGACCGCGCCGAGGGCGTAGACCAGCAGCGCGGCGAGGGCCGCGCCGACGAGGCCGAACCACACGTGTCCGAGGACGCTGCCGACCCCGAAGACGGCGATGGCCAGCACGACCGAGGTCGAGGCGCCCATCGTGACGCCGAGCAGGCCGGGGTCGGCCAGCGGGTTGCGGGTCAGCGCCTGCATGACCGCGCCTGCCAGGCCGAGCGCCGCGCCGACCAGGACGCCGAGCAGCGCGCGCGGCAGCCGCACCTCGCGGATGGTGACCGCGGCGGTGCTGTCGCCGCCGTCGAACAGGGCGGCGAGCACGGTGGCGAACGGGATGTCCTTGAGCCCCACCCACACGCTCAGGCCGACGACGAGCACGAGCACGCCCAGGGCGATGAGCAGCCCGGCGACGCGCGCCGCGTCGGCCCGTTTGGCCGGTGGGGACAGGACCGCCATGTGGTTAGCCTAGCCTTCCCTGCCCGCGGCCCGGCGCAAGATCCGCAGGAGTTCGCGCGACCAGCCCTCGACCGTCGTGCGGTCGAACAGGTCGTCGGCGTACTCCAGGTAGCAGGGCACGGGCTGGCCCGCCGGGGTCTCGTAGCCGCTGAGGGTGAGGTCGGCGTGCACCACGCCGGTGGGCAGGGCGTCGACCCGCGCGCCCGCCTCGCCGCCGAGCACGGTCTGCTCGTGGTGCACCACGGCCAGCCGCGGCCGGGGCAGGCCCAGGTCGGCCAGGACGTCGGTCAGCGGCACGTCCTGGTGCTCCAGCGCCCGCAGCGTGGCCGCGCGGACCCGGGCCAGCACGTCCGGGAAGTCCCCGGCGGCGTCCACGCGCAGCACGACGTGGTTGGCGAAGGAGCCCACCAGGTCGAGCAGCTGGTCGTCGCCGCGCCCGGCGACCTGGGCGGTGATGCCCAGGTCGGTGCCCGCGCCGTGGCGGGCGGCCAGGGTGGCGAAGGCGGTGTGCAGCAGCATGAACAGGCTCGTGCCGGTGGCCGCGGCCAGCCGGTCGAGGTCGGCGCGCAGGTCCGCGGGCAGCGCGAAGGCCACGGCGTCCCCGCTGCCCCGCCGCTGCCCGGTCGCCAGCCCGGCGTCGGGCAGCCCGGCCAGCTCCCGGCGCCAGTACGCCAGCTGGGCCGGGTCGGCGGCCACGCGCAGCGCCCAGTCGGTGTAGTCCCCATAGGACACCGGCAGCGGCGCCCACGCGGGGGCGGAGCCGGATCGGCGGGCGGTGTAGGCGGTGCCCACGTCGCGGACCAGCGGGACGACCGACCACTCGTCGACGACGGTGTAGCGCAGCAGGAGCAGCAGCGCGTCCTCGGCGACCAGGACCGGCCGCCACGGCGTCGTCACCGCCGCGCGCGCCGTCGCGGCGGGGTCCGCGCCGAGCGCGATCTCCAGCTCGGGCGGGTCGCACGGGGTCTGGCCGGTGGCGTCCACAGAGGTGCGCAGCGGCGCGTGCCGGGCGGCGACGTCGGCCAGCGCGGCGCGCAGCGCGGGCACGTCGAACGGCTCGGGCAGGCGCAGCAGCAGCGTGTGGTCGTAGCGGTCGCCGCCCAGGTGCAGCCGCTGGACCGGAGCCAGCGGGCGCGGCCCGGTGATGCCGGTGGCCACCAGCGGCGGGCGGGCCGCGGTGGCGCCCGCGAGGCGTTCGGCCAGCGCGGCCACCGAGGGCGCGTCGAACACGTCCCGGATGGACAGGTCGACGCCCAAGGTGGCGCGGATGCGGCTGAGCAGGCGCATCGCGGCCATCGAATGCCCGCCCAGGTCGAAGAACCCGTCCCGGACGCCGACCCGGGGCAGGCCCAGGACCTCGGCGAACAGCGCGGCCAGCGCCGCCTGCTGCGGGGTGGTCGGGGCGTCGGCGCCCGCGAGCGCGGCGAAGTCGGGCTTGGGCAGCCGCCGCCGGTCGAGCTTGCCGTTGGGGGTCAGCGGCAGCGGGCCGTCGAGGACCAGCACGACCGCCGGGACCATGTACTCCGGCAGCGCGTCGGCCACCGCGGCGCGCAGGGCAGCCGGGTCGGGGGTCGCGCCGTCGGCGGGCACGACGTACCCGGCCAGGCGCACGATGTCGCCGTCGCGGTCGGGCACGACCACGGCCTGCTTGACCGCCGGGTCGGCGGCGAGGGCGGCCTCGATCTCGCCGAGCTCGACCCGGAAGCCGCGCACCTTGACCTGGTCGTCGGCCCGGCCCAGGAAGTCGATGTTGCCGTCGGCGCGCCAGCGGGCCCGGTCGCCGGTGCGGTAGACCCGCGCCCCGGGCGGGCCGAACGGGCTCGGCACGAACCGGCCCGCGGTCATCCCCGGCTTGCCCAGGTAGCCCAGGGCCAGGCCGCGCCCGCCGACGTACAGCTCGCCGACGACGCCGGGCGGCACCGGCCGCAGGTACTCGTCGAGGATGTAGCAGCGGGTGTTGGGGTCGGGGACGCCGATCGGGACCGCGCCGGTCCAGCCCGGCTCGGCCTGCCACAGCGTCGAGTTGACCGTGGCCTCGGTCAGCCCGTACGCGCACAGGATGTTGACCTTGCCTGCCCAGCGCTCCATGACCGCGGGCGGGACGACCTCGGTGCCGACCAGGATCGTCGACCCCGCGGGCAGCTCGCAGTCAGCGGGCAGCGCGGCCACCAGCGACGGCGGCAGGATCATGTGGGTGATCCGCTGGGCGGCGAGGAAGTCGGTCAGCGCCGGTCCGGCCACCCGCGCCTCGGCCGGGCAGAACACCAGCGCTCCCCCGACGGTCAGCGCCATGACCAGCTCGAACACCGCCACGTCGAACCCGACGGAGGCGAACTGGAGCACCCGGGCGTCCGGGGTCAGGCGCATGCGGTCGAGCGCGGTCGCGGCCAGGCTGGCGATGCCGTCGTGCGGGACGACGACGCCCTTGGGCCTGCCGGTCGACCCGGAGGTGTAGATCACGTACGCCGGGTGCGCCAGCGTCAGCTCCGGGTAGGCCGGGGCCGGTGCGTCGGGCACGTGGTCCACCACGATCCGCCGCACACCGCCCACCTCGGGCACGCGCGCGGCCTCGGCCGCGGTGGCGACCATCGCCGCCGCGCCGGAGTCGGCGAGCATGTAGGCGATGCGGTCGGCCGGGTGGGCCAGGTCCAGCGGCAGGTAGGCCGCGCCCAGCTTGAGCACCGCGAGCACGGTGGCGACCATGCGGGCCGAGCGCGGCACGGCGATGGCGACGACCGCGCCCTCCCCGACGCCGCCCGCGGCCAGCAGCGCGGCGATGCGGTCGGACTCGGCGTCGAGGGTGGCGTAGTCGGTGACCCCGGAGCCGTCCACGACCGCGGTCTTGGCCGGGCCGTCGGCCACGCAGCGGGCGAACAGCTCGGGCAGGGTCAGGGCCGGGACGACCCGGTCGGTGGCGTTGAACAGGTCGACGACCTGCTTGCGCTCGGCGTCGGTGACCACGTCCAGCGCGCTGACGCGGATGCCGGGGTCGGCTGCGGCCGCGTCGAGCAGGCCGCGCAGCCGCTCGGCCAGGCGGGCGGCGGTGGCGGGGTCGAAGCGGTCGCGGGCGAACTCCAGGCGGCAGTGCAGGCTGTCGGCGTCGAGCTGGTCGGTGAAGCTGAAGACCAGGTCGAACTTGGCCCCGCGGGTCTCGTGGTCGACCCACTCCGCGCGCATGCCGCCCAGCCGCGGCCCGTCGCCGGTGCGGGCGTGGTAGCCGACCATCACCTGGAACAGCGGGTTGCGGGCGGGCGAGCGGGCCGGGTTGACCTTCTCCACGACCGCCTCGAACGGCACGTCCTGGTTCTCCAGCGCGGCCAGCGCGGTCTCCCGGACGCGGCCGACCAGCTCGGTGAAGCGCGGGTCGCCGGAGACGTCGGCGCGCAGCACCAGGGTGTTGACGAAGAACCCGATGAGGTCGTCGAAGGCGTCGTCGGTGCGGCCTGCCACCGGCGCGCCCAGCGGGATGTCGGTGCCCGCGCCGAGCCGGTGCAGCAGCGCGGCGACGGCGGCGTGCAGGACCATGAACATGCTGGCGCCGGTGTCGGCGGCGATCGCGCGCAGCCCGGCGGCCGAGAGCGCGAAGTCGACCTCGCCCCCGGTGAACGTCGGCCGGGCAGGCCTGCCGCGGTCGGCGGGCAGCTCCAGGTCCTCGGGCGCGCCGTCGAGGGCGCGGTGCCAGAAGTCGAGCTGGCGGGCGGCCAGGCTCGTCGGGTCGGCCGGGTCGCCGAGCAGGCGGTGCTGCCAGAGGGTGTAGTCGGCGTACTGCAGCGGCAGCGGCGTCCACTGCGGGGTCCGGCCCGCGGCGCGGGCGGTGTAGGCGTGGCTGAGGTCGCGCAGGAACGGCAGGTCGGACCACTCGTCGGTGGTGATGTGGTGCAGCAGCACCACGACCACGTGGTCGTCGGGCCCGATGCGGCCCACCGACACCCGGATGGGCAGCTCGGCGGCGAGGTCGAAGGGCCGGTCCACGCGCTCCTGGACGAAGGCGGCCAGGTCGTCGACGCGGGCCAGCTCGAAGGCCGGGTCGGCGGCGGCCGCGGGCACGATGTGCTGGTAGGGCACGCCCTCGTGCACCTCGACGCGGGTGCGCAGCGCCTCGTGCCTGCCCACCACGTCGCGGACGGCGGCGCGGAAGGCGGGCACGTGCAGCGGGCCGCGCAGCCGCAGCGCCAGCGGGAAGTTGTAGGCGGGCGAGCCCGCCTCCCACTGCTGGAGCAGCCACAGCCGCCGCTGCGCAGGCGAGAGCGGCAGCCGCGCCGGGCGCGCGGCGGCGACCGGGGCGGGCCGGGTCTCGCCCGTGCGCCCCGCGCGCACCGCCAGCTCCTCCGGGGTGGGCGCCTCGAACAGGTCGCGGATGGCCAGCTCCGCGCCCAGGGCGGTGCGCGCGCGGCTGATCACCCGGGTGGCCAGCAGCGAGTGCCCGCCCAGCTCGAAGAAGTTGTCCAGCGGCCCGACGCGCGGCACGCCGAGCACCTCGGCGAACAGCTGGCAGAGCACGCGCTCGGCTTCGGTGGCGGGCTCGCGCCCGGCCGCGGCGGCCTCGACCCGCGGGGCGGGCAGGGCGCGGACGTCGAGCTTGCCGTTGACGGTCAGCGGGATGCGCTCGACGGCCATGATCGCGGCGGGGACCATGTAGTCCGGCAGCCGGGTCCGCAGGTGGGCGCGCAGCTCGTCGGGGCGCTCCTGCCCCGCCCACACGACGTAGGCGACCAGCTTCTTGACCTCGCCGGTGGCGACCACGGCGGCGTGGGCGACCGCCGGGTGGGCGCTGACCGCCGAGGTGACCTCGCCCAGCTCGACCCGGTAGCCGCGGATCTTCACCTGGTCGTCGGTGCGGCCGAGGAAGTCGATGATGCCGTCGCGGCGGGCCCGCACGAGGTCGCCGGTGCGGTACATGCGGTCGCCGGGCGCGCCGAACGGGTCGGCCACGAACCGGGCGGCGGTCAGGGCGGGGCGGTCGTGGTAGCCGCGGGCCAGGCCGATGCCCGCGATGTGCAGCTCACCCGGGGTGCCCGGCGGCACGGGCCGCAGGTGCGGGTCGAGGACGTAGGCGCGGGTGTTCCAGATGGGCCGCCCGACGGCCGGGGTCTCGCTGTCCTCCGTGGACGCCCCGAGGGTGTTGATCGTGTACTCGGTCGGGCCGTACAGGTTGTAGCCGTAGGTCCCGTCGGTGTCGCGCAGCGCCGTCCACACCGAGTCCGCCACGGCCTCGCCGCCGAGCAGGACCAGCGGCGGCACGTGCCCGCGCAGCAGGCCCTGCTCGATGAGCAGCGCGGCGTAGGTCGGGGTCACGTTCACCACGTCGACGCGGTGGGCCTGGCAGTAGGCGACCAGCGCTTCGGCGTCGCGGCGCAGGTCCTCGTCGCAGACGTGCACCTCGTGGCCCTCGACCAGCCAGAGCAGCTCCTCCCACGACATGTCGAAGGCGAAGGACACGGTGTGGGCGATGCGCAGCCTGCGCCCGCCCGCGGCCGCGATGGCCGGGCCGAAGATCGCCTCCTGGTGGTTGAGCTGCATGTTCGTCAGGCCCCGGTAGGGGGTGACGACGCCCTTGGGGCGGCCGGTGGACCCGGAGGTGTAGATGACGTAGGCCGGGTGGTCGAGGCTGAACGGCGCGACCTCGACCGGGCCGGGGTCGTAGGCGTCGAGGTCCACCTGGTCCAGGCACACGGTGTCGGCGGTGAAGCGCTGCGCCGAGGTGGTCAGCAGGCATAGCGGGCGGGTGTCGTCGATCATCAGCTGGAGCCGGTCGACCGGGTGGTCGAGGTCCAGCGGCAGGTAGGCAGCGCCCGTGCGCAGCACGGCGAACAGGGCGACGACCATCTCCACCGACCGCGGCAGCGCGAGCGCCACCACCTGCTCCGGCCCCGCGCCGCGCTCGATGAGCAGGCGGGCGAGCCGGTTGATGCGGGCGTCGAGCTCGGCGTAGGTCAGGCGCTGCTCGCCGAAGACCAGCGCGGTGGCGTCCGGAGTGCGCCCGGCCTGCTCGGCCAAGAGCTGGGCGATGGTCTTGTCGACCACCGGGTTGGCGCTGGCCCCCCATTCGGCGGCCAGCTCGGCGCGTTCGCGCTCCAGCAGCAGGTCCATCGCGCCGACGAGGGCGCCCGGCTGCTCGGCGAGCCTGCCCGCGATGGTGGCGAACCGGGTCAGGATCGCCTCGGCGCGCTCGTCGTCGATCAGGTCGGGGCGGTGGTCGAGCTTGACCTTGATCGCCGTGCCGGGGGTGATGACGACGGTCAGCGGGTAGTGGGTCGCGTCGACCCCGGTGCCCGCGGTGATGCCGTGCTCGGCCATGAGCGCGGCGGAGGCGTCCTCGTCGGCGAAGTTCTGCAGCACGTAGAGGGTGTCGAAGAGCCGGTCGTGGCCCGCCTCGCGCTGGATCTCGCCCAGGCCGAGGTAGTCGTGGGCCATGAGCGCGGTGCGCTCGTCCTGCATCCGGCGCAGCAGGGCGGCGACCGACTCGTCCGGGCGCAGCGCGACCCGGTGCGGGACGGTGTTGAGGAACATGCCGATGACGGTCTCGACATGCGCCACGCTGGCGGGCCTGCCCGCGACGGTGGTGCCGAAGACGACGTCGTCGCGGCCGGTCTCGGCGGTGAGGGTGAGCGCCCACGCCGCGCTGAGCAGGGTGTTGAGGGTGACGCCGTTGGCCCTGGCCGCCTCCCGCAGCCGCCGGGTGTCCGCTTCGGACAGCGCGATCCGGCGCTGCCGCGGGACCGCCGGGTGGCCGGGGTCGGGGGCGACCAGGGTGGGCTCCGCCAGCCCGGCGAGCGCGGCCTTCCACGCCTCGCGGGCCGAGCGCTCGTCCTGCTCGGCGAGCCAGGCCAGGTAGTCGCGGTAGGTGCCTGCCGGGGGCAGGTCGGCGTGCGGGTCGCGGTAGAGGGCCAGCAGCTGGCTGGTGAAGATCCCGGCCGACCAGCCGTCCCACAGCAGCAGGTGGTGGCTGACGACCAGGCGGTCGCGGTCGGGCAGGCGCAGCACCAGCACCCGCAGCAGCGGCGGGCTGGCCAGGTCGAAGCGGGTGGTGCGGTCCTCGGCGAGGATGCGGTCCAGCCCCGCCTCGTCGGTGGTGATCTCGGTGACCGGGATCTGCGGGTCGGCTGCGACGAACTGCACCGGCCGGGACAGCCCGTCGCTGGTGAACCCGACCCGGACGCTGGGGTGGCGGCGGGCCAAGGCGCGCAGCGCGGCCTTGAGCCGGTCGACGTCGATCGGGGTGGCGAAGTCGTAGCAGTCCTGGGCGGTGTAGACGTCGATGTCGCCCTGGTCGTAGCCCGCGTGGAAGTACAGGCCCTCCTGCAGCGGCGACAGCGGCCAGATGTCCTCGACGTCCCCGCGGGCGGTGACCCGCTCGACCTCGGCGTCGGTGAGCTCGATCAGCGCGCGCGGCTTGACCTGCGCCGACAGCTCCTTGAGCGCGGCGATCCAGCCCTCGGCGATGGCGGCGGCGTCGGCGGCAGGCAGGCTCGGGCCGCGGGTGAAGGCCGCGGTGAGGGCCGGGCCGTCGGGGGTGTCGTCGCAGACCGCGTCGACCTGCAGCGCGTAGGGCAGGGCGAGGTCGGCGTCGGGGTGGATGACCAGCGGTTCGGGCGCGGGTGCGAAGTCGGCGTCGTGGCCTGCGGCGAAGCGGCCGTAGTAGTTGAACAGCACCTGGGCGCGGGCCATGCGGGCCAGCACCGGCGCGGCCTGGGCGTTGAGGTGGCGCAGCAGGCCGTGGCCGATGCCGTGGTCGGGCGCGGCCCGGACGGCGGCGCGCACCAGGTCGAGGGTGGCCGCCGCGGTGCCGGCCGCCGGGAGGCGGACCGGCTGGACGCTGGTGAACCAGCCGACCGTGCGGGACAGGTCCACCCCGTCGAGGGGTTCACGGCCGTGGCGTTCGAGGTCGACCAACAGGTCGTCGGTGGGGGCCTGCTGCCAGCGGCGCACCGCCACCCGCAGGGCGGCGAGCAGCACCTCGGTGACATCGGCGTCGGCGGCCGCGGGGACGGTGGTCAGCAGCGGCAGCGTGTCCTCGACGGACAGCGCCACCCGGTGGACCGCGGCCTCGGCCGCGGTCGCCGGGGTGTGCGCGGGGACGAGGTCGGCGCCGGGGGCGAGGGTCTCGGCCCAGTGGGCCAGCTCGCCGAGCCGGGCGGGGCTGGCGGCCTGCTCGTGGGCGATGCGGGCGAAGCGGCGCAGCGAGGTCGGCACCGGCTCCAGCGGCAGCCCCGCGTACGCGCGGGCGAGGTCGCCGAGCAGCACGCGCCAGGACACCCCGTCGACCACGAGGTGGTGGGCGATGAGCGCGAGCCTGCCGGGCTGGTTGCCGCGGTCGAACCAGACCGCCTGCAGGACCACCCCGGCGTCGGGGGCGAGCCTGCCAGCGGCGGCGTCGGCCTCGGCGGCGATCAGGGCGCGCAGGTCGGCGTCGCCGAGGCCGCGGGCGTCGACGCGGGTGATCTCGGCCTGCGCCGACGCGGTGATCTCCTGCGTCCACAGCACCGAGGCGATGCGGGTCAGCCGCAGGCGCAGGGCGTCGTGGGTGGCGATCAGCGCGTCGAGGGCGCGGGTGAGCCGCTCCAGCGTGGCGTCGGCGGGGGTGCGGACCAGGACGGGGAGGGTGAAGCGGTCGATCCCGCCGCCGTCCTCGCGGAGCTGGTGCACGATCGGCAGCGGCGGCACGTCGCCGACGCCGTCGGAGTCGGCGACCGGCGCGGGCGCCGGGGGTGCTTCGGGCAGGCGCGCGGCCAAGGCGGCCGGGGTGCGGTGGGTGAAGACGTCGGTGGGGCTGACGTCCAGCCCGCGTCGACGCGCCTGCGTCGAGACGGACATGGACAGGATGCTGTCGCCGCCAAGGATGAAGAAATCGTCGTCGGCCTCGACGGAGGCGACGTTGAGGACTTCGGAGAACACCTCGCACAGCATCTGAACTGCGCTGGTGGGAGCGCTGCGCGACGGCTGGGGCACCGGGGCGGGGCGCGCCGCGGGCTCCGGCAAGGCGGCGCGGTCGAGCTTGCCCGCCGCGGTCACCGGGAAGTCGTCGACGACCACGAACGCCGAGGGCACCAGGGCCGAGGGCAGCCGCTCCCCCGCCGCGGCCGCCAAGGCGCGCACGTCGAGGTCGCGGCCGGACGGGACGACCCAGGCGACGAGCCTGCCGCCGCGGGCCGCGGCCGCGGCGCGGGCGACGCCGGGCAGGGCGGCCACGCGGGCCTCCACCTCGCCCAGCTCGACCCGGTTGCCGCGGATCTTGACCTGGTCGTCGGTGCGGCCCAGGTAGGTCAGCGCGCCGTCGTCGCCGCGCACGACGACATCGCCGGTGCGGTACAGCCGGGAGCCGTCGGCGGCGAAGGGGTCGGCCACGAACCGGGCCGCGGTGAGCGCGGGCTGCCCGAGGTAGCCGCGCGCGAGCTGCACGCCCGCGACGTACAGCTCCCCGGGCGTGCCCGGGGGCACCGGGCGCAGGCAGGCGTCCAGCACGTGCAGGGTCGTGTTCCACACCGGGCCGCCGATGGGCACCTGCGGCGCGTCCTCGGCGAAGGTGTGGCTGGTGACGCCGATGGTCGTCTCCGTCGGCCCGTACATGTTGTGCAACGGGATGCCGGTGGTGTCGACCCAGCGGCGGGCCAGCTCGCCGGGGAGGGCCTCACCGCCGCTGAAGACCAGGCGCAGGCCGGGCAGCGGACCGGGGTCGCCGTCGAGGAAAGCCGCCAGCAGCGACGGCACGAACTCCACCGCCGTGATCCGCTCGCGGCGGATCAGCTCGGCGAGGTAGGCGGGGTCGCGGTGGCCGCCGGGGCGGGCCAGCACCACCGTCGCCCCGCGCACCAGCGGCCAGAACAGCTCCCACACGGCGACGTCGAAGCCGCCGGGGGCCTTCTGCAGCACGCGGTCGCCCGGCGCGAGGCCGAAGGCGCCCTCCAGCCAGGCGAGCTGGTTGACCACCGCGCGGTGGGTCACCTCCACGCCCTTGGGCCTGCCCGTGGACCCGGAGGTGTAGATCACGTAGGCGCCGTGGTCGGGGTGCGGGCGGATGCCCGCGGAACCCGGGCGCGGCGTGAACCCGGCGTCGATGACGACGCGGGCGCGGGAGTCGGCCAGCAGGAACTCCCGCCGCTCGGCGGGCAGGTCGCCGTCGACGGGCAGGTAGGCGGCGCCGGTCTTGAGCACGCCCAGCAGCGCCACGACCCACTCCGGGGATCGCGGCAGCTCCACCGCCACCACGTCGCCGGGGACCACGCCCCGCTCCAGCAGCGCGCCCGCGACCGCGTCCGAGCGCTCGTCCAGCTCGCGGTAGGACAGCGCGCCGCCGTCGCCCTGCACGGCGATCGCGTCGGGCGTCGCCGCGACGACCCGGGCGACCATGTCCACGATGGACTCCTCGGGCAGCGGGACGACCGCGCCCGCCAGCGTGCCGCTCGCCGGGTCCGCCGTGCGCGGCACGGCGGCGACCGGGGTGGCCGCGTCGGCGGCGAAGGTGTCCAGCAGCAGCCCCAGGCGGGCGGCCAGCCCGTCGGCGGCGCGCACGCCGACGCGCGCCGGGTCGTGCTCCAGCGTCAGCACGAGCCCGCGCGCGGGGTCCGGGACCGCCATCAGCGACACCGGGTAGTGGGTGGCGTCGTGCACCTGCACGTCGGCGATCCCGGCCGCGCGCAGCGATTCGGGGTCGACCGGGTAGTTCTCGACGACCACGAGGGTGTCGAACAGCTCGCCGGTCTCCCGCTGGATGTCGCCGAGGCCGTGGTGCTGGTGCTCGATCAGCGCGGACTGCTCGTCCTGCAGCCGGGTCAGCACCGCGGCCAGCGTCTCCCCCGCCGCGGCGCGCACCCGCACGGGCACGGTGTTGATGAACAGGCCCACCATGTCGGCCACCCCCGGCACCGGCGTGTTCCGCCCGGACACCGTGCTGCCCAGCACGACGTCCGGCCTGCCGGTCTCGGCGGCCAGGAGCAGGCCCCACGCGCCGTGCACGACCGTGCTCGCGGTCAGGCCCAGCTCGCGCGCGGCGGCCAGCACCGCGGCAGGCGCCGACAGCGGCACGTCGACCGCCCGCGTCCGCCCGGACGGCGGCCCCGGGTCGACCAGGAGCGTCGGCTCCGCGCCTGCCAGCGCCGAGCGCCACGCCGCGCGGGTGGCCTCGGCGTCCTGGGCGGCGAGCCAGGCGATGTGGTCGCGGTAGGGCGCGACCGGCGGCAGCGCCGCGCCGCGCAGCAGGGCCAGCAGGTCGCGCAGCATCAGCGGGACCGACCAGCCGTCGGCGACGATGTGGTGCAGGGTGAGCACGACCGTCCGGCCGCCGACCAGCGCGCAGCGCAGCAGCGGCGGGGTGGCCAGGTCGAACCCGGCGGCCTTCTCCCGGGCGGCGAAGGCGGCGGGGTCGGCGTCGAC
The DNA here is from genome assembly GCF_053604195.1 of Actinokineospora sp. NPDC004072. Taxonomy (NCBI): domain Bacteria; kingdom Bacillati; phylum Actinomycetota; class Actinomycetes; order Pseudonocardiales; family Pseudonocardiaceae; genus Actinokineospora; species Actinokineospora sp. NPDC004072. Next base: position 145,851 of record NZ_JBSGHB010000001.1, on the reverse strand, counting down.
CGCGCTGACCGGGATCGGCATGGGCGCGGCCACGACCTGCCGCACCCGGCCGTCGCCCGCGCGGACGAACCCGGTGCGCAGCGGCGCGTGCCGGGCGACCAGCGCGGTGACCGCGGCGCCGAGCGCGCCCGGGTCGACCGGCTCGGCCAGCTCGATGACCTGCTGGACGGTGTAGACGTCGTCGGCGGTCGTCGCCGAGTGGAAGTAGATGCCGCGCTGGGCGGGGGTGACCGGGAGGATGTCGACCACCCCCGGCCCGGCCAGCTCGTCCACACCGGACTGGTCGAGCCCGGCCAGCGGGAAGTCCGACGGGGTGTGCCCGCCGATGCCGGGGCGGGCGGCGTGCGCGGCGAGCCCGCGCAGCGCGGTCAGCCAGTGCTCGGCCAGTTCGGCGGCCTCGGCGTCGGTGAGGACCCCGGCCGCCCAGGACAGGGTCGCGGTCAGCCGCTCGCCTGCGACCGCGGCGTTCAGCTCGACGGCGTGGCCCAGCGGCATCGCCGGGTCCGGTCCGGCGCCCAGCGGCCCGTCCGGGGTCCAGTCGCCGCCGGTCGCCGGGAGGCGGCCGAGGTAGTTGACCAGGTAGTGGGCCTGCGGCAGGTCCTGCCCGCGCAGGTGGCGCAGCACGCCGTAGCCGAGCCCGTGCCCGGGGACGGCGCGCAGCTGCTCCTTGACCGCGGCCAGCGCCCGCCCGGCGACCGGCCCGCCCGCGGCGAACTCGGCCCAGTCGAGCGCGCCCGGGTCCAGCGCGACCGGGTGCACGCTGGTGAACCAGCCGACCGTGCGGGTGGTGTCCAGCTCCACGCCCGCGATCGGCTCGCGGCCGTGCCCCTCGACGTCGACCAGCACCCGCGACCCGCCGCCGCGCCAGCGCGCCACGGCGGCGGCGAACGCGGTCAGCAGCACGTCGTGCGTGCCGAGGTGGTAGGCGGCGGGCAGGGTGGTCAGCAGCGGCTCGGTGGTCGCGGCGTCGAGGGCGATCTCCCGGTGGCGCGCGGTGGCCGCCAGGTCGAGCGCCGGGTCCAGCGCGCGCGCCCCGATCGGCGCGTCGGGCTCGATCGCCAGCCAGTGCGGCAGCTCGTCCTCGAAGGACGCCTCGGTGAGGGTGCGCGCCCAGCGCAGCAGCGGCGCCCCGGCGGGCAGCGGCTCGCCAGCCCAGGCGGCGGCCAGGTCCTCCAGCAGGATCCGCCAGGAAACGCCGTCGACCACGAGGTGGTGGACGGCCAGCAGCAGGGTGCCCGCCGCGGGCGACCAGACCGCCCGCAGCATCACCCCGCCCGCCGGGTCCAGCCCGGCCGCGGCGTCGACCGGTTCGTCGGACACCTCGACCTGCGCCCGCACCGCCCCGACCGGGGCGATGCGCAGCTCCCAGTCGGGCATGAGGGTCGCGCGCAGCGCGTCGTGGCGGTCGAGCACCGCCTGCAGGGCGGCCGTCAGGCGCGCGTGGTCGGCCGATGCGGGCACGCGCACGCGCACCGACTGGTGGAAGCGGTCGATCGAGGCCGCGCCCAAGTTCCGCAGCCAGCCGACGATCGGCGTCACCGGCACCTCGCCCACGCCCGATTCGCCCACGCCCGACTCGTCCGGCGCGGTCTCGACCGGGGTCGCCACCGCGGCGAGCGCGGCGACGGTCCGGTGCTGGAAGACCTGCCGGGGGGTGATGGCCAGCCCGGCCGCGCGGGCCCGGCTGACCAGCTGCATGGCGACGATGCTGTCGCCGCCGAGGTCGAAGAAGCCGTCGTGCGCGCCGACCGACTCCAGGCCGAGCACGGCGGCGAAGCAGTCGGCCAGCACCGCCTCGGCCGGGGTGCGCGGGGCGACGTCGGAGGCGCCTGCGGCCCAGTCCGGGTCGGGCAGGGCGGCGGTGTCGGTCTTGCCGTTGGGCGTCAGCGGCAGCCGGTCAAGCAGCACCACGGCCGAGGGGACCATCGCCGCGGGCAGCAGCCCGCCGACGTGGGCGCGCACCTGCGCGGGGGTGGCCCCCGCGGCGACGACGTAGCCGACGAGCCGGTCGGTCCCCCGGTGGTCCTTGCGCACCGCGATCGCCGCCGCGGCGACCGCGGGGTGGGTCATCAGCGCGTTCTCCACCTCGCCCGGCTCGATGCGGTGGCCGCGGATCTTGAGCTGGCCGTCGGAGCGGCCGAGGAAGTCGATGGCGCCGTCGGCGCGCCAGCGGGCGCGGTCGCCGGTGCGGTACATCCGCGCGCCCGGCGGGCCGTAGGGGTCGGCGACGAAGCGGGCGCTGGTCAGGTCGGGCCTGCCGCGGTAGCCGCGGGCCAGGCCGCGCCCGCCCACGTACAGCTCGCCGACCGCGCCGACCGGGACCGGGCGCAGCGCGGAGTCCAGGATGTAGCAGCGGGTGTTGGGGTCGGGGCCGCCGATCGGCGGGGCGCCTTCCCACGCCTGCTGCGCGGGCCAGAGCGTGGAGTTGACCGTCGCCTCGGTCAGGCCGTAGGCCACGACCACGCGCATGCGGTCCGACCAGCGGGCGATCAGCTCGTTGGGCACCATCTCGGTGCCCACGACCAGCACGCCGCCCTCGGGCAGCGCGCACCCGGCGGGCAGCGCGGCCACCAGCGACGGCGGCAGGATCATGTGCGTGACGCCGTGGTCGGCCAGGTACTGCGTCAGCTCGGGGCCCGCCACGCGCCGCTCGACGGGCACGACGACGACCCGCGCGCCGGTGCCCAGCGCCATGACCAGGTCCCACACCGCCACGTCGAAGCCGACCGAGGCGAACTGGGCGACCCGGCTGCCGCGGTCCACGCCCAGCCGCTCGACGGCGGTGGTGATCAGGCTGCCGATGCCGTCGTGGGTGACCACCACGCCCTTGGGCCTGCCGGTCGAGCCGGAGGTGTAGATGACGTAGGCGGCGGCGTCGAGGCGGCGCGGCACGTCCAGCGGGGTCGGGTCGAAGCCCGCCAGGTCGGCCAGGTCCAGCACCGGGGCGCCCAGGTCGGGCAGCTCCCCGTCGGTGAGGACGGCGGCGGCGCAGGCGTCGGAGACCATGTAGGACAGCCGGTCGACGGGGTGGTCGGCATCCAGCGGCAGGTAGGCCGCGCCCGACTTGAGCACGCCGAGCAGCGCCACGACCAGGTCGGCCGAGCGGGACACGGCGACGGCCACGACGTCCTCGTCGCCGATGCCGCGCGCGGCCAGCAGCCGGGCCAGCCGGTTGGCCCGCGCGTCCAGCTCGCCGTAGGTGAGCCGGACGTCCTCGCACACCACGGCGACGGCGTCCGGGTCGCGCGCGGCCTGCAGCTCGAACGCCTCCGGCCAGGTCACCTCCGGCGAGTCGTGCTCGTCGACGCCGAAGGCGAGCACCTGGGCGCGCTCGTCGGCGGCGAGCAGCTCGATGTCGGCGATGCGGCGATCGGGCTCGGCGAGCGCGTCGAGCACGGCCGCCAGCCGGGCGGCGTGGGCCGCCAGCTCCCGCGGCTGGCAGACCCCCGGGTCGGCGTCGAGGTCGACGCGGGTGGGCGTGCCCTCGGCGGGATCGTCGTAGACGGAGACGCTCAGGTCGCTGACCGGGCCGTACCAGAGCGGGCGGACGGTGGTGCGCAGGCCGTCGAAGCGCAGCGGCGGGTGGTAGGGGATCACGTTGACCGACGGGCCGACCAGGCCGTGCACGCCCGCGGCCGCGTCGACCAGGCGGGCGACCTCCTCGCCGCGGAAGCGGCTGTGCCGCAGCGCCCCGCTGATGCGGGCGGCCACGTGGTCGAGCAGGTCACCGACGCTCTGGTCCGGGGTCACCGTCAGCCGCAGCGGAACGACGTTGGCCAGCATGGCGGGCGTCGCGCGGGTGACCGGATCGGGGCGGGCGGTGACCGGCAGGCCGATGACGATGTCCGACGCGCCGGTGACGCGGTGGGTGTAGGCGGCGACGCCCGCGATCAGCAGGCGGGACAGGCGCGTGCCGCGGGCGGCCGCGACCGCGCGCAGGGCCGCCGTCCGCTCGGCGTCGAGCCACACCGTTTCCCGGTGCGAGTGGTCGGCCGGGCGCTCGGCGGCGGGCAGGACGCGGGCGGGTTCGCCGACGCCCGCCATCACCCCGGTCCAGAAGTCGGCGTCGGTGCGGTGCTTCGGGCCCGCCAGGTAGTCCTGCTCGGCGTGGACCAGGGCCGCGTAGGACGGGGCGGGGTCGATCTCCCGGCCCGAGTAGCGGGCCGCGGCGCGGTGGGCCAGCAGCATCGAGCCGGTGGCGTCGTAGAGCAGGTGGTGGCCGCCGACGTACCACCACACGAGGCCGTCGGCCAGGCGCAGCAGGGCGTGGGCGAACAGCGGCCCGGTGGCCAGGTCCAGCGGCCGGGCCCGCTCGGCGGCCACCCACGCCAGCGCCGCGGCCTGCGGGTCGGCCTCGGCGCGCAGGTCCACGACCGGCAGCGGGCAGGCGGGCGCGGTGGGGAACTGCCGCGGCTCGCCGTCGACCTCGGCGAACACCACGTGCAGGCACTCGGTCTCGTCGACCGCCCGGCGCACCGCGGCGGCCAGGCGGTCGACGTCGACCGCGGTGTCGGCGGCGATCTCCAGCACCCCCGCGATCCGGAAGGTCGCGCCGTCCGGGTCGATGCGCTGCGCCTGCCAGACGCCCAGCTGGGCGCCGGTCAGCGGAAGGCCTGCCGCGGAGATCCCCACCATTGTCCCTTTCGGACTAAGAAACTCGCTTGACATGTCGAACACGTGATCGATAGCTTGGTCGGCACGACTCGGCCGGGCTGCCCCCGTAGTGGGCGGGGATCACGTGCGAGGTCGAGTTAGGACTTGCCGACGAGCAGCGGCACCATGTTGTCGATGGCGTACGGGATGCTCAGGACGGTGTTGAAGGAGATCGCGGCGCCGACCGGCGGGTCGGAGTAGGGCACGAAGAGGTCGCGGCCCTCGCTGGCGACCTTGAGCTTGCCGTAGAGCGGGTCGGCCTTGATGCGCTTCTCCGCCTCCGGGTCCGAGGTCAGCCAGATGAGCTTGTCGGACTCGAACAGGTCCAGGCCCTCGGAGCTCACATCGATGACGTTCTTCTCCTTGGGCACGTCCTTGATGCGCTGCGGGGACTGGAAGCCGATCTCGTTCATGAACACCACCTTGGGGTCGTGCGCGGCGAAGGCGGAGTAGGTGCCGGGCTGGAAGGCGTCGGCGACCACGACGGTCTTGCCCGCGAACTCCGGATGCTCGGCGCGAACCTCGGCGAACTTCTCGTCGATGCCCTTGATCAGCGCCTCGGCCTGGTCGGCCTTGCCCATCGCGGCGCCGACGGCGCGGGTCATGGCCTGCCACGGGGCGGCGTAGTCGGCGTGGTCCTTGGGCTGGGCGACGACGTCGAACAGCTCCGAGAGCGTGTCGTACTGCTCCTTGGACATGCCCGAGTACTGCGCGACGATCAGGTCGGGCTGCAGGGCGATGATCTTCTCGATGTCGTAGTCGTCGCGCACGCCGACGATCTCGGGCTGGGTGCCCGCCCACTTCTCGGCCTGCCACGGGAACACGCCGAAGGGCCGCTCGCCGAACCAGTCCACCACGCCGACCGGCTTGACCCCGAGCGCCAGCACGATCTCGTGGTCGGAGAGCCCCAGGGTGACGATCCGGTCGGCCTTCTCCACGGTCGTGCTGCCGTACTTGTGCTCGACGGTCACCGGCAGGGAGTTGCCCGCGGCCGCGGTCGGGGCGGTAATCGACTCGGCGGGCGGCTGGGCGGCCCCGCCGCCACCCCCGCACGCGGCGAGCGCGAAGCCCGCGGTGAGGACGGCGGCGACCAGGCGCAGGCGCCTCGACCCGGTGGACATGATGGACATGGACTTCCCTTCGAACGGCGCGCCCCGACATCGGTAAAGCTAGCCTTAGTTAGGCGTGCCTAACATAACGGAAGGCCGCGTCCGCCCATAGGGCCGATCAAGCGTCCTGCGCCACACCCCAGCTCGCGCGCCGGGCCGCCCGGCGGAACACGCGCAGCAGGACGGCGCCGGTGGCCAGCACCAGGACGACGGTGGTGACCGCCCGGCCGATGTCCCAGCCCAGCGAGGTGGCCAGGCTGAACGCCACGAGCCTGCCGAGGTTGTCCCACACCGGGTCGCCCGGCACGAACGACAGCTCGGTGCCCGCCCCCAGGGCGAACGGCCAGAAGGACAGGTTCAGCAGCATCCCGTAGACCAGCGAGGCCACCATCCCGTAGCAGGCGAGCATGGCCAGCTCCAGCCAGCCGCGCGCCCGGGGCAGCAGACCGGCGACCATGCCGACCCACGCGGCGCCGAGCATCTGGTAGGGCAGCCACGGCCCCACGCCCCCGGTCAGCAGCGCCGAGGCGAACAGCGTGGTGTTGCCCAGCACCCAGCCGAAGCCGGGCCCGAACACCCGCCCGGCCAGGATGATCAGGAAGAACACCGTCTCGATCCCGGCCGTCCCCGCGCCGAGCGTGCGGATGGCCGCGCCCAGGGCGCTGAGCACCCCGAGCATGGCGACGGCCTTGGCGTCCATCCCGCCCTCGCCGACCTCGGCGAGCACCACGGCCAGCGCCATCGGCAGCAGCAGCGCGAAGGTCAGCGGCGCGTGGCCGCCCTGCGCCACGCCCGCGCCCGGGTCGACCAGCAGCGGCCAGCAGAACGCGGCGATCCCCAGCACCCCGGACAGCCCGACCGCGACCGCCGCCCGCGGCCCGATGCGCACAGCGTTGACTCGGCTGCTCATTCCCCCGCCCTGACCGATTCCAGCGCCATGCGCACGTCGGCGACGGTGAGCCACGGGGCAGGCGCGAGGACCTTGGCCACCTGCGGGGCGAACACCGGCGACGCGGTCACGACCTCGGCGGCCGAGCCGTCGGCGACGACCTCGCCGTCGGCCAGCACCACGACCCGGGTGGCGGTCTCGGCGACGAACTCGACGTCGTGGGTGGCCAGCACGACGGCGTGGCCCGCGGCGGCCAGCTCGCGCAGCGCCTCGGCCAAGCGGGACTTGGCCGGGTAGTCCAGACCCCGGGTGGGCTCGTCCAGCAGCAGCACGTCGGGCTCCGGGGTGAGCGCGATCGCCAGCACCAGGGCCAGCCGCTGGCCCTCGGACAGGTCGCGCGGGTGGCTGTCGCCGGCGATGCCCGGGGCCAGCCGGTCGAGGATCCCCCGGCAGGTGCCCGCAGGCTTGCCGGACTCGCGGTCGGCCTGGGCGCACTCGGCCGCGGTGGTGTGCAGGTAGAGCAGGTCGGCGGGGCGCTGCGGGACCAGTCCGACGCGGGCGCGGCGGCGGGCCGGCTTGAGCGCTGCCGGGTCGTCCCCCAGGACCTCGACCGTCCCTCCGGAACGTTTGCCAGTCCCCTGCAGCGCCCACAGCAGGCTGGACTTGCCAGACCCGTTGCGGCCCATCAGGGCGACCCGCTCCCCCGCCCGCACCGCCAGGCCTGCCGAGCGCACGGCCACCGCGTCGCCGTAGCGGACGCTGACCTGCTCCGCGGTCAGCAGCACGTCGCCGACCGCGGCCACCGGGGCGACCGGCTCCACCCCCGCCAGCCGCTCGCGCAGCGGACCCGCCTTGCGCCGGGCGTCCCGGATGGACACCGGCGGCGGCGACCAGCCCGCCAGGCTGCCCAGCCGCACCACCGGCGGGGCGACCGGCGCGGCGGCCAGCACCGGGCCCGGGTCGCCGAGCACCGGGGCGCCCGCCCCGCCCGGCAGCCACAGCACCTGGTCGGCGTACTGGGCGACGCGCTCCAGCCGGTGCTCGGCGATCACCACCGTCATGCCCAGGTCGTGGACCAGGCGGTGCAGGGCGGCCAGCACGTCGTCGGCCGCGCCCGGGTCCAGCGCGCTGGTCGGCTCGTCGAGCACCAGCACCCGCGGGTGGGCGGTCAGCGCCGCGCCGATGGCGACGCGCTGCTGCTGCCCGCCCGACAGCGTGCTGAGCGTGCGGGCGCGCAGGTCGGCCAGGCCCAGCAGGTCCAGCGTCTCCTCGACGCGCTTGCGCATCACCGGCTCGGGCAGGGCCAGCGACTCCATCGAGTACGCCAGCTCCTCCTCCACGGTGCCGGTGACGAACCCGGCCGCCGGGTCCTGCCCCACGATCCCGACCACGTCGGCCAGCTCGCGCGGCGGGTGCTCGCGCGTGCTGCGCCCGGCGACGGTCACCCGGCCGGTCATCGTGCCGCCGGTGAAGTGCGGGACCAGCCCGTTGATCGCGCGCAGCAGCGTCGACTTGCCCGCGCCCGTGCCGCCCACGACCAGGCACAGCTCGCCCTCGGGCAGCTCGAAGTCCACGCCGGAGAGCACCGGCGGCCCGCCGTAGCCGAAGGTGACGTCGCTGAAGCGGATCACGCCCGCCCCCGCACGGCGATCGGCGCGAGCGCGAGCAGCACCCCGGCCGCGGGCAGCAGCGGCAGCTGCGGCCAGGTCAGCGGGACGGTCGGCGGCACCAGGCCCACCCCCATGATCTCGGCGACGACGGTGACGGCGAGCGCGGCCAGGCCCGAGGCGGCGATCAGCGCGGCGGGCGCGCTCCACCGGTCGGGCCGGTAGGTCGTGCGCCGCACCCGGCGCGCCCCGAGCCGCAGCCCGGCGACGGCGAGCAGGACGCCCGCCACGAGCATCGGCACCCCCACGACCGCGGGCGCGCTCACGTCCAGCAGACCGTACGCGCCCACGCACAGCCCCAGCAGACCGCCCACGACCAGGGCGGAGGTCAGCAGCCGGGTGCGCGGCGGGAGCCCGGCGGTGCGCCCGTAGCCGCGCGAGTCCATCGCCGCGGCCAGGGTCAGCGAGCGCTCCAGGGCGTCCTCCAGCACCGGCACCAGCAGCGTCCGCACGGCCCGGCGCCCGCGCGCGGGATCACCGCGCAGCTGCCGCGCCCGGCGCACATCGCGCGCGGCGACGGCGAGCTGCGGAGCCACGGTCAGCGCGACCACCACCGCGACGCTCACCTCGTACAGCGCGGCGGGCAGCGTCTTGAGCAGGCGCTTGGGGTTGGCCAGGGCGTTGGCCGCGCCCACGCAGCCGAGCAGCACCGCCAGCTGCATGCCCTGGCAGAGCGCCAAGACCAGCCCCTCCGCGCTGACCGGCCCGCCAACGCTGATGTCCCCCGGCAGCGGCACCTCCGGCAGGCTGAACAGCACCGTCGGCCCGGTCACCCCGCCGATCAGGACGTGGAACAGCACCCGGATCGCGATGACGACCAGCCCGAGCTTGAGGAACATGCCGTAGGCCGCCGCCCACGGCGCGGGCGTGCGGCAGCGCACGACGACGTAGCCCGCGACGGCGGCGACCAGCCCCAGCAGCAGCGGGTTCGTGGTGCGCCCGGCCAGCGCGGCCAGGCCGAGCGCCCACAGCCACCACGCGCCGGGGTGGATCGTCACCGGTCGGCCTTGGCCCGCCGCCGCGCCGCGCCGACGGCGAGCCCGCCGAGCAGGACCACGGCGCCTGCGCCGATGACGAACCCGGTCGGCCCGCCGCCCGCGGGCTCGGCCGCGCTCGGGGCCACGTCGGCCAGGACCGCTGTCGTGGTGGTCGTCGTGGCCGTTGAGCTGGTCGCCGGGGCGGTCGTCGCCGATGCGGTTGTCGGCGACGACGCGGTGGACGTTGCCGTAGGCGTCGCCGTGGCGGCGCTGGTCGAGGGCCTGCCCGCGGCCTGGCCCCGGCTCGTCGGCTCCGGGCGCTGGGTGGGCTGGGCGGTCTCCGTGGCCGCGGGCGGCTTCGGCGCGGGCGGCTTGGGCGGGGCCGGGGCGGCGGGCGGGGCGATGCCGGGCGGGGAGCCCGCGCCGAACGCCCAGCCGTCGACCGTGCCCGGGGCCGGGTCGCGGTAGCCGCCCCCGGCCGAGCTGTAGGTCCAGGAGCCGCCCGGGGTGGCGTACCAGTACGACCAGTACGCCGTGGTCGGCGGCGGTCGCCTGCACGGGTCGGCCGCGGGCTGGCCGTTGATCTTGCACACCATGCCGGGGTGGCTCTGCACCCCGGTGTAGCCGTAGCCCGCACCGGCCAACGCCCGCAGCCCGCTGGCCGGGTCGCCGGGGGCGCAGCCGACCTGGGCTCCCCCGCCCAGGGCGCCGAAGTCGACCACGACGGTCACCCCGCCGCCCGCCGAGCACGGCGCGGCCGCCGCGGCGGGCGTCCACGCCGCGGCGGATGCGATCGCGGCCAGCGCGGCGACCAGGGCGGACCAGCGCCTCACGACGCGAGTCGGCGGCGGACGACGATCAGCAGCCCGGCGCCGGCGAGCACCAGCAGCGCGCCCAGGCCGACCGCAGGGCCGACCTCCACGCCGGTGTCGGCCAGGTCGTCGATGTCCCCGGCGGGCACGACGCCCCCGGCGGTCGTCGTCGTGGTCGCGGCAGGCGCGGTCGTCACGGGCGTGGTGGTCGCGGTCGTGGTGGTCGTGGTGGTGCTGGACGCGGGCGGCCGGGTGGCGCAGACCAGCCCGCGCGCGTCGGCCGACGCGCCGTCGGCGGTCACCTCGGCCAGGGACACGCCGGTGAAGCCCGAGATCGCCTGCGAGGTGGCGCGGGCGGCGGTCGCGGCGTCGAAGCCGCTGGTGTCGTAGGCGATCGCGCCGCGCGCGGCGGGCGCGCCGCCGCAGTCGACCTGGCGCTTGAGCAGGTAGGCCACCGCCTTGGCCGCGGCGGCGTCGCGGCCGCCCGCGGCCAGCGCGGTCGCGGCGAGGCCGGTGCTGTTGGCGTTGACGCCCGGGGTCGGGCCCGAGCCGGGGAAGCCGCCGTCGGCCTGCTGCTTGGCCTCCAGCCAGTCCAGCGCCGCGTCCGCGTCGCGGCCGACGGCCAGCAGCGCCTGGACGGCGTAGCCGGTGGTGTCCACATCGGACACGCAGGGGCTGTCGTCGATGAACAGCCGGAAGCCGCCGTCCGGGCAGGCCGCGCCTGCGAGGAAGTCGACGGCCTCGGCGGGCGCGCCGCCCGCGCGGTGCAGGGCCAGCACGGCGAGGGACTGGCTGATGCCGTTGCTGTAGTCGCCGAACTCCGACTTGTCGCTGAACCGGCCGGATTCGGTCTGCAGGGACTTGAGCCGGGCGATCAGGTCGACGCCGCCGAAGTCGGTGGGGTCGGCGCCCTGGGCCTGGGCGACGATGGCGAGCTTGGCGTGCGCCCCGGCGTAGGCCTCGCCGCCTTCGCCGAGGTAGGCGCCGCTGTTGGCGGCCAGCCAGCCGGTGGCCGCCGCGGCGGCGTCCTGGGCGACGCCGCCCGCGTCGAGGGCCAGCACGACATCGGCGGTCAGGCCGTGGTCGGGGTAGGCGGTGCCGTCGAACTCGGTGGTCATGTGGGTGCCGCCGACCAACCGGCCCGCCAGCCAGGCGGCCGCGGCCTCGGCGGGGGCCACCCGCTCCTGCTGCGCCGCTGCGACCGGCGCGGTCCCCACGACCAGCGCCAACGCGATGGCGACCCCGGCGGCTGTGCGCACGCCCATGTGATCACGCCCTTCAAATGGCGCGAACGAAGCCCGGTTGCCAGGCCCCGACCCGCTGTCCTCGACGGTGTCCGGAGCAGATCGCGTCCTCGGGTGTTCGGGCTCGCCACGAGGTGGCCTACCGTTGCGGGACAGCGCCGGAATTCGACCGGACTTCCCCCGGGGGACGCGAGTACTCGGTTGGGCATACTACGTGATCAACTGCCCCGCACCCCATGACGTGGAGCACTGCCGGGCAGGATACGGGCGTGATCGAGACCTCGACCGCCGTCTTCCGCGGCGGGACCGTGTGGACCGGGCGAACTGGGCGCACCGACGCAATTGCCGTGCGTGGTGGGCGGGTGGTCGCCGTCGGGGCGGACGCGCGCGGTGACGTGGAAGTCGACCTGGCGGGCGGCTTCCTCATGCCCGCCTTCGGCGACGGGCACGCCCACCCGATCTTCGGCGGGCTCCAGCGGCAGGGCCCGCCGGTCAGCGGCCGCGGCAGCATCGATGCCGTCGTCGCGGCCGTACGGGACTACGCCGACGCCCACCCGGACGAGCCGTGGATCGTGGGCGCGGGCTACGACCCGACCCTGGCGCCCGACGGGGTCTTCGACGCCCGCTGGCTCGACGCCGCGGTGCCCGACCGGCCCGTGGTGCTGCGGGCGGGCGACTACCACGCGGTCTGGTGCAACACGGTGGCGCTGGAGCTGGCCGGGGCGCTCGACTCGCCGGTCGAGGGCATCGTGCGGGAGCCGATGGGCACGCTGCGCGAGTGGGCGGCCTGCGACCTGGTGCTGCGCCGTGTCCCGCCCGGCCTGTCCGACCTGGGCGCCGCGGTGCGCTCGGCTTTCGCCGACTACGCCGCCGCCGGGGTGACCTGGGTGCAGGACGCCTGGGTCGACCTCGGCTCCGGGTTCGCCGACGCCTACCTGGCCAACCCCGGCCTGCGGGTGTCGCTGGCCCTGCGCGCCGACCCCGACCACTGGCGCGACCAGCGCCCCCTCTTCCGGCTCGAACGCGAGCGGGTGCGCACCGACCTGGTCACCGCGGGCGCGGTCAAGTTCTTCACCGACGGGGTGATCGAGACCGAGACCGCCGCGCTGCTCGCCCCCTACGCGGGCTCGTGCACCCACGGCGCGCCGGTGTGGCCCCGGCCCGAGCTGCTGGCCGCGGCGGCCGCCTTCGACGCCGACGGCTTCCAGCTGCACCTGCACGCCATCGGCGACGCGGGCGTGCGGATGGCGCTCGACGCCATCGAGCACGCGGCCGCGGTGAACCCGCCGCGGGACCGCAGGCCGGTGATCACCCACGTGCAGCTGGTCGACCCGGCCGACGTGCCGAGGTTCGCCGCGCTGGGGGTGATCGCCAACCTGCAGCCGTACTGGGCCCAGCTCGACCCGGCCCAGACCGAGCTGACCATCCCCCGCATCGGACCCGAGCGCGCCGCGGCCCAGTACCCGATCCGGACCCTGGCCGCGGCGACCCGGGTGTCCTTCGGCAGCGACTGGCCGGTGGACTCGCTGCGCCCGCTCGACGGCATCCACGTCGCCATGACCCGGCAGACCCTCGCGGGCGACCCGCCCGGCGGCTGGGTCCCCGAGCAGCGCATCGACGGCGAGACCGCGCTGACCGCCTACACCGCGGGCTCGGCCTACCAGGCCTTCGCCGAGCACGAGCGCGGCGCCATCGCCGTGGGCAAGCAGGCCGACCTGGTGCTGCTGTCGGCCGACCCGACCACGGCCGAGCGCCCCGCGGACGTCGAGGTGCTGGGCACCTGGCTCGCGGGGCGCCGGATCTGGGGCTAGCGGAGCGGGCGGGGGCTACCTGCGCCAGTCCGCGGCTTCCTGCAACGACTGCCGCAGCGCGGAGTAGGCGGGCTTGCGGGTCAGGTCGTCCCACATGACCGTGGCCGCGCCCTCGGCGGGGAAGAACACCGGCACCCACGAGTACTTGTCGGTGAAGCCCCAGATGGTGAAGGAGTCGCAGCCGCGCACGCTCAGGCAGGCGTCCAGCGCGCGCTGGTAGTACTCGGCCTGCTTGGCCAGCTGCTCCTGGGTCGGGGCGCCGCTCGCAGGCAGGTCCATCCGCACGTCCACCTCGGTGATCGCGGTGCGCAGGCCCAAGCGGGCGAAGCGGCGCAGGTTGTCGGCGAGGTCGGCGGGGAAGCCGTAGCGCAGGCTCAGGTGCGCCTGGGCGGAGAAGCCGTCGACCGGCACGCCGTCGGCCTGGAACTGCTTGACCAGCGCCAGGTAGGCGTTGCTCTTGGCGTTGATGCCCTCGACGCCGTAGTCGTTGAAGAACAGCTGCGCCTTGGGGTCGGCCTGGCGGGCCCAGCGGAAGGCGTCGGCGACGATGCCCGGGCCGAGCTCGCGGATCCAGATGTTGTCCCGGGTGCGCAGGTTGCCCGCGTCGTCGAAGATCTCGTTGGCGACGTCCCACTGGTGGATGCGGCCCTTGTAGCGGCCGACGACGGTGGTGATGTGCTCGCGCAGGATCGCGCGCAGCTCCTCGGCGGTGAAGTCGCCCTGCTCCAGCCATGCCGGGTTCTGGCTGTGCCACAGCAGGGTGTGCCCGCGCACGACCTGGCCGTTGCGGCGGGCGAAGTCGACGATGGCGTCGGCGGCGGCGAAGTTGTAACGGTCGCGCTCGGGGTGGATGTACTCCCACTTCATCTGGTTCTCGGGGGAGACCGAGCTGAACTCCGCGGCCAGCGCCGCGCGGTAGGGCTGGTCGGAGCTGAAGGGGTCGGGGTAGGGCTGGCTCTCGTGGTGGCCGCCGCCCGCGACCGCCGTGCCGATCACGAACCCCTTGGGCGCCGCCCACCGCAGGGTGTCCTTCTTGGCCTGGCCGGGCGGCTGGGGGCGCTCCAGGGCCGTCGCGGTGGCCGGGACCACGAGCGGGACGGCCAGCGCCGTGGCGAGCAGTGCGGTGGTGACCATGCGGAGGGGCTTCATCGAGTCTCCTGCTTCTCCGGTATCCCCAGCGATAAATTTCGGCAATATTCCGGAATGCGCTGCCGCGGAACGCTAGAGTGCGCGCTGTGCGACCGTCAAGGCCCGATCGGTCGAGAAGGAGGAGCCCGTGGCCAGCCAGCGTCCCGCCGTGACGATCTCGGACATCGCCGCGGCGGCCGGGGTCTCCGCCCCCACGGTCTCGCGTGTGCTCAACGGCCGGGGCGACGTCGCCCCGGCGACCCGGGAGCGGGTCGAGGCCCTGCTGCGCGACCACGGCTACCGCAGGCGGGGGGCGGCCCCCAGCGGCATCGGCCTGCTCGACCTGGTCTTCAACGACCTGGACAGCCCGTGGGCGGTGGAGATCATCCGGGGCGTGGAGGACGCCGCGCACGCGGCCGGGATCGGCACCGTCGTCTCCGCGATCCACCGGCACTCCGGCTCGACGCGGCAGTGGCTGGACAACGTGCGCGCGCGGGCCAGCGACGGGGCGATCCTGGTGACCACCGACCTCGACCCCGCCCTGCACGCCGAGCTGCGCGACCTGCACGTGCCCGCGGTCGTGGTCGACCCGGCCGGCGTGCCGAGCCTGGACGTGCCGACCATCGGCGCGACGAACTGGGCGGGCGGGCTGACCGCGACCGAGCACCTGATCCGGCTGGGCCACCGGCGCATCGGGTTCGTCGCCGGGCGCCCGGAGCTGTGGTGCAGCCGGGCCCGGCTGGACGGCTACCGGGCCGGGCTGGAGACCGCGGGCCTGGCCGTCGACCCGGAGCTGATCGCCCCGGGCGCGTTCGACTACGAGTCCGGGTTCCGGGCAGGCGAGCGGCTGTGGGCGCTGGACGCGCCGCCGACGGCGGTGTTCGCCGCCAGCGACCAGATGGCGCTCGGGGTGTGCGAGGCGCTGCGGCGGCGGGGGCTGCGGGTGCCCGAGGACGTCAGCGTGGTCGGCTTCGACGACCTGCCGGAGGCGCGCTGGTCGGCCCCGCCGCTGACCACCATCCGCCAGCCGATGGCCGAGATGGGCAAGCTGGCCGTGCGCACGGTGCGGCGGCTGCTGGCGGGCGAGGAGATCGACAGCCCGCGCGTGGAGCTGGCCACCGAGCTGGTGGTCCGCGACAGCACGGCCCCGCCCGCCGATCGTTGACACCGCGGGGCGAGCGCTTCTAGGTTCTTCCGGAAACTTTCCGGATCGCCGAGGAGGCGTCCCATGCCCCGATCCTCTCGCCTGGTCCTGCTGTTGACCGCCTTGGCCCTGCTGCTCGGCGGCTGGACGACGACGGGCGCCGCCAGCCCGCAGCCGAAGTGGGTCGGCACCTGGGCCGCCGTGCCCACCGCGACGCCCGCGTCCGCGACCAGGGAGCTGCGCGACCAGACCGTGCGGCAGGTCGTGCGCACCAGCATCGGCGGCGACCGGGTGCGGCTGCGCCTGACCAACGAGTTCGGCAGCACCCCGCTGCGCGTCGGCGAGGTGCGGGTCGCCCGCCGCGCGGGCGCGACGGGCACCGACATCGATCCGGCGACCGACCGCGCGGTGACCTTCGGCGGCCTGCGCGCGGTGGCGGTCCCCGCGGGCGCCCCCCTGCTCAGCGACCCGGTGGACCTGCGCCTGCCCGCGGCCGCCGACCTGGTGATCAGCATCTACCTGCCGGCGGCCACCCGGGTGACCACTGTGCACGGATTCGCCTACCAGGAGAACGTGATCTCATCGGGCAACACCACGGGTGATCGATCGGTCACGGCGACGGACACGATCACCCAGTGGTACTTCCTCTCCGGTGTGATCGTCCACACCCGACACCCGCGTGCGGCCGCGGTGGTGGCGCTGGGCGACTCGATCACCAACGGCGCCGAGACCGCCGTCGGCGCCAACCACCGCTACCCCGACCTGCTCGCCGAACGCCTGCCGCACACCGGGATGCTCAACCTGGGCGTGGCGGGCAACCGGCTGCTGCACGACCCGAACCCGCCCGCAGGCCACCCCGCCGAGGGCTACGCGGCGTACTTCGGGCAGGCCGCGCTGCGCCGCTTCGACCGGGATGTGCTGGCCCAGCCCGGCGTGGAGCACGTCATCGTGCTGCTCGGGGTCAACGACCTCGGCCACCCGGGGACCTCGGCCCCGCTGTCGGAGGCGGTCACCGCCGAGGAGATCATCGGCGCGCACCAGCAGCTCATCGCCCGCGCGCACGCGGCTGGCCTGCGCGTCTACGGCGGCACCATCACGCCGTTCAAGAACGACACGCTCGGCTTCTACAGCCCGGAGAACGAGGCCAAGCGCCAAGCCGTCAACGCCTGGATCCGCGGCAGCGGCGACTACGACGCCGTGATCGATTTCGACCGCGCGCTGCGCGATCCGGCCGATCACCAGCGGCTCAGGCCCGACTACGACAGCGGCGACCACCTGCACCCCAACGACGCGGGCATGGCGGCGATGGCGGCCGCGGTCCCGGTCCGGCTGTTCCGGTGATGCCCCCGCGTCCGACACCTGATCGTGACCTGGCTAACATCCGCCGCGCACCTCAACCGAGGTACTGGGGAACTACGGATATCTGGGATTCTGAAATGACTGTTGAAACGCCCGGTCAGCCGACCACGCCCGGGAAGAAGCCGAGCGTGGCCAAGCGCGTGCTCGGTTTCGTCGTCGCGCTCGTGGTTGCCGGTGGCGTGGCCTACGCGATCAATTACTTCGGCAGCGACGCCGCGCAGACGAAGGCGGGTGACTGCGCCAGCGTGACCGGCACGGCGAGCAGCCCCGACTTCAGCACCGTGGACTGCACCGCGCCGGAGGCGAACTACACCGTCGGCAAGGTGCTGTCGTCCACTTCGGAGAGCTGCGGCGGCAAGTACGACGAGTACACCGAGAGCAACCGCCGCGGCCCGGACTCGAAGCTGTGCCTGGTGCCGATCCTGTTCGACGGCGAGTGCCACCAGCTGGAGGGCTCGTCGATGGGCTACCCGAAGGCGCCGTGCACGACCCCGGGCGCGATGAAGATCGCCAAGATCCAGTCCGAGGACGACTGCCCGGACGGCGTCGTGCTGGACTACCCGGAGCCGAAGACGCTGTACTGCCTGAAGTCCCCGACGCAAGCCTGACGGGCGCTTTCCGCCAAGGCCCGGCGCGCACCGCGCGCCGGGCCTTCGCACGTCCCCGGAACGGACCTATACGTGAATCGGATTCACGAGTATGGTCGGCCGTCACCCCGGTGCGGAGGAGGCCGCCATGTCCCGTCGTCCACTGATCCTCGGGATGGCCGTGCTGGCCGCCGTCGGCGCGCTGGCCGCCCCGCCTGCGCAGGGGTCGCCACCGGCATCGGCCGCCGGGTCGGAGGTCGGGGTGGTCGGCGAGCCGTTCGCCGGGACGCTGCCCGACGGGAGCGTCTCCGGGCTGCTCGACGCCCACAACCACGTCATGTCGGACGTGGCCTTCGGCGGCAACCTCATCTGCGGCGAGGTGTTCCACCCGGAGGGCCCGGCCGCCGCGCTGACCGACTGCCGCGACCACCACCCCAACGGCGAGCTGGCCTGGTTCGAGAACTTCACCCGCAACGGCAGCCCCGTGGGCACCCACGACCCGACCGGCTGGCCCACCTTCGCCGACTGGCCCGCCCACGACTCCCTGACCCACCAGGCCGCCTACTACAAGTGGATTGAGCGGGCGTGGCGCGGCGGGCTGCGGCTGATGGTCAACCACCTGGTGGCCAACCGGCAGCTGTGCGAGATCTACCCGCTGAAGAGCCAGCCGTGCGGGGAGATGGACTCCCTGCGGCTGCAAGCCAGGATGATGACCGACCTGGAAGCGTTCATCGACGCCGAGAACGGCGGCCCGGGGCGCGGGTGGCTGCGGATCGTGCGCAGCGAGGAGGAGGCCCGGCAGGTCATCGAGAGCGGCAAGCTGGGCGTGCTGCTCGGGGTGGAGACCTCGGAACCCTTCGGGTGCAGGCAGATCCTCGGCATCCCGCAGTGCAGCAAGGCCGACATCGACCGCGGGTTGGACGAGATGCACGCCCTGGGCGTGCGGTCGATGTTCGTCTGCCACAAGTACGACAACGCGCTGTGCGGCGTGCGGTTCGACTCCGGGGCGCAGGGCGTGTTCGTCAACGCGGGCAACTTCCTGAGCACCGGCCGGTTCTGGCAGGCGCGGACGTGCACCGGCGAGCTGGCCGACAACACCGTCACCCCCGACGGCGTCCTGCCCGACCCGATCGCCCCGCTGGTGCCCGCGCTGCCGCTGTACCCGCCCGCGCCGCACTGCAACGTCAACGGGCTGTCGGACCTCGGCGAGCACATGGTGCGCGGGATGATGGCGCGGGGGATGCTGGTCGAGCTGGACCACATGAGCGTCAAGGCCGCCGACCGGACGCTGGACATCCTGGAGGAGGCGGGCTACCCGGGCGTGGTGTCCTCGCACAGCTGGAGCGACCCGCGGCTGTTCCCGCGCATCTACGCCCTCGGCGGCATGGTCGCCCAGTACGGCCACGGCGCGACCGCGTTCGCCCAGGAGTGGCGGCGCAGCGAGCCGGTACGGGACCAGTACGGTGTGGACGGCTACGGCTTCGGCATCGACGCCAACGGCATCGGCGGCCTGCCCGGCCCGCGCACCGGCGGCGACCCGGTCACCTACCCGTTCACCTCCGCCGACGGGTCCGTGCGGGTCGACCGGTACACGATGGGCGAGCGCACCTGGGACGTCAACCACGACGGCATGGCCCACTACGGGCTGATGCCCGACTGGATCGAGGACATCCGCAAGGCGGGCGGCGCGGAGATCGTCGACGACCTCATCCGCGGCGCGGAGGCGTACCTGCGCACGATGGGCGCCGCGGAATCGCACACCCCGCCGGTCAACCTCGCGCGCGCCGCCACGGCCAGCAGCTCGGAGTTCAACCTGCTGGAGGACCTGCGGCCGCACCGCGCCGTCGACGGCGACCGGCGCACCCGGTGGGCCAGCACCAACCGCGACGGCGAGTGGCTGCGCGTGGACCTGGGCTCGGTCCGGCCGGTCAGCCGGGTGGCCCTGCACTGGGAGGCCGCCTACGGCGCGGCCTACCGCATCGAGACCTCGACCGACGGCGCCACCTGGCGCACCGCAGCGGCGGTGACCGCAGGCACCGGCGGCCTCGACGTGCTGACCTTCCCGACGACCGAGGCGCGGTACGTGCGGATGCACGGCGAGCGGCGCGGCACCCGGCACGGCTACTCGCTCTACGAGCTGGCGGTCTACTGATATTCGCTGGCCCGCGGTGCACGCGGCCACCGACGATGGCCGCGTGCACGTGTACCTGGAGACCGAGCGGATGGTCCTGCGCCGGTTCACCGCGGACGACGTCGACCTCATCGTGGACCTGGACAGCGACCCCGAGGTGATGCGCTACCTCTCCGGCGGCGAACCCACCCCGCGGGAGGAGGTCCGCAACGAGATCATCCCCGCCTGGCTGTCCTACTACGACCGCGGCGACGACTTCGGCTACTGGGCCGCGGTGGACAAGGCGCGCGGTGGCTTCCTCGGCTGGTTCCACTTCCGCCCGCACCCCGACGGCGACCGCGACGGCATCGAGCTGGGCTACCGCCTGCGCCGCGCGGCCTGGGGCCGCGGCCTCGCCACCGAGGGCTCCCGCGCGCTCATCGCCAAGGGCTTCACCACCCTCGGCGTCCACCGCGTCTTCGCCGAGACCATGACCGTCAACACCGCCTCCCGCCGTGTCATGGAGAAGTCCGGCCTGCGCTACATCCGCACCTTCCACCAGCCCTGGCCCACCCCCATCCCCGGCGACGAGCACGGCGAGGTCGAGTACGCCATCACCCGGGCTGAGTGGCAGGCCAGCCGGTAGGCGGAAGAACACCCCACCGCCGAAGGCCACGTCAGTGGCGTGGTTGCAGGCGTCGAGCACCGGCGCGAGGAGCTCCGCCGAGCGCGGCGGGGCGGGGTCCAGCAGGGTGGGGCTGTGGCCCTGGTGCTGGCGTTCGGCGTGGTGCTGCTGGTGAGCGTGTCGCTCTCCGGGGTGGCGGCGCGGACGGTGCTGTCGACGGCGTTGCTGTTCCTGCTCTCGGGGGCGGTGATCGGGCCGGGTGGGTTGGGGTGGGTCGAGGTGCCCGTGGACGGCGGGTTCCTCACCGGGCTGGCCGACCTGGCGCTGTTCACCGTGCTGTTCACCGACGGGCAGCGGGCCAACGTGCGGGCGCTGCGGGACGGGTGGCGGCTGTCCGGGCGGGCGCTGGGGCTGGCGATGCCGCTGACGATGGTCGGCATCGCGGTCCCGGCGCACTACCTGGCCGGGTTGGACTGGGCGACGGCGCTGCTGCTCGGGGCGATCCTGTCGCCCACCGACCCGGTCTTCGCCGCGGCGATCGTCGGGCGCCGGGACGTCCCCGCCCGGGTGCGGGGGCTGCTCAACGTCGAGTCCGGGCTCAACGACGGGCTGGCGCTGCCGTTCGTGCTGGTCTTCCTCGCCGTCGCCGCCCACCAGGACCCGCACCCGGGGACGATCGCGCTGGAGCTGGTCGCCGGGCTGGCGCTGGGGATCGCGGTGCCCGCGGTGGTCACCGCGGCGTGGCGGCTGCGGGTGCTCACCGCGGAGCCGCGGCTGCACGCCCTCGGCCCGCTGGCCGTCGCGGTCGTCCTCTACGCCACCTGCCACCTCACCGACGCCAACCCCTACCTGGCCGCCTTCGCCGCCGGGTCCACCCTGGCCACCCTGGACCCCACGGCCGCCGCCTGCTTCGAGCGCTTCGGTGACCTGCTCTCCGAGGTCACCAAGTTCGCCGCGCTGCTGGTCTTCGGCGCGCTCATCACCCCCGACCGGCTGCTGCACCTGGGCGCGGGCGCCTGGGCAGTGGCGGTCCTGGCCATCCTGGTGGTCCGGCCCGCGGCGATGGGGCTGTCGCTGGTGCGCACCCCGCTGCCGCCCGCCGAGCGCACCGTCGTGGCCTGGTTCGGGCCCAAGGGCTTCGCCTCGGTCATCTACGGCCTGCTCGCCCTCCAGTCGGGCATCCCCAACGCCCAGGAGGTGTTCGACCTGGTGGCGGTCACCATCGCCCTCTCGATCGCCCTGCACTCCTCCACCGATGTGCCCGTCGCCAAGGCGCTGCGCATCGAGCCGCCGGACAACCTGCCCAACCACCCCCGCTGACCGGCATGAACCGCGGCCCCGGGTGGTACGCCGGGGCGGTGACGCAAAGCGATCGGCTGCGGCGGCTGGCCGCGGAGACCTTCGGCTGGCCCCGGCTGCACCCCGAGCAGCTCGCGGCGATGGAGCACATCATGGCGGGCCGCGACGTGCTCGCCGTGCTGCCGACCGGGGCGGGCAAGTCGGCGATCTACCAGGTGCCCGCGCTGCTGCTCGACGGCCCGACGGTGGTCGTCTCGCCGCTGATCGCCCTGCAGCAGGACCAGCAGGAGGGCATCGAGGGCAGCCGCGCCCCCGACGCCGTGGTGCTCAACTCCGCGCAGTCCGAGGCCGAGAACCGCGCGGCGTGGGCCGCGCTCGGCGACGGCACCGCCGAGTACGTCTTCCTCTCCCCCGAGCAGCTGGCCAAGGACGAGCTGGTCGACGCCCTGGCCGAGCTGGGGGTCTCGCTGTTCGTGGTGGACGAGGCGCACTGCGTCTCCACCTGGGGCCACGACTTCCGCCCCGACTACCTGCGCCTGGGACCGGTGCTGCAGCGGCTCGGCCACCCCAGGGCCGTCGCGCTCACCGCCACCGCCGCCCCGCCGGTGCGCCAGGACATCGCGCGCAGGCTGGGCCTGCGCGACCACCGCGAGGTCATGGCCAGCTTCGACCGGCCCAACCTGCACCTGGCCGTCGACCGGTTCACCTCCGACGACCGCAAGCGCGCCGCCGTGGTCGACGCCGTGCGCGAGCGCTCCGGCGTCGGCTTGCTGTACGCCGCCACGCGCAAGGACACCGAGTACTACGCGGGGGAACTGGCGGCCGCGGGTGTGCGGGTGGCGCACTACCACGCCGGCATGGCCGCGGGCGACCGCGAGCGGGTGCACGAGGACTTCCTGAGCGGCGCGGTCGACGTCGTGGTGGCCACCTCCGCGTTCGGCATGGGCATCGACAAGCCGGACGTGCGGTTCGTCGTGCACGCCTCGGTGCCCGATTCCCTCGACTCCTACTACCAGCAGATCGGCCGCGCGGGCCGCGACGGCGAGCCCGCCGACGCCGTGCTCTGCTACCGGTCCGAGGACCTGGGCCTGCAACGCTTCCTCACCGCGTCGGGCACCCCCGAGGACACCATCGGCGAGGTCGCCCGCGTGCTGGACGCCCACGACGAGCCGCTGGCGCCGGGCGAGGTCCGCGCCGCCGTCGACGCCGCCCCCGGCCGCACCACCCGGGCGATGAACCTGCTGGAGGAGGCGGGCGCGGTCACCGCCGACGCCGAGGGGAGGCTGCGCCCCACCGACGCCCCGGACCCGGTCGACCGGGCGGTCGAGACCGCAGAGGCCCGCGAGCGGCTGGTCCGCACCCGGGTGGAGATGGTCCGCGCCTACGCCGAGACGACCGGGTGCAGGCGCATCCGCCTGCTCGCCTACTTCGGCGAGGACCTGCCCGACCCGTGCGGCAACTGCGACAACTGCGACGCGGGCACCGCCCGCCCCACGGGACCGGCCAGCGCCGAGTTCCCGCTGAACGCCTCCGTGCGCCACAGCAAGTGGGGGCACGGCGTGGTCACCGAGTCCAGTCAGGACCGGATCACCGTCCTGTTCGACGACGCCGGCTACCGCACCCTTTCGGTGGACGCCGTCGCCGACCTGCTCACGCGCGAATGACACCGCGGGTCGGTTCGGCGATCGCCGTCTAGAGTGCCGGGGTGTGAGGGTCGCGCTGTTCGTCACGTGCCTGGTCGACGGGCTGTTCCCCGACGTCGGCAAGGCGACCGTGGCGCTGCTGGAGCGGTTGGGCCACGAGGTGGTCGTGCCGCAGCGGCAGACCTGCTGCGGGCAGATGCACATCAACACCGGCTACGCCGAGCAGGCCGTGCCGCTGGTGGCCAACCACGTCGCCGCCTTCGCCGACGCCGACGTCGTGGTCGCGCCGTCGGGCTCCTGCGCGGGCTCGATCCGCCACCAGCACGAGTCCGTCGCCCGCGAGCACGGCGACCCCGGCCTGGCCGACGCGGCGGCCGCCGTCGCCGCCAAGACCTACGAGCTCTCGGAGTTCCTGGTCGACATCCTCGGGGTGACCGACGTCGGGGCGTACTTCCCGTACCGCGTCACCTACCACCCCACCTGCCACTCGCTGCGCATCCTCGGCGTCGGCGACCGGCCGCTGCGGCTGCTGCGGGCCGTGCGCGGCATCGACCTGGTGGAGCTGCCCGCCGCCGAGACCTGCTGCGGCTTCGGCGGCACCTTCGCGGTGAAGAACGCCGACACCTCCACCGCCATGCTCGCCGACAAGATGACCGCCGTCGCCGCCACCGGCGCGAAGGTGCTCACCGCGGGGGACTCCTCCTGCCTGATGCACATCGGCGGCGGCCTGTCCCGGCTGCGCAGCGGCGTGCGGACCCGGCACCTGGCCGAGATCCTGGCGGCGACATGACCTACCTCGGCATGCCCCGCGGCACCGGCAACCTCACCGGCGCCCCCTTCCCCGAGGCCGCCCGCACCGCGCTGGACAACCCGCAGCTGCGGCGCAACCTGGCCAAGGCCACCGGCACGATCCGCGCCAAGCGCGCCGCCGTCGTCGACGAGCTGCCCGACTGGGCCGCCCTGCGCGCCGCCGGGGCGGCCATCAAGGACGACGTGCTGGCCAACCTCGACACCCACCTGCTGCGGTTCGAGTCCGCCCTCACCGAGCGCGGCACGACCGTCCACTGGGCCCGCGACGCCGCCGAGGCCACCCGCATCGTCACCGACCTGGTCACCGCGACCGGCACGCGCGAGGTCATCAAGGTCAAGTCGATGGCCACCGCCGAGATCGGCCTCAACGAGGCGCTGGCCGCCGCGGGCGTCGACGCCGTGGAGACCGACCTCGCCGAGCTGATCATCCAGCTCGGGCACGACCGGCCCAGCCACATCCTGGTCCCGGCCATCCACCGCAACCGCGCCGAGATCCGCGAGATCTTCGAGCGCGGCATGGGCGCCACCGGCCTGACCGACGAGCCCAGCGCGCTGGCCGACGCCGCCCGCGCCCACCTGCGCCACAAATTCCTGACCGTGGACGTGGCCATCTCCGGGGCCAACTTCGCCATCGCCGAGACCGGCGCGCTGGTCGTGGTCGAGTCCGAGGGCAACGGGCGCATGTGCCTGACGCTGCCGCGCACCCTCATCAGCGTGGTCGGCATCGAGAAGCTGCTCCCCAGCTGGCAGGACCTGGAGGTCTTCCTGCAGCTGCTCCCCCGCTCCTCCACCGGCGAGCGGATGAACCCCTACACCTCGGTGTGGACCGGGCCGACCGAGGGCCAGACCAGCCACGTCGTGCTGGTCGACAACGGCCGCACCGCCACCCTCGCCGACCCCCGCGGCCGCGCCGCCCTGCGCTGCATCCGCTGCTCGGCCTGCCTCAACTCCTGCCCGGTCTACGAGCGCACCGGCGGCCACGCCTACGGCTCCACCTACCCCGGGCCCATCGGCGCGGTCCTGTCCCCCCAGCTCACCGGGGTCGACCGCAACGCGACCCTGCCGTTCGCCTCGTCGCTGTGCGGGGTCTGCTACGAGGTCTGCCCGGTCGCCATCGACATCCCGTCGATGCTGGTGCACCTGCGCGACCGCGCCCCCAAGCCCGCCCCCGAGGCCGCCGCGATGCGCGTCGCGGCGTGGGCGATGTCCGACCACAAGCGGTGGCGGCGGCTCCTGCGCGCCGGCCGCCTCGGCCGCCTGCTCGGCCGCGGCTCCGCCCTGCCGCCCCCGCTGTCGAGCTGGACCCGCGCCCGCGACCTGCCCCCGTTCCCGCGCCAGCCCTTCCGCGACTGGTGGGAGAGCCGATGACCACCTCAGCCCGCGACGTCATCCTCGCCCGCATCCGCGGCGCCCTGACCGACCGGCCCACCGCCATCGTGCCCCGCGAGTACCGCCGTGCGGGCTCCCGCGGCCCCGGCGACCTCGACCGCTTCGCCGAGGTGCTGCGCGACTACCGGGCGATCGTGCACCTCACCGACGACGTCCCCGCCGCGATCGGCGGCAGGCCCTTCGCCGCCGCCCCCGGCTGCCCGCGCGCGTGGGGCGGCGACCGGCGCCCGCGCACCGTCGCCGAGCTGGACCAGGTCGCCGGGGTCATCACCGGCTGCGCGGTCGCCATCGCCGACACCGGCACGATCGTCATCGACCACGACGCCCCCGACCAGGGCGCCCGCGCGTTCACCCTGGTCCCCGACCACCACGTCGTGGTCGTGCGCGCCGACCAGGTCGTGCCCGGCGTCCCCGACGCGGTGGCCGCGCTGGCCGGGGTGCGCACCCAGACCTGGATCAGCGGCCCGTCGGCCACCAGCGACATCGAGCTGGAGCGGGTCGAGGGCGTGCACGGGCCCCGCACGCTCGAAGTCATCATCGATACGTCGATGATGGGCGCATGAAGCGAGTCATCGATCTGGCCCACGCGGTCGAGCACGGCATGACCACCTACCCCGGACTGCCCGGCCCGGTGATCGGCGACCACCTCAGCCGCGCCGACTCCCGCGGCCGCTACGCCGAGGGCGTGGAGTTCCAGATCGGGACCGTCACCCTGCTCTCCAACACCGGCACCTACCTCGACGCCCCCTTCCACCGCTTCCCCGGCGGCGCCGACCTGGCCGGGCTCGACCTCGCCCGGCTGGTCGACCTCGACGGCCTGGTGGTCGAGGCCGCCGGCCGCGCCGTCGACGTCGACGCCTTCGCCGACCACGACGTGACCGGCCGCGCCGTGCTCGTGCGCACCGGCTGGGACCGGCACTGGCGCACCCCGGCCTACGGCGGGGCCGACCACCCGTTCGTCACCGCGGCGGCCGCGGCGTGGCTGGCCGAGCGGCAGCCCGCGCTGGTCGGCATCGACTCGGTGAACATCGACGACCTCGCCGACCTGGCCCGGCCCACCCACACCGCGCTGCTGGCCGCGGGCGTGCCGGTCGTCGAGCACCTGCGCGGCCTCGACCGGCTGCCCGCCACCGGGTTCCGCTTCCACGCCGCGCCGGTGGCGATGGTCGGGATGGGGACGTTCCCGGTCCGGGCGTACGCGCTCCTCACCGACGGGTGAGCAGGCACCTGGGGGAGGTATCGTGCCCGTATGCGCGCACACGGCGTCGTCGATTCGGCCGCCGGGCTGCGCCCGTTCGGACATCTGGGCTGGGCGTACCGGGACCGCGCCGAGTTCATCGCCCGGGCCCGGGAGTACCTCGCCGACGGGATCGCGGAGGGCCAGCGCGTGGAGTTCGTCGGCGGGGACGGGGAGCTGGCCGACCTGCCGGGCCTGCGGGTCGCGGCGGTCGAGGACTTCTTCGACTTCGACGGTGACGCCGTGGACCCGGCCGCGACGGTCCGCAAGCGGCTGCGGGCGGTGGACGCGGCCGTGGCCGACGGGCGCACCGGGCTCCGCTCGGTCGTGGACGCCACCGCCGTGGCGCTCACCCCCGAGCACCGGGCGGCGTACGCGCGGTTCGAGTACCTCATGGACCAGCAGATGAGCACGCGGCCGGTCTCCGCGGCCTGCGCCTTCGACCTCGACCGGATGGGCCGGTCGGCCGCCGCCGAGCTGGTCTGCCTGCACCCGTTCACCAACGCCGGGTCCAGCCTGTTCCGCATCTACGCCGACGGCCCCGCCGAGTTCGCCTTGAGCGGCGAGCTGGACGCCTCCAGCGTCACCGCGTTCACCACCACCCTCGACCGCACCCTGCCCCTGTTCCGCACCGACGTGCTGCGGATCGACGGCCGCGGCCTGCACTTCATCGACCACCGCGCCCTCACCCGCCTCGACGCGCTCCTCGGCGGGGCGGGCTCGTCGGCGGTGCTGTGGACGCCCTGCCCGGTCGCCGCCCGGCTGTCCGACTTCATCGACCTGCGCCACGTGCGGGTCGAACGGGTGGCGGCATGAGAGCAGGGCACCACCACGAGGCGGGCTTCTACGCCTCCGACGCGGAGTTCCGCGCGCTCATCGTCCCGTTCGTCGAGGAGGGCCTGGCCTGCGGGGAGCCGATCATCATCGGCTACGACGACCGCAAGTCCGAGCTGCTGCGCACCTGGGTGTCGAACCCGTCGGGCGTCCGCTTCATCGGCCGCACCCTGTACGCGACCCCGGCGCGGGCGATCGCCTCCTACCGCAAGCTGTTCCAGGAGCACACCACCGCGGGCGCCCCCCGGATCAGGATCGCGGGCGACGTCCCGCACGAGGGCAACGGCGGCCGCTTCACCGGCTGGGACCGCTACGAATGGGCGGTCAACACCCTCTGGGACGACTACCCCATCCGCAGCGTCTGCCTCTACGACGCGACGGCGATCTCCCCCCACGTCAGATCCGCCGTCGAGCGAACCCATCCGCACCTGCTCTCCCCGTCCGGCCGGAGCGTCCCCAACCCCCGCTACACCAGCGCCTACACCCCGCCCCCCACCATCCCCGATCCCCTGGAATCCACCCCGCCCCAGGTCAGCCTCACCAACCCGTCCCCAGCCCAAGCCCGCCGAGCCGTCGAAGCCACCACCCCCACCGCCCTCCCACCCCAAGTCCAGGACGACCTGGTCTTCGGCACCTCCGAAGCCACCACCAACGCCCTGATCCACGGCGGAGCCCCGACGACCCTGCGAATCTGGTCCACGGCGGATCGAATGTTGATCACGGTCCACGACACGGGCCCCGGTCCTGCGGACCCGTACGCGGGCTTGCAGCCGGTCCAGAAGGAATCGGGCGGCCTCGGCCTCTGGCTGACCCACCAGTTGGACATCGAGGTCACCCTCACCCCCTCCCCCACCGGCTTCACCATCCGCCTCCGCGGCGGCCGACTGGTGTAGGCAGCGGCCCTCACGCGAGTCGGCCTTAGCGGGTCTCCCTTCGAGGCGCTTTTGTTTGGGCCTGGAGCTACTCCACCTTGCCCCTCTCCTCCACATCACCCTGGGGGGGATTCCCCGTTATCAAGATAGTGAATAGTGGAAAGGAAAATTGTGTGACCGAGAGGGGGCGGGCAGCGGAAAGACGCAGGTGCCGAGACAAGGCACGGAGGCGAGGCGGCGCAGCTAGTGCCGCAACGAGGTGAGTGGGCAGCAAAGAAGCGCAGCGACGGGCGGGGCGGTGGCGGGCGGGGCGGTGGCGGGCGGGGCGGCAGTGGGTGGGTAGAAGCGGTGGCGTGGTAGTAGCGGGGGCGCAGTAGCGGCGGAAGGCACGACGGCGAGCGGGGTCGCGGCGGGCGACCCGGCAGCGGGTGAGTAGCAGCGGGGGCGCGGTAGCGGCGGAAGGCACGGCGGCGCGGCGGCGAGCGGGGTCGTGGCGGGCGACCCGGCAGCGGGCGGGTAGCAGCGGGGGCGCGGTAGCGGCGGAAGGCACGGCGGCGCGACGGCGAGCGGGGTCGT